>NZ_JAAGNW010000008.1:67422-73270 GCF_010645215.1 Burkholderia multivorans | reverse complement strand
GCGCAAGGTCGATGCCGAGTACGGCGACGACTGGTTCTTCTCGGTGTGGGGGCCGGACGATCTGGCGGAAGAGGGCATCGGCTCGCGCGACGACTGGATCCTGCAGCCGAACGACCATTGGCACGGCTTCGGCCCGCTGGCCGAAGGCTTCAACATGCTCGACCCGATCAAGGCGACGATCATCACGCCGGGGCTCGACGTGGACGGCGAGTTCGGCGAGACCGGGATTCCGGCCGCGATCGTCACGAAGTACCTGGCCGAGCACGGCATCATCGTCGAGAAGACCGGCCTGTACTCGTTCTTCATCATGTTCACGATCGGCATCACGAAGGGCCGCTGGAACTCGATGGTGACCGAGCTGCAGCAGTTCAAGGACGACTACGACAACAACCAGCCGCTGTGGCGCGTGCTGCCGGAATTCGTCGCGCAGTTCCCGATCTACGAGCGGGTCGGCCTGCGCGACCTGTGCGCGCAGATCCACGACGTGTACCGCGCGAACGACATCGCCCGCCTGACGACCGAGATGTACCTGTCGAACATGGAGCCCGCGATGAAGCCGTCGGACGCGTTCGCGAAACTCGCGCACCGCGAGATCGATCGCGTGCCGCTCGACGAGCTGGAAGGCCGCGTGACCAGCATCCTGCTGACGCCTTACCCACCGGGCATTCCGCTGTTGATTCCGGGCGAGCGCTTCAACAAGACCATCGTCAACTACCTGCGGTTCGCGCGCGATTTCAACGCGCGTTTCCCGGGCTTCCACACCGACATCCACGGCCTCGTCGCGGAAGAGGTGAACGGGCGCGTCGAGTACTACGTCGATTGCGTGCGCGACTGACGATGCCGACGATGGGCGTGACGCGTATGCGCAGGCCGCTCGCCCGCGCGGCGCTGCTCGCGGCGCTCGCCTGGGCCGCCGCGGGCGGCGCGCGCGCGGAAGTCGCGGCGGCCGATCCGATCGACGTCGCGATGCGGCAGTGTCTCGCGCAGCGCGACCGCTCGTCGACCGTCGGCCAGATCCAGTGCATGGACGAGGCGCGGCAGAAATGGCAGGCCGCGATGAGCGAGGCGTACGCGCAGCTCGTGCGCGTGGCGCCTGCCGGCGCGAAGCGCGGCTGGCAGGAGAGCCAGCGCCGCTGGCTCGCGTGGCGCGGCGACGAGCTGCCGCTCGCGCGTGCGGTGTACGAAACCACGCAGGGCACGATGTACGCGATGGCGAGCGCCGACATGCAGTTGCAGCCGGTGCGCGACCGCGCGCTCGCGCTGCGCGAGGCGGCCGACCGCTATGCGCAGCCCGGCGGCGCGAAGGGCGCGGTGCACCGGGTGCGGCCGTGCGCGCAGGACGCTGCCTGCGAGCACGCGCAGTTCGATCTGAATCGCTACGCCGCGAAGCTGCAGAAGCGCATGCCCGCCCGTTCGCGCGCGACGCTGATGCGCGCGCAGCGCGCCTGGGCGGCGTTCCGCGACGGCACCACGCCGCTCATCAGCGAGGACGAGCGGGTCGACCTGATCGGCGCGCGGGTCGCGACGCTCAAGCGCTTCTCCGAGAGCGTCGGCAACCGCTGAGCGGCGGGCCCGCCGTTCAGGCGGCGCCGGCGCGCGGCGCGGCGGCGAACCACGTGGGTACGTGCACGACTGCCTCGTCGAGCGAGGTCAGGATCCTGAAACTCAATGCAATGACTTCCGGCGTAGGCGTCTTGAGGTCGGGCACGGTGACGACCGACGCGCCCGAGCGGGCGGCCGCGTGCGCGCCGAAATCGCTGTCCTCGAACGCGAGGCAGGCCTGCGCGGGCACCGCGAGGCGCTCGGCCGCGAGCCGGTAGACGGCGGGATCGGGCTTGCCGCGCGCCACCTCGTCGCCGCCCGCGAGCGCGGCGAAGCGCTGCAGCACGCCGACTTCGTCGAGCCGCGCGCGGATCACGTCGCGGCCCGACGACGAGGCGACCGCGCACGGAATGCCGGCGCGCGCGAGCGCGTCGAGCAGGGCGAGCGCGCCGGGCTTGAGCGGATACTTCGGGGTCGAGGTCGGCGTGGCGAGCTGCGCGCGCACGCGCCCCGCCACCACGCTGAACGCCGCTTCACTGCCGAGCAGGCGGGCGAGGATCCGCTGCCCTTCCGCGAACGAGCGGCCGACGATCTGCAGGTAGTCGGCGGGCGCGAGCGTCACGCCGTGCTCGCGGGCGACCGCGAGCCAGGTGTTCATGATGGTGCGCTCGGAATCGATGAGCAGACCGTCCATGTCGAAGATCGCCGCTGAGAACATCCGCTTCCCTCGTGAGCTGTGGTGCGGCCGCGCGTCGCGCGGCGAAAAAAAAGCGGACACCGCCGGTGTCCGCCGCGGTGCCGCAGCTGCTCAGCGGCCGAGCGCCGTGCGCGCCGCCTGCACGGCCGCGCGCACCTGGTCGGGCGCGGTGCCGCCCGGGTGGTTGCGGCTCGCGACCGAACCTTCGAGCGTCAGATAGCCGAACACGTCGTCGCCGATCAGGTGCGCGACATTCGGCAACTCCTGCTTCATCTCGTCGAGCGTCAGATCGGCGAGGTCGCAGCCGCGCACCTCGCAGATCCGCACCGCGTGCGCGACCGCTTCGTGCGCGTCGCGGAACGGCAGGCCGCGCTTGACGAGGTAGTCGGCGAGGTCGGTCGCGGTCGAGAAGCCCTGCAGCGCGGCGGCGCGCATCGCGTCCGGCTTCACGGTGATGCCCGCGACCATCTCGGCGAAGATCCGCAGCGTGTCGGCGACCGTGTCGACCGTGTCGAACAGCGGTTCCTTGTCTTCCTGGTTGTCCTTGTTGTACGCGAGCGGCTGGCCCTTCATCAGCGTGAGCAGCGCGATCAGGTGGCCGTTCACGCGGCCGGTCTTGCCGCGCGCGAGTTCGGGCACGTCCGGGTTCTTCTTCTGCGGCATGATCGAGCTGCCGGTGCAGAAGCGGTCCGCGAGATCGAGGAAGTCGACGCGCGGGCTCATCCACAGCACCAGTTCCTCGGACAGGCGCGACACGTGCGTCATCACGAGCGCCGAGGCCGCGGTGAACTCGATCGCGAAGTCGCGATCCGACACCGCGTCGAGCGAGTTCGCGCAGATTCCGTCGAAGCCGAGCGTCTTGGCGACCGCGTGGCGGTCGATCGGGTAGCTGGTGCCGGCGAGCGCGGCCGCGCCGAGCGGCAGGCGGTTCACGCGGGTGCGGCAGTCGCGCATCCGCTCCGCGTCGCGCGTGAACATCTCCACGTAGGCGAGCAGGTGGTGGCCGAAGGTCACGGGCTGCGCGACCTGCAGGTGCGTGAAGCCCGGCAGGATGGTGTCGGCGTGCTGCTCGGCGAGGTCGAGCAGCGCGCCGCGCAGGTCGCCGAGCAGGCCGCCGATGCGGTCGATCTCGCCGCGCAGCCACAGGCGGATGTCGGTCGCGACCTGGTCGTTGCGCGAGCGGCCGGTATGCAGGCGCTTGCCCGCGTCGCCGATCAGCGCGGTCAGGCGCGCCTCGATATTCAGGTGCACGTCCTCGAGATCGAGCTGCCACTCGAATTCGCCGCGTTCGATCTCGCCCTTGATCTGCGCCATGCCGCGTTCGATCGCGGCCAGGTCGTCGGCGCCGATGATGCGCTGCGCGGCGAGCATGTTCGCGTGCGCGAGCGGGCCGGCGATGTCGACGAGCGCGAGGCGCTTGTCGAAAAAGACCGACGACGTGTAGCGCTTGACCAGTTCCGACATCGGTTCCGAGAAGCGGGCCGACCAGGCCTCGCCCTTTTTGTGCAGTTGGGACGTCATGGCGATTCTTAGAGGGGAGTGAAGGCGGCTCGCGCCGCGCGGAATAGCGGATCATTCTAGCATCGCGGCGCGCCCGGGCCGGCCCCGCCGCGCTTACTTGAGGTCGCACACGAGCGGGCCGATGGTGGGCGGCGCGCCGTCGGCCGGGCGCGTGTAGGGGAACGATACGTCGCAGCGGCGGCCGTTGCCGCTGACTTCCAGGTGATTGAGCGCGCCGAGGCCGCTCACGAAGGTCAGTCCGTCGTAGCCGACGATCGTGCGCGCGCCGTTCTCGACCTGGCGCACCGCGAGGCCGGCAGGCAGCGGCGCGCCCTGCGCGTCGCGCAGCAGCACCGACGCGGCCTGCTCGCGCGTGATCGCGAAGCGCGCGAGCACCCCGGAGCCCGCCTGCGGTACCACGTTCTGCATCGTGTCCGAGAGCCGCACGTCGATCGGCAGGCGCAGGCTGTCGATCGCGATCCGGTTGTTCTGGTACGAATTCAGGTCCGGAATCAGGAAATGGCCGCGCCCGTCGGTCGTGCCGATCGTGCGGTTCTCGTGCAGCACCGGCACGCCGGGCGCGGCGTCGGTCGACACCAGCGCGCACGCGTCGTCGATGCGCCGCGACAGCAGTGCGCTGCCGTCCATCAGCACGAGCGCGCCGCTCACGTCGAGCGAGACGTTGCGGCGGCCCGCGATGGTCTGCGCGAGCGCGGTCACCTGGCCCGCGCGGCCGAGATACTGGGCCTGCGCCTGGCCGTAGCGCACGTCGCCCGCGTTGCCCGCCTGCACCGCCCAGCCGGGCCCGCCGTCGTAGTCGGGCGGCCGGGTCGCGTTGACGCTGTAGAGCGTTTCGCCGTTCTGGCGGCCGACGTTGGCGTTGATCGAGGTGTTGTTGCCGAGGCCGAGGTTCATGCTGAGGAACGCGCCGCGCGAATCGCGCTGGCGGAAGTCCTGGAAGGCGCTCACGGTCAGCGACAGCAGGCCGCCGAGGCTGATCGAGTAGGCCACCGAGCCGATCTGCGAGGTCGGCGCGCCCGGATACTTGAGGCCGATGTAGCTGAGCGACAGCGTCTGCGCGCGGATGAACGGCAGCGACAGCGTGACGCGGTCGGTCGTGGTGGGCACCGGCGTACCGTCGCGCGCGGCGAGGTCGCCGTAGTTCGCCACCGTGCGCAGGGTCTGCGCGTCGATCGAGAAGCGCGGCTCGATCAGCTGGTAGCCGAGCCCGAACTGCGCGCCCGCGAGCCGGCCCGCGCTCGCAGCGGCCGAGGCGCTGACGACGCCCGCCATGCCGAGCCGCAGCAGCGCGCCCGCGCCGGCGTTGTAGAGCCCGCTCGTGACCTCGGCGTGGCTCTCGATCGTGAACGTGTCGGTGAGCCCGTAGCGCGCGGTCGCGCTCGCGGCCGGATGCGGGTCGTAGTCGAACGAATCGAGTCCGTAGGCGCGTCGCAGGAAACCCGCCTCGACGCCGTAGCTCGCGAGTCCGGGCGCGAGCATCCGGGTGTCGATATAGAGCGGCAGCGAGGTCGCGATCGAGCGTCCGAGCGCGTCGCGCGTGACCACGGTCGCGTTGCCGCCGCCGATGATGCCCGGCACGTTGTTGATCACGAACGGCCCGCTCGGCACGTTGCCGCTGAACTGGCGCACGTTGTTCACGTACAGGTCGACCGAGGTCGGCACGACGGCCGAGCCCGGCAGCGCGGGCACCGGAAAGGTCACGAGGTCGGGGCGCAGCGCGAAATTGCTGCGCCACTGCACGCCGCCGAAGCGCAGCGAACGGCTCCAGGCGAGCGACGACGAGATGGTGTCGCCGAGCTGCAGGGTGTTCAGCGTCTTCGGATCGGAGCGGCTCCACGAGGTGTCGTAGCGCGTGTAGCGCTGGTCGCCGCGATAGAACGACGCGATGCCCGTCGTGCTGAACACGCCGGCCGGATCGAAATAGCGCAGCTCGCTCCACAGCGATATCGGCGCATGCTCGCCGCTTTGCGCGTACAGGTCGTAGTTGAGCAGCACGCCGCGCCCGGCGGTGGCGTTCGGGGTGGCCTGGATCGCGCGCGTGTCGTAGGTGTGCGGGATGCGCAGCGCGTTGGGCACCTCGAGCGCGCT
>NZ_JAAGNW010000008.1:56038-67412 GCF_010645215.1 Burkholderia multivorans | reverse complement strand
GGTCTGGCTCGCGATGTCGTAGCGGTAGCGCAGGCCCGGCAGCGCGTCGAGCGCGACCAGCGCGTTGGCGGGCAGCTGCAGGCTCGCCGTCGTGATGCCGAGGTCGTTGAGATCGTCCTGGCTGGCCGACAGCCGCTCGTCGTGCAGGCTGAAATGCACGATCAGGTGGGTCGGCTCGCCGTTGAGCGTGACGTCGAGATACAGGTCGTCCGGCGCGCCCGCGGCGGAGCCGGACAGGGTCGCGCGGGTGTCGGACGGTATCACGCGCGGCAGATCCTGCGCGCGCGCGGCCGGCCCGAGCGCCGCGAGGGCGAGCGCGAACGCCGCGGCGGCGGCCAGGCGCCCGGGCCGCCCGGACATCGTCGAGCGGGGCGCGGGGCAGGCGGGCGGCACGGTCGGACGAGCGGGAGCGGGGTGGGCGTCGGGGTTCAGGGCGAGGCCACGGCGGCGTCGACCTTCTGCAGGTTGACGGTGGCCTCGACGCGGCGGATCTGCGGTCCGACCGCCGGATCGAGCCGCAGCGGCCACTGCCGCGCGCTGCCTGCGAGCGCATAGCCGAGCAGGCCCTCGGTGATCTCGTAGCGCTTGCCGGCTGCGTCGACGAGGCGCACGGCCGAGATCTGCGCGTGATGTTCGCCGCGGTTCGCGACGCGCAACTGCCAGCCCTGCTCGCTGCGCGCGAGGCTCCAGTCGAGCTGGGCGGGCGCGCCGGCCGCGGCCGGCGCGACGAACACCGGGATCGAGTAGCGCAGGCGGATCGTGATGCCGCTCGTCACCGGCGCGTCGGGGGTCGGCAGTTCGTCGATCAGTACCCGGTAGCTCTGCTCGCGCGGCGGCTTGTCGCGCGCGGTGCGCACGAGCCGCACCAGCTGGTCCGACTGCGCGCCGATCTGCAGCAGCGGCGGGCTCGCGACCAGTTCCGGGGCGGGCGTGAGCACGTCGTCGCCGTGTTCCTGGGTCCAGCGATAGGTGCGCACCTGGCCGTAGATTGGCCGCTCGCCCGGGTTGCGCAGCGTGAGGGCCGCCGCGGGGCTGTCGGCGGCGAGGTCGAGCGTGACGGGCGAGATCTGCAGGGTCGCGCCGTGCGCCGCGGCCGCGGCGAGGCCGCAGGCGAGCGCGCCGAGCAGGCGCGCGCGCGCCGGCCGGCGGCGCGCGCGGGTCGGGAAAAGGTCAGAAGAAGACACTCGCGGTAATGGTGGACTGGTAGGTGTCGTTTTGCGGGGTGGTCTGCGCGGGCACCTGGCCGTAGATCGTCAGGGTCTGCGTCGAGCCGGAACCGGTGCCGCCGAGCGTGTTGGTGCCCTGCGTGTTGCCCCAGACGGTCGTGTAGCCGGCGTCCTGGTAGAGCTGGTAGGCGACGACGCCGAGGTTGAGCACCAGGCTGCCGGCCAGCACCCGGTTCGCCACGGTCGAGCCGAGCACCGAGCCGCCGTCGAGCCCGACGTTGTACGGCGTCGAGTTCGA
Organism: Burkholderia multivorans; assembly: GCF_010645215.1. Lineage (GTDB taxonomy): Bacteria > Pseudomonadota > Gammaproteobacteria > Burkholderiales > Burkholderiaceae > Burkholderia > Burkholderia multivorans_A. The sequence continues at coordinate 65,948 of NZ_JAAGNW010000008.1, read as the reverse complement.
GCAGGTGACCGAGAGGGTGGTGCTCTGGTTGATGGCCGCGGTCAGCACGCCGGTCGTGCCGAACGCGAGCGGATTCGCGCTGATCGTGCAGTTCGCCTGGACCGTCAGCGAGACGCCGAGGGCGCCCGTCGAGGTGCCGTTCGAATACACGGCGGCGCGGGCCGTCTGCATCGGCGGCGTGGCGGCCAGGCTCGCGGCAAGCGCGAGCCCGGCGAAGACGCGTGCGGTCGCATTCATGAGCGGCTCCGGTTAGGGCGCGCGGCGCTCGCCGCGCGCGCCGTTCAGAAGTAAACGGTCGCGGTGACGGTGGTCTGGTAGGTGTCGGGCTTCGGCGTCGCCTGGGCGGCCACCTGGCCGTACACGTTGATCGACTGCGCGGAGCCGGAACCGGTGCCGCCGACGGTGTTGGTGCCCTGCGTGTTGCCCCACACGGTCGTATGGCCCGAATCCTGGTAGAGCTGGAAGCCGAGGGTCGTGCCGGTGTTGCCGGTCGCGGTGCCGGCCAGCAGCCGGGCGGTCACGGTCGAGCCGGTGACGTTGCCGGCGTCGAGCCCGACGTTGTAGGGCGTCAGGTTGGAGCAGGTGACCGACAGCGTGGTCTGCTGGTTGAGGGCGGCCGCGAGCACGCCGGTCGAGCCGAACGCGAGCGGATTGGCGGCGATCGTGCAGTTCGCCTGGATGGTCAGCGTCACGGCGAAGGTGGCCGTCGCCGTACCGTTCGAGTAAACCGCGGCCTCGGCGGGCTGGAGGGCAGGTGTCACGGCGAGCAGCGCAGCAGCCGCGGCCGACAGAAACGGGCGGAAAGAGAGGTTCATCGCGTAGCGCTCCTGCTGTTCTGGTTGTGAACGGCCGGAATTGCTCCCGGCGCTGAAACAACACCTCGCGGATCGGCGAATCGAGCGGACTTTTTATTCAGGATATTCCTGATGTTTTAGGTAAGATTAGCGCACGGATTATTGGGCTGCAACGGTTAAACTGAAAAATGATTTAATAAGTCTCGGAAAAGAACAATTAAAGTACGCCGGATGCATGTCAATCCAAGCCTTTGCTGGTTAATGATCGTGTGGATCGGTGCATTTGCGGAATGGCGATCAAGGCGCAAGAAATTCTTTTGTGGAATCGGATTGTTTGTATCTGAATACGATTGTTCATGATTTTTGAAATTGAATTGCGGGCGACTATTTCACGGAGTCGGAATGACGGAGTCGGCGGCGCTGCGCGTTGAAAAACAACGACGCGGATGGATGCGATTTCTGAAACGGGGCCTGTTCGCGCTCGGCCTGCTGATCGCGCTGGCGGCGCCCTGGGCGGCCGCGCGCGCCGAGACCTGTACGGTGACCTCGCCCGCGCCGAGCTTCGGCTCGGTGAGCCCGATCGCGCTCGCCGCGGTCACGACCACGTCGACCATGACCGTCACCTGCACGTGGTCCGCGATCACGCTCGTGCCGAACGTGCTCGTGTGCCTGAACCTGGGCGGCACGAGTCCGCGCTACCTGACCAACGGCTCGAACCAGATGCAGTACGACCTGTACCAGGACGCCGGCTATACGACGAGCTGGGGCTCGACCTACTCGGGCACCACGCCGATTTCGCTGATCCTGACGAAGCCGGCGCTGTCGACCACCACGAGCGCGAACGTGACGATCTACGGCAAGATCGCCGCGAACCAGCCGACGGTGCCGACGGTCGGCAATGCGAACACGGTCTACTCGCAGAGCTTCGGCGGCAGCCAGACCTCGCTCAACTATGCGTTCTACCTGCTGGGGCCGCCGAGCTGCACGGGGCAGACTGCGTACGGTACGTTCGCGTTCACGGCCACCGCGACCGTGATCAACAACTGCAACATCACGGCGACCAACGTCGCGTTCACGGCGACCGGCCTCTTGACGAGCGCGCTGACCGCGACCGGCTCGATCAGCGCGCAGTGCACCAACGGCGACGCGTTCCAGATCGCGCTGAACGGCGGTGCGAGCGGCAGCGTCGCCGCGCGCACGATGCTGCGCTCGGGCGGGGGCGGCTCGGTGGGCTATCAGCTGTACCTCGATGCCGCGCACGCGAACCCGTGGGGCGACGGCACGAGCGGCACCTCGCTGGCGACCGGCACGGGCAGCGGCGTCGCGCAGGGGCTCACCGTGTACGGCCGGGTGCCGACGCAGGCCACGCCCGCGCCGGGCAGCTACAGCGACACGATCACCGCGACCATCAGCTTCTGAGCGGCGGCGCGTCGCCCTCGCGCACCAGCACGACGAGCTTGAGATCCTCGCGATGCGCGGGCTTGAGCGTCAGCTGCTGGTAGACGAGCCGCCCGTCGCGCGGATGGTCGAACTCGCGCACGCCGCCCTCGCGCTCGCCGACGTCCTGCGACGCCCAGTAATGCGCGAACGCGTCGCTGTCGGCGAGCAGGGCGTCGATCAGCGCGCGGGTCGGCGCATCGTTCTGATGGCGGATCGAGTCGGCGCGGAATTCGGCCGCCAGCCGGCGCGCGCGGGTTTCCCAGTCGACGATCAGCGTGCGCGCGGCGGGGTCGATGAAGGTGAAGCGCAGCAGGTTGCGGTCGTGCTCGCCGTCGAGCCAGCCGGTGAACAGCGCAGCGGCCGGTGCGTTCCACGCGAGGGCGTTCCATTGGCGATCGAGCAGATAGGCGGGCGTGGTGATCAGCGCGACCGTCGCGACCAGGGTGGCGGGCACGTCGGTGGCCGCGAGCGCCGGTTCGGCCGGGTCGCGCTGCGCGGCCAGCTCGAACAGGTAGGCGCGCTCCGCGCGCGACAGCTGCAGCGCGACGGCGATCCGCGCGAGCGCATCGGCGGAGGCCGACACCTCCCGGCCCTGCTCGATCCAGGTGTACCAGGTCGGGCTCACGCCGCACAGCTGCGCGACTTCCTCGCGCCGCAGCCCCGGCGTGCGCCGGCGCGGCCCCGGCGCGAGCCCGACCGCCGCGGGCGTCAGGCGTTCGCGGTGGGCGCGGATGAATTCGCCGAGCGCGCGGGCCGGCGTGGCGTCGAGGGGAGGCGGGGCGGATGGGGTGGTGCGCATGCGAAAAACAGGGGCGGATAATAGACGGGTGGCACGAATACCGGAATAACTGCTTGACTTGTACCGGTACTGATCGGGTTCTATTGTAGCGGCTCGCCGGCTCGCAGTGCGTCGAGCCGGCCTTTCCCCTCAATCCCAGCACAGAGAGGTGCATGCGATGAAACATCACGATCAGGTGGCGGATGCGTTCGGTTCGACGGCGGCCGCCTATTTGACGAGCACGGTGCACGCGACCGGCGCGGATCTCGCCACGCTGGCCGCGGAGATCGCCGCGACGCCCGACGCGGTCGTGCTCGACCTGGGCTGCGGTGCGGGCCACGCGAGCTTCGCGGCGGCGGGCGCCGGCGCGGCCGAGGTGGTCGCCTACGACCTCGCGGCGCCGATGCTCGCGACCGTGACGGCTGCCGCGCGCGCGCGCGGCCTCGGCACCATTCGCGTGCAGCAGGGGCCGGCCGAGGCGCTGCCGTTCGCGGACCATACGTTCGACTGGGTCGTGAGCCGGATGAGCGCGCACCACTGGCACGACGTGCCGCGCGCGCTCGCCGAGGTGCGCCGCGTCCTGAAGCCGGGCGGCCGCGTGCTGTTCATCGATATCGCGGGCGGCGACCACCCGCTGCTCGATACCCACATCCAGGCGATCGAGTTGTTGCGCGCTGCGTCGCACGTTCGCGACTACCGCGCGGACGAATGGCTCGCGCTGTTCGCGCAGGCGGGCTTCAGCGCGCAGGTGCGCACCCGCTGGCGCTTGTCGATCGAGTTTGCGTCGTGGGTGGCGCGGATGCGGACGCCGCCGGAGCGGGTCGAGGCGATCCGTTCGATGTGGCGCGTCGCGCCCGACGAGGTGCGCGCCCATTACGCGGTGCAGCCCGACGGCTCGTTCGAACTCGATGCGCTGATGCTCGACGCACGCTGACGGCGGCGGCTCGCCCGCACGCGGCGCGGCGCCCCGCAGGGGCCGCGCCGTGGCGCGGGCTCAGCCGGTGTTGCGCAGGCCGGCCGCGATGCCGTTGATGGTCAGGTGGATCCCGCGCCGCAGCCGCGCGTTGCTGTCGCCCGCGCGGTGCCGCTTGATCAGCTCGACCTGCAGGTGATTGAGCGGATCGAGGTACGGGAAGCGGTTCTTGATCGAGCGCGCGAGCAGCGGGTTGCCGGCGAGCCGGCCTTCATGCCCGGTGATCTCGGCGAGCGCGGCCGAGGTGCGCTCCCATTCGGCGACGATGCGCTCGAACACATGCTGGCGCAGCTTCTTGTCCGCGACCAGCTGCGCATAGCGCGAGGCGACCGCGAGGTCGGTCTTGGCGAGCACCATGTCCATGTTCGACAGCAGGTGCGCGAAGAACGGCCAGGTCTTGTTCATGCGGCGCAGCAGCGCGACCCGCTTGGCGCGCGCGGCGGCGTCCGGCGCGGCGTCGAGATAGGCGGCCACCGCGCCGCCGAAGCCGTACCAGCCGGTCAGCAGCAGGCGGCACTGGCCCCACGAGAAGCCCCATGGAATCGCGCGCAGGTCCTCGATCTTGCGCTGCTTCGGATCCTGCAGCTTGCGCGAGGCCGGCCGGCTGCCGATGTTGAGTTCGGCGATCTCGTTGATCGGGGTCGACGAGAAGAAATAGTCGGTGAAGCCGGGCGTCTCGTAGACGAGCGCGCGGTAGGCGGCCATCGCCTCGTCGGACAGCGTCTGCATCACGGCCTCGAACGCGGCCAGCTGCGCGGGCGCGTTGTTGCGCGGCAGCAGCGACGCTTCGAGCGTCGCGGCCACCACCGTTTCGAGGTTGCGCCGGCCGATCTCGGGGTTGCCGAACTTGCTCGCGATCACCTCGCCCTGTTCGGTCAGGCGGATCTGGCCGGCGACCGTGCCCGGCGGCTGCGACAGGATCGCCTGATAGGTCGGGCCGCCGCCGCGGCCGACCGTGCCGCCGCGCCCGTGGAACAGCCGCAGCGTGATCCCGTGCGCCTGGAACAGCTCGACGAGCGCCAGCTCCGCGCGGTACAGCTCCCAGTTCGAGGTCAGGAAGCCGCCGTCCTTGTTGCTGTCGGAGTAGCCGAGCATCACCTCCTGCTCGCCGCCCTGGTGCGCGACGAGCGCGGCGACGCCCGGCAGCGCGAGGAACTCGCCCATGATGTGCGACGCGTTGCGCAGGTCGGCGATGGTCTCGAACAGCGGGATCACCATCAGCGCGTTGCGCGCGTCGCCGGCGTCGAGCGCGCCGGCGAGCAGGCCGGTCTCCTTCTGCAGCAGCAGGACCTCGACCAGGTCGCTGACGGTCTCGGTGTGCGAAATGATGTAGTTGCGCACCGCGCGCGCGCCGAACTGCGCGCGGACCTCGCGGGCCTTTTCCAGCACGCCCAGTTCGCTCTGAGCGAGCGCCGAATACTCGAGGAACGGCGAGCGCAGCGGGCGCGGCTGCGCGAGCGCATCGAGCAGCACGCGCAGCTTGTCGGCCTCGGACAGCGCCGCGTAGTCGGGCTCGACGCCCGCGCGCGCGAACAATTCCGCGACCACGGCCTCGTGGATGTCGGAGCTTTGCCGCAGGTCGATGCTCGCCAGGTGGAAGCCGAACACCTCGGCCGCGCGGATCAGCGGCTTGAGGCGCGGCGTCGCGAGCGATTCGCCGTGGTGGCGGGCGAGCGAGGCGAGCAGCACGCGCAGGTCGGCGGCGAATTCGTCGGCGTCGGCGTAGGGCGTGGCGCGCACGGGCGCCGCGCCGCGCCCGGCGCTGCGCACCGGCACCGTGCCCTGGCCGAGCCGCACTCGCGCGCTCGCGGCGAGCCGCGTGTACACGCCGATCAGCGCGCGCCGGTAGGGTTCGTCGACGCGGTGCGGCGACTGGTCGGGCGAGGCGGCGGCGAGCGCCTTCAGCTCGTCGCTCGCGCCCACCAGCAGGTGCGACACCGACAGCTCGGCGCCGAGCTTGTGCACCTGCTCCAGATAGTGTTCGAGGATCACCGCGGCCTGGCGGTTGATCGCCTCGTCGAGCGTCGCGGCCGTCACGTTCGGGTTGCCGTCGCGGTCGCCGCCGATCCAGCTGCCCATCTGGAAGAACGCCGGCAGGCGCGCGGGCAGGCCGTGCTCGGTGCGCGCCGCCTCGATGTCGCCGTACAGCGCGGGCAGTTCCTCCAGGAAGGTGGCGCGGTAGTAGGACAGCGCGTTCTCGATTTCGTCGGCGACCGTGAGGCGCGCGTCGCGCAGCATCCGGGTCTGCCACAGCGAGGTCACGCGCGCGCGCAGCAGCGCCTCGTTGGTCGCGCGCTCGCGCGTGGTCAGCGGCTGGTCGCGCTCGGCGAGCAGGCGCGCGTTGTCGTGCTGGGCGTCGAGGATGCTCTTGCGCTGCACCTCGGTCGGGTGCGCGGTCAGCACGGGCACGATCAGCGCGTTGTCGAAGAAGCGCGCGATCGCCGCCGCGGAGCCCTCGCCCGCGTCGTCGAGCTGGGCGAGCGCATAGGCGACGGTGCCCGCCTGCGGCGACGAGCCCGCGAGCGCGTGGATGCGGCGGCGGCGGTTGTGGTGGCGGTCTTCCGCGCTGTTCGCGAGGTGCGAGAAGTAGCTGAATGCGCGCACCACGCTCACGGTCTGCTCGGGGGTCAGCTTGCGCAGCTTCTTTTCCAGGGTCTGGGCGGCTTCCTTGTCGTCCTCGCGGCGGAACTTGACCGCGGTCTGGCGGATCGTCTCGACCACGTCGAACACCGCATCGCCCTCCTGCTCGCGCACCACGTCGCCGAGCAGCCGGCCCAGGTAGCGGATGTCCTCGAACAGCGGCTGGTCCTTGTCCTCGCGCGTACGACCGTTCGTGCGGGGCGCGGGGCCGGCCGGATCGTTGGCGGCGCGGCGGGGGGCGTCGGGGGCCGGTTTCGCGCGCTTGCGCGCGGTGACGGGGGTGTCGGAGGACGAGGCAGCATTGCGGCGCGTGGCGCGCGCCGATCCGGGAGACTTCACGATGGGTTTCCTTGGGAAAGCACGAGTGAACAGGGAACTGCGGTCTGGCTGGATTGCGGCACTGCGGCACATCACGCGGCCCGCGCGGGCCCGGCCGGCGCGCCTTCCCGCCGCAGGGCGGACAAGGCGTGCGTGCTACCATTGTTCGTTCCTAGATCCCGTCCTGCAATGTATCTGCAATGAATTCCGAGACCCTTTCGGCCAAGCTCCCCACGACGCTGACGATCGCCTCGCGGGAAAGCCGCCTGGCCATGTGGCAGGCCGAACATGTGCGTGATGCGCTGCGCAAATTATATCCAGCTTGTGACGTGAATATCCTCGGGATGACCACGCGCGGCGACCAGATTCTCGACCGCACGCTGTCGAAGGTGGGCGGCAAGGGCCTGTTCGTGAAGGAACTCGAGGCCGCGCTCGCGGACGGCCGCGCCGATCTCGCCGTGCATTCGCTCAAGGATGTGCCGATGGCGCTGCCGGACGGCTTCGCGCTCGCGACGGTGATGAGCCGCGAGGATCCGCGCGACGCGTTCGTGTCGAACGACTACGCGAGCCTCGCCGAGCTGCCCGCGGGCGCCGTGGTAGGCACCTCCAGCCTGCGCCGCGAGGCGATGCTGCGCGCGCGCCATCCGCACCTCGAGGTACGGCCGCTGCGCGGCAATCTCGACACGCGGCTCGGCAAGCTCGACCGGGGCGACTACGCGGCCGTGATCCTCGCGGCCGCCGGCCTCAAGCGGCTCGGCCTCGGCGCGCGGATCCGCGCGCTGCTCGAGGTCGACGCGAGCCTGCCCGCGGCCGGCCAGGGCGCGCTCGGCGTCGAGATCGCCGCGCACCGCGCCGACGTGGCCGCCTGGCTCGCGCCGCTGCACGACCCGGCGACCGCGCTCGCGGTCGAGGCCGAACGGATGGTGTCGCGCCAGCTGGGCGGCAGCTGCGAGGTGCCGCTCGCGGCCCATGCGGTGTGGCGCGACGGCGCGCTGCACCTGGCCGGCAGCGTGTCGTCGACCGACGGGCGCCGGGTGCTGCACGCCTGCGCCGCGGCGCAGGCGGCGAGCGTGGACGATGCGCTCGCGCTCGGCCGCGCGGTTGCCGACGACCTCGAACGCCAGGGCGCGCGCGAGATCGTCGACGCGCTGCTTGCCGCGAGCGCGCAGAAGGGCGACGCATGATGGCCGACGGGCGCCGCTTCACCGCGCTGCTCACCCGGCCCGACGGGCAATCGACGGCGCTCGCCGCGCGTCTTGCGGCCGAGGCATTCGAGGTGCTCGAATTCCCGCTGATCGACATCGCGCCGCTCGACGATCCCGAACCGCTCGCGGCCGCGTTCGCGCGGCTCGACGCCTATGCGCTCGTCGTGTTCGTGTCGCCGAATGCGATCGACCAGGCGTTCGCGCGCCATCCGGCGATCTGGCCGCACCCGCTGCCGATCGGCGTGGTCGGGCCGGGCAGCGTCGCGGCGCTCGAACGGCACGGCATCACGGGCGACGCGTATCGTGTGATCGCGCCGCACACGCCGGCCGACGGCGCCGAGCCGCATTACGATTCGGAAAGCCTGTTCGTGGCGATCGACGCGGCCTTCGGCGGCGCGGCGGGCCTGGCCGACAAGCGGGTGCTGATCGTGCGCGGCGACGGCGGGCGCGAGTGGCTGGCCGAGCGCCTGCGCGAGGCGGGCGTCGAGGTCGAGCTGGTGGCGGCCTACCGGCGCATCGTGCCGGAGCCGTCGATCGGCGCCTGGGAGCGCGTGCACGCGCTGCTGTCGGGCGCGCCGCACGCCTGGCTCGTCACGAGTTCCGAGGGCGTGCGCAATCTCGACGCGCTCGCGCATGAACACCTGAACGATGCGGAGATCGACGCGCTGCGCCATGCGCCGCTCGTCGCGCCGCATCCGCGCATCGCGGAGACCGCGCGCGCATTGGGTTTTGATAGGATTACGCTGTCCGGCGCGGGCGACGAGCGTATCGTCCGCGCCTTCCGTTCGTTGGCCGAAACGGCCGCTCAACCGGCGACAGCCGCACCGGTGCCCCCACGCATGACAGATACCAACGATACCCATTCCAATCCGTCCCGTCCCGCCGCGCAGGCCGTACCGCCCAACCCGCCGTTCACGCCGTTCGAGGCCAAGGCGCGGCGCGGCGGCGGCGCGCTCGCGGCGCTGTGGCTCGTGGCCATCGCGATCGGCGCCGGCGCGGGCGTCGGCGGTTACGCGCTGAATCGCAAGATCGACCGGCTCGACCAGCATGCGGTCGACCGCCAGAAGGCGCTCGACGCGCAGACGGCCGAAACCCGCATGAAGACCGACCAGGTGCTCGCGAACGTGCATCAGGTGGACGCGCAGCTCGCGCAGTTCGAGGGCAAGCTGTCCGACGCGCAGAACGGGCAGCAGGCGCTCCAGCAGCAGTACCAGGATCTCGCGCGCAACCGCGACGCCTGGATGCTCGAGGAGATCGACCAGATGCTGTCGAGCGCGAGCCAGCAGCTGCAGCTCACCGGCAACACGCAGCTCGCGCTGATCGCGCTGCAGAACGCCGACGCACGGCTCGCGACCTCGCAGAGCGCGCAGGCCGTGACGGTGCGCAAGGCGCTCGCGCAGGACATCGACAAGCTGAAGGCCGCGCCGTCGGCCGACCTGACGGGGCTCGCGATCAAGCTCGACGACGCGATCGGCCGGATCGACGCGCTGCCGCTCGCGGGCGAGGCGCTGACGCCGCACGCGAGCCCGCAGCCGGTCCACGCGCAGGCGGACGCCGCGCCCGGCGAGCCGCGCTGGAAGGGCTGGTGGCGCGATTTCTCGGCGGGTGTCGGCCAGCAGTTGAAGGGGCTCGTGCAGGTGCGCCGCATCGACAACGCGGACGCGATGCTCGCGGCGCCCGACCAGGGCTACTACGTGCGCGAGAACGTGAAGCTGCGGCTGCTCGCCGCGCGCCTGTCGCTGCTCGCGCGCAACGATGCCGC
>NZ_JAAGNW010000008.1:52592-56028 GCF_010645215.1 Burkholderia multivorans | reverse complement strand
CAAGCAGGTCGATGCGGCGTCGCTGACCGTGGCGGTGCCGAACCTGAACACGAGTCTGAACGCGGTGCAACAGTTCAAGAGCCGGGGGTGACATGAGCGTGCGTGGAATCATTTGGCTCGCCGTGCTGTTCGCGATCGCCGCGGCGCTCGCGACGGTGGGGCGCTTCGACACCGGCCAGGTGCTGCTCGTCTATCCGCCGTACCGGGTCGACCTGTCGCTGAACCTGTTCGTGCTCGGCATCATCGTGCTGTTCCTCGCGCTGTATGCGCTGCTGCGGATCGTGCGCAACATCTGGCGCATGCCGCAGCGGGTCGCCGCGTATCGGGCGCGCGCACGCAACGAGAAGGCGCAGGTGGCGCTGCGCGACGCGATCGCGAACCTGTACGCGGGCCGCTTCACGCGCGCCGAGAAGGCCGCGCGCGATTCGCTCGTGATCGACGCGAACCTGGGCGCGGCGGGGCTCGTCGGCGCGACGGCCGCGCACCGCATGCACGAGTACGCGCGGCGCGACGAATGGCTCGCGAAGGTCGACGCGCCGGAGTGGCAGGACGCGCGCCTGCTCGCGACGGCCGACATGCGCGCCGACGGCCGCGACGCCGAGGGCGCGCTGGGCGCGCTGGCCGAGATGCAGGCGTCGGGCGGCAAGCGGATCCATGCGCAGCAGGTGGCGCTGCGCGCGCAGCAGCAGCTGAAGAACTGGGTGGAAGTGCTGAAGCTCGCGAAGCTGCTCGAGAAGCGCGAGGCGCTGCATCCGGCCGCGGCCGTGCGGCTGCGCCAGCAGGCGGCCGAGCATCTGCTGCGCGACCGCCGGCACGATCCGGACGCGCTGCTCGAAGTCTGGCAGTCGCTGTCGGCCGCCGAGCGCCAGTCGCCGCGCCTCGCCGATCTGGCGGCCGAGCTGCTGGTCGCGCTCGAGCGCCGCCCGGAAGCGCGCCGGGTCGTCGAGGACGCGCTCGCGCACAACTGGGACGCGCGGCTGTTGCGCCGTTATCCGGATACGGCGGGCGCCGACGTGCTGCCGCTGATCCAGAAGGCCGAGACCTGGAAGAAGGAGCGCCCGGAAGACGCCGACCTGCTGTTCGCGCTCGGCCGGCTGTGCCAGCACCAGCAGCTGTGGGGCAAGGCCCAGTCGTTCCTGGAGGCGGCGCTCAAGCTCGCGGACAGCGAGGCGCTGAAGGTGCGCACCCACCGCGCGCTCGCGCGGCTGTTCGAGCATCTCGGCGAGACCGACAAGGCGGCGAAGCACTACCGCGAAAGCGCGCTGGCGATGACGACGGTCTGAACGCGTCGCGGCATCGTCGCCTGACGAAACCCCACGTGCCGAAGGGCCCGTGGGGTTTGTTTTTTTGGGCGACGTGTTACGGGCGCCGCGCCGTTCAGCGATTGACGAGCGCCTTCGGCACCGACAGCGCCAGCAGCCCGCCCAGCACCATGAAGCCGGCGAGCATGTACATCCCCGCGGCGGTCGACGCGGTGACCTGCTTGAGCCAGCCGATCAGATAGGGGCTCAGGAAGCCGGCGAGATTGCCGACCGAGTTGATGAGCGCGATGCCTGCGGCGGCCGCCGCGCCGCCGAGGAACGCGGTGGGCAGGCTCCAGAACAGCGGCAGCGTGGTCAGGATGCCCATCGTGGCGAGCGTGAGGCCGAGCATCGCGAGCGCGGTCTGGTGCGCCCACACGACCGAGAGCACGAGCCCGAGCGCGCCGAGCGCGGCCGGCAGCGCGACGTGCCAGCGCCGTTCGCCGCGCCGGTCGGCGCTGCGCGCGATCACGATCATCGCGACCACCGCGGCCGCATAGGGGATCGCCGACAGCAGGCCGATCATGAGCGAATCGGTGACGCCCGTCGACTTGATGATGGTCGGCAGCCAGAAGCCGACGCCGTAGAGCCCCATCACGAACGAGAAATAGATCGCGGCCATCAACCACACGCGCGGGGTCGCGAACACCGCGCCGAGCGACGGGTGCTGCTTGCCGGCATCCTCGGCGCGGACATTGCGCGCGAGCAGCGCCTTCTCTTCGTCGGTGAGCCAGCGCGCGCCGTCGATGCGGTCGTCGAGCTTGAGCAGCACCAGCAGGCCGACCAGCACGGACGGGATGCCTTCCAGCAGGAACAGCCACTGCCAGCCGTGCCAGCCGTTGGCGCCGTCGAAGGCCTTCAGGATGTAGCCCGACACCGGGCCGCCGATCACGCCCGACAGCGCGATCGCCGTCATGAAGAAGGTCGTCATGCGGCCGCGCCGGTGGGCCGGATACCAGTAGGTGAGGTAGAGGATCACGCCCGGGAAGAAGCCCGCCTCGGCGACGCCGAGCAGGAAGCGCATCACGTAGAACATCGCGGGCGTCGTGACGAACATCATCAGCGCCGAGATGATGCCCCAGGTGATCATGATGCGCGCGATCCACAGGCGCGCGCCGACCCGGTGCAGGATGATGTTGCTCGGCACCTCGAACAGGAAGTAGCCGAAGAAGAAGATGCCGGCGCCGAGCCCGTAGACGGCGTCCGACAGGTTCAGGTCGGCCGCCATCTGCAGCTTCGCGAAGCCGACGTTGACGCGGTCGAGGTAGGCGACCACGTAGCAGAGCAGCAAGAGCGGCGTGAGGCGCCACGAGACCTTGCGATAGACGGCTTCCTCGAACGCGGACGACGCGCCTGCCGGCGTGGGGGCGGAACTGGCCATAATGTCTCCTGCGATTAGCGTTGGGAATCGGCGCGCGGCGGCGGGCCGCCGCGCAGTTACACGCAGCGCCCGCCGTCGACCTCGAGGCACACGCCGGTGATGAACTCGGCTTCGTCGGAGGCGAGATAGAGCGCGGCGTTGGCGACGTCCTGCGGCGTCGACAGGCGGCCGAGCGGAATCGTCGCGAGGAAGCGTGCCCGGTTGTCGGGGGTGTCGGGGACGCCCATGAACTCGGTCATCAGCCCGGTTTCGCCGAGCACCGGGTTCACGCAGTTGACGCGGATCCGGTCCGGGCCCAGCTCGGCCGCGAGCGTCTTGCTCGCGGTGATCAGCGCACCCTTGGTGCTGTTGTACCAGACGAGGCCGGGGCGCGGCCGCACGCCCGCGGTCGATGCGATGTTGACGAACACGCCGCCGCCCTGGCCGCGGAAGTAGGGGACGAGGGTGCGTACGCACCAGAACAGGCTTTTCATGTTGACTGCGTAGACGCGGTCGTACTCGGCCTCGGTCACGTCGAGCACCGGCTTGTTGCGATGCGTGGTGCCGGCGTTGTTGACGACGATCTGCACCTGGCCGAAATCGTCGAGCGCCGCGGCGAGTAGCGCGCGCCAGTCGTCCTCGCGCGCGACGTCGCCGGGCGCCGCGATCGCGCGGCCGCCGGCGAGCGCGATCTCGCTCGCGACGCGCTCCGCGGCGGCGCGGTTCAGATCGTTGACGACGACCTGCGCGCCTTCGCGCGCGTACGTTTTCGCGC
>NZ_JAAGNW010000008.1:45061-52582 GCF_010645215.1 Burkholderia multivorans | reverse complement strand
CTCCTTCCTGTCGATGGATCGGGCGCCGCCGCGCCGCTAGCCGTGCTTGAGCGCGGTGATCTTCAGCACGGTGAAGCCGTACAGCGCCTCGAAGCCTTTTTCGCGGCCGTGCCCGGAGCGGCCGACGCCGCCGAACGGCAGCTCGACGCCGCCGCCCGCGCCATAGTTGTTGACGAACACCTGGCCCGCGCGCACGCGGCGCGCGATGCGCAGCTGGCGCGCGCCGTCGCGCGTCCACACGCCCGCGACCAGCCCGTACGGCGTGCCGTTGGCGAGCGCGAGCGCTTCCTCCTCGTCGCGAAAGCGCAGCGCCGCGAGCACCGGGCCGAACACTTCCTCTGGCGCGAGGCGATGGTCGGGCGGCACGTCGCGCAGCAGCGCGGGCGCCTGGTAGAAGCCGGTCTCGGGGGCCTCGGGCACGACCTCGCCGTGCGCGGCCATCGCGATGCCGTCGTGCTGCGCGTCGGACAGGAAGTCCCACACGCGTTGCTGCTGTTTCGCGTTGATCAGCGGCCCGCAGTCGAGATCGGCCTGGCTCGGGCCGACCCGCAGCGCGTTGAAGGCGGTCGCGAGCCGGTCGACGAGCGGCTCGTAGATCGCGTGCTCGATCAGCACCCGGCTGCCTGCCGAACAGGTCTGCCCGCCGTTCTGCACGATCGCGCCGACGAGCACCGGCAGGGCGGCGTCGAGGTCGGCGTCGGCGAACACGATCTGCGGCGACTTGCCGCCCAGTTCGAGCGTGACGGGCACGTGGTGCTCGGCCGCCATCTGCGCGACGAGCCGGCCGGTGTCGGGCGAGCCGGTGAACGAGATGTGGTCGACGCCCGGATGGCGCGCGAGCGCCGCGCCGGCCTCGTGGCCGTAGCCCGTCACGAGATTCAGCGCGCCCGCCGGCAGGCCGGCTTCGGCCGCGAGCGCGGCGACCCGCAGCAGCGACAGGCAGGCATCCTCGGCGGGCTTCACGACGCACGCGTTGCCGGCCGCGAGCGCGGCGCCGACGCTGCGGCCGAAGATCTGCAGCGGATAGTTCCACGGGATGATATGGCCGGTCACGCCGTGCGGCTCGCGGATCGTCAGCACGGTGTAACCGGCCTGGTAGGGCAGCGTTTCGCCGTGCAGCTTGTCGGCCGCGCCGGCGTAGAACTCGAAGTAACGGGCGAGCGCGGCGGCGTCCGCGCGGGCCTGGCTCAGCGGCTTGCCGGTGTCGCGCGCCTCGATCCGGGCGAGCGCCTCGCGTTCCTCGGCGACCCGCTGCGCGAGCCGGTACAGCACGCGCCCGCGTTCGGTCGCGCTCGTCGCGCCCCACGCGCCCTCGAATGCGGCGCGGGCGGCGTGCACCGCGGCGTCGATGTCGGGTGCGGCGCCGCGCGCGAGTTGCGCGAACGGCGCGCCGTCGGATGGATCAATCACGGGGATCGTTTCGCCGTGCGCGGGCGCGACCCACTCGCCCGGGATGAAGTGTGCCGCCTGGGGTGCCATGCTGCCTCCTTGCGTGTCGCGACCGGTCATTCGAGTGCGAAGCGTTGCCGGTCGATTGGCTATAATGGCGCATTCCTCCGGGGCCGCGCTATCGTGGCGCACCCTGTCCCGAATTCCACCACTCGAACTTCAGAGCACACTATGAGCTTCAGCAACGTTCCGGCCGGCAAGGACCTGCCGCAAGACTTCAACGTCATCATCGAAATTCCGGCGCAGAGCGAGCCGGTGAAGTATGAGGCCGACAAGGAACTGGGCCTGCTCGTGGTCGATCGCTTCATCGGCACGGGCATGCGTTACCCGGTCAACTACGGCTTCATTCCGCAGACGCTGTCGGGCGACGGCGATCCCGTCGACGTGCTCGTGATCACGCCGTTCCCGCTGCTGGCCGGCTCGGTCGTGCGCGCGCGCGCGCTCGGCATGCTGCAGATGACCGACGAGTCGGGCGTCGACGCGAAGCTGGTCGCGGTGCCGCACGACAAGGTCTGCCCGATGACGGCGAACCTGAAGTCGATGGACGACGTGCCGGGCTACCTGAAGGATCAGATCAAGCACTTCTTCGAACAGTACAAGGCGCTCGAGAAGGGCAAGTGGGTGAAGGTCGAGGGCTGGGCCGGCATCGACGCGGCGCGCGAGGAAATCACCGACGGCGTGGCGAACTTCAAGAAGTAAGGCTGCGTAATCCAGAAAACGAGAGTTTCCTGACGAGGCGCCCCCATGGGGCGCTTTTTCTATTCTTGTGGCTTTTGAATAGATTGAGCTTCGCCGCCAGGCGCGGCGGAGTAGCCCAGTCGGTATGAGAGATCGTTGGCGGTCTGCCGCAGGGTCGACGCATGTTCGCCGTCCCAGCGCGTGTCGAACGTGCCAGCTGGTCCGACGAGCGTGATTGCCAATGCTATCGACCCGTTGAACAGGAAGACGGGCGCCGCGATGGCGTTCACCCCTGGTAGCGGATGACCCGACGTTCGGGTCATCCCGTCTTCCCGAATCTTCTGGTACGCGCGGAACAACTCCTGTTTGTCAGCGGCTTTCAAGGCAGTCGCGCCGCTGAGGCGTATGCCTTCGTCTGCGAGCGCCTTCTGCACCAGAGGTTCTGGCATGTAAGCGCCAAACAAACGCCCGGTGGCAGTATTCACAAGCGACATGATGGTGCCGACTCGGAGAGTGAGGTGAAGCGGGTAGGAAGGATCCTCCTGTCTGACAACCACCGGACCATTAGGACCCCAGGTTGTCAGGAAGACGCTTTGGCCGGTCTTCGATGCGAGCGCCAGGACGTCGGCCTCAGCTTCTCGCAGAGGATTCAAGCGCTGTAGGCCGTACAAGCCGAGCCGCAATGCGAGGGAACCCGGAGCATAATCGCCCGAAGGCTCCATCCGTTGCACGAGTTGGAGTTTGATGAGGCTTACCAGATACGGGAAGAGCTTCGCGGACGACATGCCCGTCACGCGCGAAACCTCTTTCAGCGGCATGGGCGACTCAGATAGTGTCAATGCCAGCAAAATTTCGCTACCCACTTCGACTGACTGGATTCCCCGTTGGTTTTTCTCGGTGCTTTCGGTGCCCATTTGCGTATCGTGTCGGATCCAGAATCCAGGCGTGCCTTGCAGGAAGCATGAGCCGGTAGAATCAGTCAATCATGATGTGTTCGTGCGCAGAGGATTGCATGGTAACGAAGCAGCAAGCAAAAGAAAATCCGAAAAGTCACGATCCGAATGCTCGAAAGGAACAGCGGGGCATTCAGAGCATGGAAATCGGCGGCCGCTTCCTGCAGTATCTCGCGGATGCCGGTGAGCCAGTGACACTTGCGGAACTGAGCGCACGAAGCGGCATCCCGACGAACCAGGTGTTTCCATACATGGTGAGCCTGCTTCGCACCGGTCTGGTCAAACGTGACCCGGTCACCTTGCGTTTCGAGCCCGGCCCTTTGTCTCTTCGGATGGGGCTGCATGCCCTGCGCATGGTGCCTGCAGTCCGAAACGCGATGCAGCCATCCATCGAGCTCGCGACGCGTCTCGAGCAAAGTGTGCTGCTCGCCGCGTGGGGAGACCGTGGCCCGACCGTCCTCCAGAGTATTGAGCCTGCAGTTTCCCTGCACGCTGGTGTTCACGTGGGTACGGTCATGTCGCTCGTACATTCCACGACCGGCCGGGTATTCGCCGCGCACAAACAAGCGCCCAAGCTGGATGAATTGGTGAAGGCGGACATGAGGTCGCAGACTCCGGAAGGCGAACGCCTTACAACTGCACAGTTTGATACCGTTCTGGCGGACATTCGAAAACGCGGACTCGCGCGGGGTGAAGGGATGCCGATCCCAAACATCAACAGCATCAGCGCGCCGGTTTTCGATAACAACGGCGAGATTGTCCTCGTACTGACGCTGTTTGGGGTAGCCGCGCATTTCGATGTCTCTTGGAAGGGGCCATTGGCTACCAGCCTTCTCGCGACTACCAAACTGTTGACGGAGAAGAACGCTGGCCCTTCCGTACCGGTTGTCCAGTTGAAGGGTGGTATATCCGAAGGGCGGTTGTAGCTCCGTGCCAACCGGCTGCGCAGGGCTCCCCAGTCGACGCGCGAAGCGGTAATAGAGACGGCAGCCGATCCCGTAAAGCGTCGCGATGTCCCCCTGCTCGCGACATCCGCATGTCGAGACCCGTGCGTAAATGATCCGGCATGAAGGACACGGCGCTGAACACACGCGAACCTTCGTGAAGGCAACAAGACGTACGGTACGAGCCCGCGACATCGTCAATCTCTCGATGGCCCGGGGCCGGCCACGTGACCCTGCCTCTCCCGTGCAGAAACTGCGGTTTTCGCGCATGACGAGAATTCCGGCGACCGGGAAGATTTCGGTTAGCGAAGCAGATGAAGCCCCCCAGCCGACCGCATCGGTGAGCAGCGCGCCAAGCCATGAACTTGCAACCGTCGCGAAAACGGTCGCGACGAGTCGCTGCGCTCCGAACCTGTCGCAGACGGGGCAGACACACGCTATATCACCCCGTACGCGCGCGTAAATGCCGAGAGGGCGTGGGCAGCATGCCCCATCGTTGCACCAAAGTTGGCCGGCAACGACGGTAGCGGTGAGTCTCGAATCCTCGTCAACGCATGCAGGCAAAGCCGCGCGCACCCAGAAGCCATAACATTCTCGCGGACAAATCGGCACTCCCTGGAGGTCGGCGCATACGTGAGGGCACATCTGCTTCGCGTTGCCTATACGCAATCGCATTCCTGTATGGAAAGTATTGCCGACGCGGGGTCTGTGCCGACGTGGTGAGTGTTTCGGGATGCGAGGAGTTGGCTGCTCCAGCAACTAGCGCTCCTTCGATCCGCATGCAGGGTAGCCAATAATTCGACGTTTTTAGGATTAATCCGAGTTGCTAGGTAAAAACGTGAATTATATATATGAGAATTGAACGGATAATATGTAATCGAGAAGCGTGAGCCTGCCTTGGTGCGGTTGCCTTCCAAGTGGGTCAGCAGTCGGCCGAGCGGAATGACTACTTCGACCGAGAGCGACCGCGGCTGAGAATAACTGCACTGGAGATCTTGATGACGACTCGAGGTTCAGTCGGCGCAGTCCCGACACCGGCAACTCCGTCCTCTGTCAGCACGTCTGATGACAGTCTCTTTCGCAAGGTGACCCTGAGAATCATCCCGTTCCTCTTCGTCTGCTATGTCGTAGCCATCCTTGATCGAAACAACATCGGCTTCGCTCAATTGCAGATGAAGGACGACCTGTCGCTCACGGACGCTGCGTACAGCCTGGGGGCGGTGTTTTTCTTTGTGGGGTACGTCCTGTTCGAAGTGCCCAGCAACATGTTTCTGCATAAGTTCGGTGCGAGAAAGACGTTCGCGAGAATCATGGTGCTTTGGGGCATGTGTTCGGTCCTCATGGTTGCGGTGTCCACCAGTACGCAGTTCTACGTTCTGCGTTTTCTGCTCGGTGTGTTTGAAGCCGGCTTCTTCCCGGGCATTGTCTTTTATCTGACATGCTGGTTTCCTGCCCGCCGTCGTGCCGGCGCGCTCTCAATCTTCTATGTGGGCGTCGCCGTAGCAGGCGCCCTTGGCGGGCTCGTGTCGGGCGGAATCATGCGCGGCATGGACGGGGTGTACGGTATCCATGGCTGGAGGTGGATGATTGCCATTGAAGGCGCGCCGGCAATCGTGCTCGGTGTTGCCGCTTTCTTCTATCTAAAGGACAAGCCGGCAAATGCGCCATGGCTCCGTGCCGGTGAAAAGCAACGTCTGGCAGAACTGCTCGCGTTCGAAGGAAAGCCCGGCGAGCGTAGTCATTCGCTGCTTGACGCAGTGCGTAATCCGTATGTCTATCTGTTCGCTTTCGTGTACTTCTGCTTGACGTCGGCCATGCTTTTGCTCCTCTTCTGGATGCCGACGATGATTAAGGAATTCGGAATGACGGACATCGTTCAGATCAGCCTGTACTCTGCGATTCCAAATGCAATCGGTGCTGTTGGTGTCATCCTGATTGCCCGCCGTTCGGACCGGTGTAATGAACGCAAGTGGCACTTTGTTGTCTGTGGCGTCGTTGCCGCCGTCGCCCTGTCTTTGCTGACCGTGCATGGGATTGGTTTTACGGTATCCATGGCGCTGCTGACTGCTGCTGCGGTGTCCGTGTATGCGGCTCATCCGATCTTCTGGTCTGTTCCAGCAACGTTCTTCCGCGGTCCCAATGCGGCGGCCAGCATTGCTCTGGTGAGCAGCATTGGTGTGTCGAGCGGGACCATTACTCCTTACCTTATCGGTCTCATCAAGACCTACACGGGGAGCATGAGCAATGCCTTCTACTTCATTGCAGTTTTGTTGGCGTTCGCCTGCGTGGCAATGGTGTATGCACTGAGATTCGAGCGCGGCAGTAATCTACAAAAAGTGTAGGTCGACGTTTAAACACAAGCACCATGAGCAATCCGAATTCTGAGCGCTCGTCGACTTTGTGGGCCGCATTTTTTGGAGAGCGATATGCTGCGAAGAGGTTTTGTGAGTACATCTCAGGGCCAGAGGCAGCAGCCGGCAGTAAGCACCGGCGAATGCATGCGCGAGCGACCTGATCACAAGGGCGTTGACAAGGTTTGCCGACACGATTCGTCAAATCTTCCAGTTGGCGTACAAAACGGTTTTCGGCACTAAATAAGCGATGACGATGAGGACGCACCTGAGTAAACCGCTCTTTCACCTATCGGAGAGACGTGATGAAGCAGGGAAGCGAATTCAGTTGCGACGTGCTGGTTATCGGTTCCGGGTGTTCGGGCATGTCCGCGGCAATCACCGCAGCATTCGCAGGACTCAAGGTTCTCGTTATCGAGAAAGAGCCCAGGTTTGGAGGCTCGACGGCGCGCTCTGGCGGGTGGCTGTGGATTCCAAATACAAGGCTTGCAAAAGTGCAAGGCATTCACGAGCGCGAAGGCGCCGCTCGCGCCTATCTTCAGCACGAGGCAGGAGCCAGTTTCGATGGTGAGCGTGTAGACGCATTTCTCGCGAATGGGCCGGAAGCGGTTGATTTCTTCATGTCGAAAACGGCGCTGCGTTTCGACATGCCTCTTGTGTTCCCGGACTATCACGCTGAAGCGCCAGGAGGCGTGCAGGGTGGCCGTTCGATGATCACTCGGCCGTTCGACGGCCGAGCGCTCGGCACTTCAATCAAGGACCTTGCTTCGGCGCTGCCCGAACTGACCGTGTTCGGAATGATGCTCGGTTCCGGTAAGGAAATTGTGCACTTCATGCGGGTGACGAAGTCCATTAAATCCGCGTGGTACGTGACGAAAAGACTAGCGCGTCATTTTGCGGACATCGTGAGACATGGGAGGGGCATGACATTGACGAACGGCAATGCACTGGCCGGCAGACTCGCCAAGTCGCTCTTCGACCTGAATGTCCCACTCTGGCTCAATACCAAAGCGCTCAGTCTCACCCGCGAAAACGGCCGTATCACAGGCGCGTTGCTCGACCGGGCTGGTTCGAAAATACGAGTCACTGCGCAGCGTGCCGTCGTTCTCGCGAGCGGAGGATTTCCGTACGACATCGAACGTCGCA
>NZ_JAAGNW010000008.1:43999-45051 GCF_010645215.1 Burkholderia multivorans | reverse complement strand
GGTCAGGTGTCGATGACACTGCCGAACGCCGCCGCATGGGTACCCGTTTCGACGCTGACGAGAAAGGATGGAACGATGGGCGTCATGCCCCACTTCATTGACCGAGCAAAGCCGGGGGTCATTTCCGTACTTCGCGATGGCCGACGCTTCACGAACGAAGGCGACTCGTACCATGACTTCGTCCAGGCCTTGGTGAAGGCCACACCGAAGGGTGAGGAGATTTCCGCGCATCTCATCTGCGACCACAAGACACTTCGGACCTATGGCTTGGGTAGTGTCGCGCCTTTTCCGATGCCTATTGGCCGGTATCTTCGGGGTGGTTACCTGACGAAGGCTTTGACGATAGAGGAGCTGGCCGGGAAGATTGGCGTGAATGCTTCGAATATGAAAGAGACGGTGCAAAGTTATAACGCGGATGCTCGTCTCGGCCGCGACCCGCTATTCGGCAAGGGCAGCAAGGCTTATAACCGCTATCAGGGTGATACTTTCCATTCGCCAAATCCGTGTGTGGCGCCGATTGAGAGAGGGCCTTTCTACGCGCTGAAGATCCGCATCGGAGACATTGGGACGTTCGCAGGCCTGAGGGCGGACGCTGCGTGTCACGTGCTCGACTCCAGCGGTTCGCCGATTCAGGGACTCTTCGCGGTGGGTAATGATGCATGCAGCATCATGGGCGGCAACTACCCCGGGGCCGGGATTACGCTGGGGCCGGCGTTGACTTTTGGTTACATCGCTGGGAAAGCAATTGCGTCGGCCGTCCCATTGCAAAACGAAAGCGCGGTGGTTGAAGCTCCGGCTGGCAAATCCGCAGGGATGTCCCATTGACGATACGGAAGAACTCCGACGTGCGTATTTGCCGTGGTTGTGCTCATCCAGCAGTCACGGCTTTTTGTTCTGAAGACGTTCGAGCAATCGGATTCGGCGCCCATTTGCCATCGAGTACATGAGGTGATGGGCGCAAGGACGGGAGTATGGAGGCCGCGTAAAGCGTCGAGCAACTCGCTCCTGATAGGGCGAAGGGGAAACGGGGCATCCGTGTTATGGAGGTCGAT
>NZ_JAAGNW010000008.1:29970-43989 GCF_010645215.1 Burkholderia multivorans | reverse complement strand
CAAACCGGTCTCGATGACGGGTCCAAGTACTGCGATTAGGTTACTGCTAGATCAAGTCTTTATATGGACAGATTCCGGTCCAAACGTTATCCAATATCCCGGGTTCGGAATGTATGTTTACGTCACGAACCGCGCGAGTCTCCGAGGAGGCCGCGCGGTTTTGTTTTGCGCGCGCGCTTCGACGGCGTGGGGGTGGAGGCGGGTTCTTTGGCGGGTGTGCGCTTGGGGCCGGGGGTTTTGATTTGGGCTTTGGCTTTGGCTTTAGCCTTGGCCCTCGTTTTTGCTCCGGCTTCGGCTTTGACCTTCGTTTTGGTATTGGCTTCGACACTGACGTCGACGCCCACGCTGCTTTTGGCCAGGACTTTGCGCTTGTTTTCGCGTTTGCCTTCGGCTTTACTCCCGGCTGCAGCAGCGTTCTCCCCGGCGCGTTTGCTTCGCCTGGCTCGGGCGGGCGGCGCAGCGGCGACCCCGGCACCATCGGCGCCCACTTCGCCGGTCTCCGCTTCCACCTCGACAGCCACCACCGCCACCACCGGCAGCACCGATTCGAGCGTGCGCACGCCGGCCGCCAGCTCGCGCTTCTGCGCGGGCGTGAGCCGTTTCACCCAGTATTCGGCGCGCGAGGCGCTCGAACGGTCGGGCAGCGGAAACGACGCGAGCACGGCGAGCGGCTTGCGCGCGCGCGTGTAGCGCGCGCCCGTGCCGTTCGCATGCTGTTCGAAGCGCGCCGCGACATCGGTGGTGATGCCGGTGTACACGCTGCCGTCGGCGCATTCGATCAGGTAGAGATGCCAGGACATGTAGGGAAGGCGAAACGCGAAGCCGCCAGTGTCTCAGAAAAGCGCCGGCCGCCGCGTTTCAGTCCGCGCCGTCCTTGAATGGATTGTGCTCGCGCAGCTCGTCGACATACGCGTGGATATGGCCGGTTTCGCGTTCGAGAAAGCGCCCGACCGCGTCCGCGAACGCCGGATGTGCGAGCCAGTGCGCGGAGCGCGTGACGGTCGGCAGGAAGCCGCGTGCGAGCTTGTGCTCGCCCTGCGCGCCGCCCTCGAAGGCATCGAGCCGTTCCTCGATGCAGAAATCGAGCAGCTGGTAATACGCGGTCTCGAAGTGCAGGCACGGCACGTCCTCGAGCGCGCCCCAGTAGCGGCCGTACAGCGTGCCGCCGCCGTCCGGGCCGCGCTGGTAGACGGCGAGCGCGCTCGCGATCGGCTTGCCCGCATGTTCCGCGATCACGAGCAGCAGGTTGTCCGGCATCGTCGCGCCGATCGTGCGGAAGAATTCGAGGTTCAGGTACGGCGTCGAATAGTGCTCGCGGTAGGTGCGCTGATAGCAGCGCGAGAAAAAGCGCCAGTCGGCGTCGCTCGCGTCCTCGCCGCGTACGCGGCGGAACGTGATGCCCGCGTCGGCGACCTTGCGGCGTTCCGCGCGGATGTTCTTGCGCTTCTTTTGTTCGAGCGTCGCGAGAAACGCATCGAAGTCGCGATAGCCCTGGTTGAGCCAATGGAACTGCACGCCCTCGCGCAGCATCATCCCGAGCCCGGCGAGCAGGTCGGCCTCGGCCTCGGTCGGGAATAGCACGTGCAGCGACGACACCTCGCTCTGCCCGGCGAGCGCGACGAGCGTCGCGGCCAGCTGGCGGCGTGCGGCGTCGTCGACGGCGAGGAGGCGCGCGCCCTGGACCGGCGTGAACGGCACCGCGCACAGCAGCTTCGGATAGTAGGGCACGCCGTTGCGCTGGTAGGCGTCGGCCCAGGCCCAGTCGAACACGTATTCGCCGTACGAGTGGCTCTTCAGGTAGGCCGGCGCGGCGGCCGCGAGGCGGCCCGTGCGCGGGTCGGTGAGCACCACGTAGCGCGGCGTCCAGCCGGTGTCGTCGACCGCGCAGTGCGCGCCGTGCAGCGCGCTCAGGAAGGCGTGGCGCAGAAACGGCGTCGGCCGCGCGGAGGCGGCGAGGAGGGCGTCCCATTCGGCCGGGTCCGCGTCGAGCGGAGAGGACAGAATGCCCGTGCGATAATCGATGCGTTCGTGTTTCAACGGTATCAATCCGTTCCGTTCCATGTGGCGGACGCCGCGGCGTCCGCCGGCAGGTTTATCCAAAGCCGTTCGCGCGGCGCGCCGGCGAGGCCGCCGCTGATCCCGTCATGAAGACTCGTATCGCTCTTGCCCAACTCAACGTCACCGTCGGCGATTTCGCCGGCAACGTCGCGCGGCTGGTGGCCGCCGCGCACGCCGCGCACCAGGATGGCGCACACCTCCTGATCACGCCGGAACTCGCGCTGTCGGGTTATCCGCCCGAGGATCTGCTGCTGCGTCCGGCGTTCTACGCGGCCTCGGCCGCCGCGCTCGCGGAGCTTGCCGCGCAGCTGAAGCCGCTCGACGGCCTCGCGGTGCTGGTCGGCCATCCGCTGCGCGCGCCCAGCGCCGATGGTAATGCAAACCGCCCGATCGAGCGCGGCGCGGCGCCTGCCGACACCTACAACGCGGCGTCGCTGATCGTCGGCGGCGAGATCGTCGGCACCTATCGGAAGCAGGATCTGCCGAACGCCGAGGTGTTCGACGAGAAGCGCTATTTCGCGACCGACGCCGAACCGTTCGTGTTCGACCTGCACGGCACGCGCTACGGCGTGGTGATCTGCGAGGACGTCTGGCATGCGTCGGCCGCGCAGATCGCGAAGGCGGCGGGCGCGCAGGTGCTGCTCGTGCCGAACGGCTCGCCCTACCACCTGAACAAGGAAGCGGTGCGCGTCGACATCCTGCGCGCGCGGATCCGCGAGACCGGGCTGCCCGTCGTGTACGTGAACCTCGTCGGCGGCCAGGACGAACTGGTGTTCGACGGCGGCTCCTTCGTGCTCGACGGCGCGGGCGAGCTGGTCGCGCGGATGCAGCAGTTCACCGAGGGGCACGCGATCGTCGAGTTCGACGGCGCGCGGCCGCTGCCGGGCGCGATCGAGCCGACGCTGACGGTCGAGGCTCAGGTGTATCGCGCGCTGGTGCTCGGCGTGCGCGACTACATCGGCAAGAACGGCTTCCCGGGCGCGCTGATCGGCTTGTCGGGCGGCGTCGATTCGGCGCTGGTGCTCGCGATCGCGTGCGACGCGCTCGGCGCCGACCGCGTGCGCACGGTGATGATGCCGTCGCGCTATACCGCGGACATCTCGACGACCGACGCGGCCGAGATGGCGCGCCGGGTCGGCGTGCGCTACGACGAGATCGCGATCGCGCCGATGTTCGACGCGTTCCGCGGCGCGCTCGCGAGCGAGTTCGCGGGGCGCGCGGAGGACGCGACCGAGGAGAACATCCAGGCGCGCATCCGCGGCACGCTGCTGATGGCGCTGTCGAACAAGTTCGGCTCGATCGTGCTGACGACGGGCAACAAGAGCGAGATGGCGGTCGGCTACTGCACGCTGTACGGCGACATGGCGGGCGGCTTCGCGGTCATCAAGGACATCGCGAAGACGCTGGTCTACCGGCTGTGCCACTACCGCAACGGGGCGGCCGAGTACGGCTCGCGCGACATCATCCCCGAGCGGATCCTGACGCGCGCGCCGTCGGCGGAGCTGCGCGAGAACCAGACCGACCAGGACAGCCTGCCGCCGTACGACGTGCTCGACGCGATCATGCGGATGTACATGGAGGAGGACCGGCCGCTCGCGGAGATCGTCGCGGCCGGTTATGCGCAGGAGGATGTGACGCGTGTCACGCGGCTCATCAAGATCAACGAATACAAGCGCCGCCAGGCGCCGATCGGAATCCGCGTCACGCATCGCGCGTTCGGGCGCGACTGGCGCTACCCGATCACGTCGCGGTTCGCGGAGCGGATCGACTGAGGCGCGGCGGGCAGGGCATGGGCCGCGCGGCATGCCGCGCGGCGGAGCGAGACGTTCATTCAATCAGAGGGACAACATCATGAAACGCATCACCGCCATCATCAAGCCGTTCAAGCTCGACGAAGTTCGCGAGGCGCTCGCCGAGGTCGGCCTGACCGGTCTCACGGTCACCGAGGTCAAGGGTTTCGGCCGGCAGAAGGGGCATACCGAGCTGTATCGCGGCGCGGAGTACGTGGTCGACTTCCTGCCGAAGATGAAGATCGAGGTGGTGGTCGCCGCGAGCCAGGTCGACCAGGTGATCGACGCGGTGATCGGCGCCGCGCGCACCGGCAAGATCGGCGACGGCAAGATCTTCGTGTCGGACGTCGAACGCGTGATCCGGATCCGCACCGGCGAGGAGAACGAGGCCGCGGTCTGAGCGGGCGCGTGGCCCGATATCCAATAAAAAACGGTGCGATACCCGGGTGGGTACCGCACCGATACGCGCCTCTCGCAGCAGCGTGAAAACTTCGTCTTGAGTTGGAATCAGCCGCGCGCGGCTCAGAACAGGTGCTGGATGCCCGCGTACACGCCCGTCTGGCTGCCGCCGAACTTCGGATTGCCGTTCGCGTTGTCCGTACCTGCCGGGTTCGCGTTCAGGCCGAAGTTCGCGGTCTTGCTGTTGCGCACCGATGCGACCTGCAGGTCGAGCAGCGTGCGCTTCGACAGGTTGTACGAGCCGCCGACCGTGTAGATGTTCGCGTTGCCGCCGCCGTTGTTGGCGTTCACGTGGTACACGGCTGCGATCAGCGCGGCCGCCGGCGTGGCCTGCCAGGTTACGCCGCCCCAGACCTGCTGCGTGGTCGTGACGCCGTTGTTGGCCGGATTGCCCGCGGTGGAGTTCGCGTGCGACGACTGGTAGGCCGCCTGCAGCTTGAACTGGCCGAGGAACACGTTCACGCCCGCGAAGTATTCGCGCGAGTAGTTGAACACGTCGTCGAGCTGGCCGGTGACCGGATTGCGCGCTTCGTCGTAGACGCCGCGCACCTGGAACAGCGCGTTCGTGTAGGTGATCTGCAGGCCTTCGCTGCGACCCTGGCCGGTGCTGCCGTTGCCGTTCCAGTTGGTGGCGTTCGACAGCGAGTACTGGCCGTACACGTCGAAGCCGTAGAATTTCGGCGACTGATACGAGATGTTGTTGCTGGTCTTATTCCAGTTGCGGCCGCGCACGAGCGACGCGGTCGACCACGACGACTGGCCGAACGGATCGAAGTCCCACACGCCGTTCGCGATCGCGAGTTCGCGGCCGAGCAGCAGGGTACCGTAGCTGTCGTTGGCGATACCGATCGTCGCCCAGCGATTCCAGAGGCTGCCGCCGCCCGGGCCGGTGCCGTCCATCGTGTTGAAGCTGCCTTCCAGCTGGAACACCACCTTGTTGCCGCCGCCGATGTCCTCGGAGCCTTTCAGGCCCCACAGGCTGGTGCCCCAGTTGCCGCTTTCGGCACGCCAGCGGCTTGCGCTGCCGCCGTTCGCGCTGGGCAGGCCGTTCATGTACTCGATGCCGGCGTCAAGCCGGCCGTACAGCGTGACGCTGCTTTGAGCCTGCGCCGCCACCCCGGCGGTCATCAGTGCCGCCGCGAGCAAAGCTTTCTTCATCATCTCCTCCATACCCTGTCAAAAAGTCAACCCAGTACCACGCGAGATGTCCGGAATCGGATTCCGGACAAAATTGGGATAACCAGGGAGACCGCGTGCGGGGCCGGCTAGGCAGTGCACCTCGGGAGCGACGGATGGACCGTTTTGCGAACCCGTGCGACCGGATGGGCCTGCCGGGGTCTCCTTGTTGTCATGAAGTAAAACTACTTTTCATGATCTTCGTTTTGCTACTTTGGTTACTAATTTAGCAAAAATACACTTTGGTGGCGACGAAAATCGTTGTTTGACTAGCCCGTGTCGCCAAATTGCAATGATGGTGTGCGGCAGGTCGCACGCGCGGCGTGCAAAAGATGGGCGCTACCCTTGTTGAATAAGGGACTCACGATTTTGCCCGAGGGGACTCAAGGATTGCGAGTATTGACGTTGATAATTGTCGGGCGTAGTGCACAGCTGCTGCTTATTTGGTAAGTATTTGGTAATTTTTGACCGATGCGGTGCGGCCTCAGTCGAGCGCGGGCACCGCCTGCAATAGTTGCGCGCGCAGCCAGCGATGCGCGTCGGTGCGTGCGCGCTGCGCATGGGTGTAGACCTTGACCGTATAGCGCGGAATCTCGAACGGCGCGTCGAGGATCCGGATCGGCGCCGCGTGGCGCAGCGCGAGCGCGGCGCGGTGCGGCACCGTCATCAGCAGCGCCGAGTCGGCGATGATGAACGGCGCGGCCAGCACGGTCGGCAGTTGCACGGCGACGTCGCGCGCGAGCCCGAGCCGTTCGAGCACGTGATCGACCATGCCGCGCGGTTCGTTCCAGGGCGTCACCACCACGTGCCGTTCGGCCAGATACTGGTCGAGGCTCAACGGGCCGTCGATGCGCGGATGCGGATCGCGCGCGATCACCACGTAGTCGTCGGAGAACCAGTCGAACTCCTCGACGCCCGTCGCATGGGCGGCCGGATCGTCGTCGTAGCCGAGCGCGAAATCGACGCGGCCCGATGCGAGGTCGTCGGTCGCGACGCGGCGGCTCGAATAGACGATCCGGAAGCGCAGCCGCGGCGCCTGCTGCTGCATGCGCGCGCTGAACGCGGGCAGGACCGCGAACGCCGTGTAGTCGGTCGCCGCGAACACGAAGGTGTGGTCGCTGTCCGCGGGATCGAAATGGCGGGTGCGCTGCAGGCCCTTCGACACTACGTCGAGCGCGTCGCCGACCCATTCCGCCATCTGCTCGGCGCGCGCCGTCGGCTGCATCGCGTTGCCGGGCCGCACGAACAGTTCGTCGCCCGTCGCCTGGCGCAGGCGCGCGAGCGCGTGGCTCAGCGCCGAGGGGCTCAGCGCCATCTCGTGCGCCGCCGCGCTCACCGAGCGATGGCGGCGCAGCGCGTCGAACACGAGCAACAGATTGAGGTCGAGGCGGCGCAGATCGGAATGCATGGGCTTCATGTCCGGATGAGGAAATTGCACTTCCTGCATGAGGGGAACACACCGTAGCATGAGGATCCCGGCGGCGCCAGCGCTGCCGCCCGCCATGCGATGCAACCGAGGAGCCTTGCCTTGACTACCCAGATTCGCCCCGCCGCGCGCGCCGACGCCGCGCTGATCCTGCGCTTCGTGACCGAGCTGGCGGAGTATGAAGCAGCGCGCGACCAGGTCGTCGCGACCGTCGAATCGATCGAACGCAGCCTGTTCGGCGCGGCGCCTGCCGCGCGTGCGCTGATCGTCGAGGTGGACGGCGAGGCGGCCGGGTTCGCGGTGTACTGCCGCTCGTATTCGACCTGGCTCGGCCAGGCCGGCCTGTACCTCGAGGACGTCTACGTGGCGCCGCATGCGCGCGGCGCGGGCGTGGGCCAGGCGCTGATGCGCGCGCTGGCGCGCATCGCGGGGGCGGCGGGGTGCGGCCGCTTCGAATGGAGCGTGCTCGACTGGAATGCGCCGGCGATCCGCTTCTACGAGGCGCTGGGCGCGGCCGCGCAGCCCGAGTGGGTGCGCTACCGGCTCGCGGGCGACGCGCTGCGCGCCGTAGCCGCCGACGGCGGCCCGTCCGTTACTTGAGGCTGCCGGACAGGAACTGCTTCAGGCGCTCGCTGCGGGTGCAGCCGAACACCTCGGCGGGCGCGCCTTCTTCCTCGACGCGGCCCTGATGCAGGAACATCACGTGGTTCGACACGTTGCGCGCGAAGCCCATCTCGTGCGTGACGACGATCATCGTCCGCCCTTCCTCGGCCAGCTTCTGCATCACCTTCAGCACTTCGCCGACCAACTCCGGATCGAGCGCCGAAGTCGGCTCGTCGAACAGCATCACGTCCGGCTGCATCGCCAGCGCACGCGCGATCGCGACGCGCTGCTGCTGGCCGCCCGACAGGTGCGACGGATACTGCTTTTCGAGGCGCGGTGCGAGCCCCACCTTCTCCAGGTATTCGCGCGCGCGCTCCTCGGCTTCGCGCTTCGACAGCCCCAGCACGTTGACGGGGGCCTCGATCACGTTTTCCAGCACGTTCAGGTGCGACCACAGGTTGAAGTGCTGGAACACCATCGCGAGCTTGGTGCGCACACGGCGCAGCTGCTGCGGGTCGGCCGCCTTGAGCGCGCCGCCCTTGTCGCGCGCGGTGCGGACTTCTTCGCCGTCGACGAAGATGCGGCCCGCGTTGGGCTGTTCGAGGAAGTTGATGCAGCGGAGCATCGTGCTCTTGCCCGAACCGGACGAGCCGATCACGCTGATCACGTCGCCGGCGTTCGCTTTCAGCGACACGCCCTTGAGCACCTCGTTGCTGCCGTACTGCTTGTGAAGATCGTCGACGAAAAGCTTGTGCATCTGGGTAGTCATCAGAGGGTCCTGGCGTGGCTTACTTGCCCTGCGGGCGCAGGTAGGCGAGCCAGCGGTGCTCGGCGCGGCGGAACAGCCACACGAGCGTAAACGAGATCGAGAGATAGAGCAGGGCGGCGATGCCGAACGCGTGGAACGACATGTAGGTCGCCGAATTGACGTCGCGCGCGATCTTGAGGATGTCGGGCACGGTCGCGGTGAACGCGACCGTGGTCGCGTGCAGCATCAGGATCACTTCGTTGCTGTAGAGCGGCAGCGCGCGCCGCAGCGCCGACGGCAGCACGACGCGCCGGTACAGCGTGAAGCTCGACATGCCATAGGCGCGCGCCGCCTCGATCTCGCCGTACGAGGTGGCCTTGATCGCGCCCGCGAAGATCTCGGTCGTGTACGCGCAGGTATTGAGCGTGAACGCGAGCAGCGTGCAGTTCATGCCGTCGCGGAAGAACGAATCGAGGAGCGGCGTGCCGCGCACCGCCTGCAGGCTGTAGAGGCCCGTGTAGCAGAGCAGCAGCTGAACGTAGAGCGGGGTGCCGCGGAACACGTAGGTATAGAGCCACACCGCGCCCGACAGCCACTTCTTCTTCGACACGCGCGCGACCGCGAGCGGAACCGACAGGCAGAAGCCGATACCGATCGACACGACGAGCAGCCACAGCGTGATCGCGAGGCCCGTGAAGCGATACCCGTCGGTATACAGGTAGTTGCGCCAGTATTCTTGGATCAGGTCGATCATAGGTCTGCCTTTCGGACGCCGGTCGAGTAACGCTTTTCAAGCCACATCAGCACGAAGTTCGAGATCGTCGTGATCGCGAGGTAGATCGCGCCGGCCAGCAGCGTGAAGAAGAAGAACCGCAGCGTGCCCTTGCCGGCATCCTGCGAGGCCTTGACGACGTCCGCGAGGCCGATGATCGACACGAGCGCGGTCGACTTGACGAGCACCTGCCAGTTGTTGCCGATGCCCGGCAGCGCGAAGCGCATCATCTGCGGGAACATGATCCGCGTGAACACCTGCCAGTCCGTCATGCCGTACGCGCTGCCCGCTTCGAGCTGGCCGCGCGGCACCGACAGGAACGCGCCGCGGAAGGTCTCGGTGAAGTACGCGCCGTAGATGAAGCCGAGCACCAGCACGCCGGCCGCGAACGGATCGATGTCGATCTGATCCCAGTTCATCAGGTCGGTCAGCTGGTTCAGCCAGATCTGCAGGCTGTAGAACAGGAGCAGCATCAGCACGAGGTCGGGCACGCCGCGGATCAGCGTCGTATACAGCGTGCCGACGCCCTGCGTCAGGCGGTTGCGCGACAGCTTCGCCGCCGCGCCGAGCAGGCCGAGCAGGAACGAGAGCACGAGCGACAGCACCGCAAGCTTGACGGTCTGCCAGGTGCCGGAAAGAATCAGCGGGCCGTAGCCTTGAAGAAACATATGAAGTCCTTGACGACGCGCGCGCGGCGTCGCGAAAGACGCGCCCCGCGCTGTGCGGAACGCCCCGTGCGTATCGGACTGCCCGGCCGCGGCGCGGGCAGCGCGTGATGGGCGCGCGGTCGCCTCGCGGGCGGCCGCGCGACCGGCTTACTTCGCCGAGTAGATGCTGAACGAGAAGTAGCGGTGCGACAGCCTGTCGTACGTCCCGTCCTTGTGCATCGCGGCCAGCGCCTGGTTGATCTTCTCCTTCAGGTCGGCGTCCTCCTTGCGCAGGCCCATCGCGGTGCCGTCGCCGAGGGTCTTCGGATCCTTCACGTCCGGGCCGGCCCAGGCGAAGCCCTTGCCGCGCGCCGTGCGCAGGAAACCGTAGTCGGCCTGCAGTTCGTCCTGCAGCGCGGCGTCGAGCCGGCCGGAACCGAGGTCGGCGTAGACCTGGTCCTGGTTCTGGTACGGGACGATCGTCACGCCCTGCGGCTCCCAATGCGTTTTCGCGAAGGTTTCCTGGGTCGAGCCCTGCTCGACCCCGACCCGCTTGCCCTTCAGCGATTCGACCGTGGGCCGCAGCGGCGAGCCGGCCGGCGCGATCATGCGCGCGGGCGCGTCGTACAGCTTGTCGGAGAAGTCGATCTGCTCGCGGCGCTTGTCGGTGATCGTCAGCGACGACACGATCACGTCGAACTTCTTGGCCTTCAACGCGGGGATGATGCCGTCGAGATCCTGCGGGATCCAGACGCATTTCGCGCTGATCCGCTTGCAGACCTCCTTGGTCAGGTCGACGTCGAAACCGACGATGTCGCCGCTCGGGGCCGTCGATTCGAACGGCGGATAGCTGGCGTCGACGCCGATCCGCACGGTCTTCCAATCTTTCGCGAAGGCGCCGCCCGCCGCAAGGGCGAGGGCTGCGCACAGGGCGAGCTTCTTCATGTCGTTCCTCTTCCTGACTGCCTGGGCCGCGTGCCGGGTGAGCCGGTGCGCGGCGTGCCGGCCGTATTCTAGATAGCCAAAATTCGCGTTCGCCGGCTTTTCTCGTCTCCTCCCGCATGGAAGGGACGGCCAAAAGCGCGGTATTTTACCCGAACCCCGACCCGGCCCCGGAAGAAACTGGCGCGGGCCGCCGGGCGGGCGATTGGCGCGATCGGGGCAACGATCCGGTGCGGACGCGCGGATTGTTGCACGGGCGGTGCGCCCCTACATTGGTCTCGTACCATTCAATCGAGCGGAGACCGCCATGTTCCAGATTCGCCGCGCGGCCGAGCGCGACCATGCCAGCCAGGGGTGGCTCGAACGCCGCCGCAGTTTCGCGGCGCCCGATGCGCCCGACGACGCGCACCCGCCGCTCGGCGCGCTGTACGCGCTCAACGACGAATGCATCGCGCCGACCCGCGGTTTCAACCTGCATCCGCATCGCGACCTGGAAATCGTCACCTACGTGCTGGAGGGGGCGCTCGCGCATCGCGACAGCATGGGCAACGGCGCGATCCTGCGGGAGGGCGACGCGCAGCGGCTGAGCGCCGGGCGGGGGATCCTGCACAGCACCTACAACGCGTCGTGCGCCCTGCCGCTGCACCTGCTGCAGATCTGGCTGCGGCCGGGCGAGCGCGGCGGGCGGCCGGACTATGCGGGGCAACGCCGCGCCGAGCCCGGCCGGCGCGGGCTGCGGGCGCTCGCGGCGCCGGGCGGGCGCGACGGGGTGTTGTCGCTGCGCGCCGACGCGGCGATCTACGTCGGGCTGTTCGACGGCCCGGAGCAGGCCGCGTTCGACCTCGCGGCGGGGCGGCGCGCCTACGTGCACGTCGCGCGCGGCGCGCTGGCGGTCAACGGCGAGCGGCTGGAGGCGGGCGACGGCGCGCGGATCGGCGGGGTCGCGGCGGTTTCGTTCGCGCGCGGCGAGCAGGCGGAAGTGCTGCTGTTCGATCTGGGTTGACTGCCGGCGGAGGCCGCCCGACGGCGCAACGTGCGCCCTCCACGCGCGAAAACGCCGCGGCGGGGCGCGAACCCCGCGGCGGCGTTTTCCTGAGCACGGCCCGGGAGGCCGCGCGGACGCTTACTGCGGCTGGGCCGGCGCGGCGGCCGACGCGCCTTGTGCGGCGCGGTGCTGCTGCCAGCGTTCCTTCATCTTCTCGTGGCGCTGCGCCATCTTCGCCATGCGCTCCTTGAACGCCGTGCTGACGGTGGTCTTCTGCTGGTCGTTCAGGCCGTTGTAGAACGCGAGCCAGGCGGCCGAGGTCTGTTCGCGCAGCTGCGCGTTCTGTTGCTCGACCTGCTGGCGGGCCGCGTGCAGCGCGTTCATGTCTAGGATCGGCTGGTTCTGCTGGGCGGCGAACTGCTGGCGGATCTGTTCGTGATTCTTGCGCATCGCCGCGCCGTTCTGCTTCATCGTATTGAGGGCGGCCTGCCATTGCTGTTCCTGCGCGGCGGACAGGTTCAGCTTGTCGTGCAGGCGTTTCATCATCATGAACGGACCGCCATCGTGCCCGTCGTGCATCCGGTGCATGCCGGGGCCGCCGGACGGCGGCTGGTCGGCGGGCGCGGCTTGGGCGGTGGCGCCGAAGGCAAGGGCGAGCACGGCGGAGGCGGCGATGGCCACCCGGGACATCTTCTTATACATTTCGGATACTCCTGTTTGAACGGGGCCACGATGCGGCGGGCGTCGGGCAACTGCGCCGCTGCTCGCCGGCATCCGGTAAGACGCAGCGTAGCCAAGCCCTACCCGCGGCGTGTTACGCGACGGCGGAGGGTGTTTACCAGCCATTACACTTCCCTTGCGTCGTAACCCGCAGTAACCCTTTCGGAACGTTGTTTCTCCTAAGTCTCCCAACCTGCACGATAAACTTCACGCCATGACTACCCAGATCCTCATCGTCGACGACGACCAAGAACTGCGCGACCTGCTGCGCGACTACCTCGTTCGCCAGGGCATGGAGGTGTCGGTCCTGCACGACGCCGCGTCGCTCGAAAAGCGCCTCGAACGCGAGCGCCCCGACCTGATCGTGCTCGATCTCATGATGCCGGGCGTCGACGGTCTGACCGCGCTGCGGCAACTGCGCGCGGCGGGCGACGACATTCCCGTGATCATGCTGACCGCGCGCGCGGACGACGTCGACCGCATCGTCGGCCTCGAACTGGGCGCGGACGACTACCTCGGCAAGCCGTTCAACCCGCGCGAGTTGCTCGCGCGCGTGCAGGCGGTGCTGCGGCGGCGCCGCACGACGCCGTCGGCGGCGGCGCCCGAGCAGCGCGAGCCGTACGCGTTCGGCCGCTTCGTGCTCGACTTCCAGGCCCGCACGCTGGCCGTCGACGGCAAGCCGGCGACGCTGTCGAGCAGCGAATTCGCGCTCTTGAAGATCTTCGTCAACAACGCGCTGCGCACGCTGACCCGCGAGCGCCTCCTGGAGCTGCTGCACGGGCCGGAATACGACGGCACCGACCGCGGCATCGACGTGCAGGTCTGGCGCCTGCGCCGCATCCTCGAGAGCGATCCGTCGACGCCGCGTTTCATCCAGACGGTACGGGGCCGCGGCTACGTGTTCGTGCCGAACGGCGAGGCTCATGCGCAAACCCATTGATTCGCTGTTCGGGCGGCTGGCACTCCTCGTGGTGGGGGTGCTGTTGCTGTCGCATTTCGCGTGGTACACGGCGATCCGGCTCGAGCGCAACCAGTTTCAGGCGCGCTACGCGGTCGAGGAAGCCGCCTTCCTCGTCGACGCGGTGCGCCAGCACGCCGAGCGCGCGCCGGGCCAGCCGCTGCCGTCGCGGGTGCGGCTCGTGGCACCGGACAGCCCCGACGTGCCGCGCGACGATCCGGACCTGCCGGTGCCGCTGCGGCGTTTCGTCGACGACCTGCGCGAGCGCATGCCGGCCGGCACCCAGGTGCGGATCGGCGCGCCGGGCCGGCCGCCCGTGCTGTGGGTGAAGGAGCCGTCCGACGCCGAATGGATCGTGGTGCCCGCGCAGCCGCTGCGCCCGCCGCGCTCGCTCGACCGCATGGTGCTGTGGCTCGTGATGATCTTCTCGGCGGCCGTGATGGCCGCGCTGTTCGCCGCCTGGCAGCTGCAGCAGCCGCTGCGTTCGCTCGCGCGCGCGGTCGCGCGCTTCGGCCGCGGCATGCCGGTGCCGCCGCTGCGCGAGCGCGGCCCGCGCGAGTTGCGCCAGCTGACGCGCGGCTTCAACCAGATGGTCCAGCAGGTGTCGGGCGCGGAAAACGATCGTGCGGTGATGCTCGCGGGCGTCGCGCACGACCTGCGCACGCCGCTCGCGCGCATGCGGCTGCGGGCCGAGATGATGGACGACGCGCGCCTGCGCGACGGCGTGGTGCGCGC
>NZ_JAAGNW010000008.1:28520-29960 GCF_010645215.1 Burkholderia multivorans | reverse complement strand
GATGTCGACTCGATGTCGCACATCGTCGACCAGTTTCTCGTGTTCGCGCACGGCGGAGCCGATCGCAGCGAGGTGGTCGAGGTCGACCAGACCTGCGAGCGGGTGGCCAAGACCTACCGCGCCGTGGCGCCCAACGCGCCAGCGGTGCGGACCGAGCTGCACGCGGGGCCGGGCTTCCGGCTGCCGACTGCGTCGCTCGACCGGATCCTGTCGAACCTGCTCGACAACGCGCACGCCTACGGCGCGCCGCCCGTGACGATCGCGACCGTGCGCACCCCCGAAGGCTATGCGCTGACGGTCAGCGACCACGGCAAGGGCCTCGCGCCGCGCGATCTGGCCGACGCGAGCCGGCCGTTCGTGCGGCTCGACCCGGCGCGCGGCGGCAACGGCCACAGCGGGCTTGGGCTGGCGATCGTCGAACGGCTCGTGCAGCGCACGGGCGGCGCGTGCGAGATCGGCAACCGGGAAGAGGGGGGCTTGCAGATCACGATGACCTTCCCGCTCGACGTGATGTCGAAGGAAGCGCCGCAGGCGGCGACTTCGTGACCGCATGAGCGCGGCGGCCCGGGCGGGCGCATGCGCCGGGGCGGCGGGCCTACTCGCCGAACAGCGTGCTCAGCGTTTCGGCCGCGTTGCTGTCGATGGTGTTGTAGGTGACGCTCTTCGCGTCGAAGATATAGAGCGTCGTGTACTTGCCGAGCCGGTCCAGGATGTCGTCCTGGAGCGTCTCGGGCACGATGTTCATGTTCAGGTACCAGGCCGTCGACGACAGCCGCGTCTGGAACGTCCCGTACTCCTGCATCAGGTGATAGAACGCCTCGGCGTCCTGATCGCGGCATACGATTACCAGGTTTCCTGCCATTCATTCCTCCAGCGGATGGGCGATGCGTTGCAAGGGCTGCGAGTCCCGATCATACCTCCGCCGCACCGATCCTTCGATTCCGTACACGTTTTTGCACCGCCGGATCGGCCCGGCGGGTTCCCGGGCGGGCCGGATCACGGCATAATTCGGGCCTGCAGAACGGCCCCGGCCGCTGGCGATCCGCCTGCAGCTCCTTTCAGATTCCTCCGCCGCTCGCCCGTTCAGGGTCTGGCTTGTCCGCGGCTGTGGGGGAATTTCCACCCGCCGCACCCCGGATGGTTGTGCCTGAAATACAGGATGGTGTAGTGTCGTGCCGTCGCAAAGCAGCATAAACGTTGCTTGCGGCCGGCGGGGCTGCGCAGGAGGCCGCCGCCGCCGGGGTAACCGAAGTCCAAACGATTGATCGCGTCCGCGCGCCAAGCCATGAGTCATATTCGCTTTCTGGCCTCATTTTTCGATTCTTGCGGCATTGCCGGGGAGGGCGCCTGATGGATTTCGGATTCAATCCGAACCGGATCGCCAATGCGTCCGCATGGCGGGTTCTGCCGAACCGCTGGGACTTCATCGCGTTTCCGCTG
>NZ_JAAGNW010000008.1:18416-28510 GCF_010645215.1 Burkholderia multivorans | reverse complement strand
GTGCTCGATACGCAGAAGATCTCGCTCGATCCGTCCAACCTGCCCGAGTACGCGCTGCGCACCACGCTGCCGATGCTCGCGGCGATGGTCGCCTCGCTCGTGTTCACGCTCGTCTACGGCACGCTGGCCGCCAAGAGCCGGCGCGCCGGGATGGTGCTGGTGCCGATCCTCGACATCCTGCAGTCGGTGCCGGTGCTCGGCTATATCTCGTTTACGGTGACCTTCTTCCTCGCGCTGTTCCCGAGCCGCGTGCTCGGCGCGGAGATGGCCGCGATCTTCGCGATCTTCACGAGCCAGGCCTGGAACATGACGTTCAGCTTCTACCAGTCGCTGCGCACCGTGCCGCGCGACCTCGACGAAGTGTCGCGCGGGTTCCACCTGACCGCGTGGCAGCGCTTCTGGAAGCTCGAGGTGCCGTTCTCGATGCCGGGCCTGATCTGGAACATGATGATGTCGATGTCGGGCGGCTGGTTCTTCGTGGTCGCGTCCGAGGCCATCACGGTCGGCAACCACACGATCACGCTGCCGGGCATCGGCGCGTATCTCGCGCAGGCCATCACCGACCAGAACCTGAAGGCGGTCGGCTGGGTGATCCTGGCGATGACGATCGTGATCCTCGCCTACGACCAGCTGCTGTTCCGCCCGCTCGTCGCCTGGGCCGACAAGTTCCGCATGGAGACCACCAGCTCGGGCAACGCGCCGGAGTCCTGGCTGCTCGACCTCGTGCGCCGCACCCGCCTGATCCATCAGCTGCTCGTGCCGGCCGGCTGGCTGTTCGCGAAGGCCGCGCGGATCCCGTTGCGGCTGCCGGCGTTCGACACGTCGCGTTTCACCTTGCCGCGCGTCGAGAAGAAGGCCTCGAAGGTCGCCGACATCGGCTGGGCGATCCTGGTCCTGCTCGGCACCGTGTACGTGGTGTGGCGCGTGGTCGCCTACGTGCAGACCGGCGTGACGATGGCCGAGGTCGGCAATGTGTTCGTGCTCGGCCTGATCACGCTGCTGCGCGTGATGCTGCTGATCGTGCTGGCCTCGATCGTGTGGGTGCCGATCGGCGTGTGGATCGGCCTGCGCCCTTCGATCGCGGAGAAGGTACAGCCGCTCGCGCAGTTCCTGGCCGCGTTCCCGGCGAACCTGCTGTTCCCGGTATTCGTGATCGTGATCGCGCACTACCACCTGAACGCCGACATCTGGCTGTCGCCGCTGATCGTGCTCGGCACCCAGTGGTATATCCTGTTCAACGTGATCGCGGGCGCGACGGCCTACCCGAACGACTATCGCGAGGCGGCCACCAACTTCCGCATCCGCGGCTGGCAGTGGTGGCGGCAGGCGATCCTGCCGGGCATCTTCCCGTACTACGTGACGGGCGCGATCACCGCCTCGGGCGGCGCGTGGAACGCGAGCATCGTGTCGGAGCTGGTCCAGTGGGGCGACACCAAGATCCAGGCGCACGGCCTCGGCGCGTATATCGCGCAGACCACCGCCGCGGGCGATTATCCGAAGATCATTCTGGGCATCGCCGTGATGTCCCTGTTCGTGACCCTGTTCAACCGCCTCCTGTGGCGCCCGCTGTATGCCTATGCCGAAGCGAAGCTGCGGCTCGACTGAGCAAGATTGAGAGCGAAACGCGATGCAAAATCCGAATGCTGTAAACGCCCCTGTCCAGATGCCGCCGCGCCTCGGCGAGGAAATCCTGCGCGTCGACGACGTCAGTCGCGGCTTCAACAAGACCCAGGGCGAACTGCTGGTGCTCGACGGCGTGAACCTGTCGCTGCGCGAGGGCGAGATCGTCGGCATGCTCGGCCGCTCGGGCTCGGGCAAGTCGACGCTGCTGCGCATCATCGCCGGCCTGATCGAGCCGACGGGCGGTGAGATCACCTACCTCGACAAGCCGCTCAACGGGCCGGCCGAAGGCGTCGCGATGGTGTTCCAGACCTTCGCGCTGTTCCCGTGGCTGACCGTGCTGCAGAACGTGGAGGCGGGCCTCGAGGCGCTCGGCGTCGGCGCGCGCGAGCGGCGCGAGCGCGCGCTCGCGGCCATCGACCTGATCGGTCTCGACGGGTTCGAGAACGCGTATCCGCGCGAGCTGTCGGGCGGGATGCGGCAGCGCGTCGGCTTCGCGCGCGCGCTGGTGGTCGATCCGACGCTGCTGCTGATGGACGAGCCGTTCTCCGCGCTCGACGTGCTGACGGCCGAGACGCTGCGTACCGACCTGCTCGACCTGTGGACGCAGGGCCGGATGCCGATCAAATCGGTGCTGATCGTCACGCACAACATCGAGGAAGCGGTGTTCATGTGCGACCGGATCCTCGTGCTGTCGTCGAATCCGGGGCGGGTGATCGCCGAGATCAAGGTGCCGTTCAAGCATCCGCGCAACCGGCTGGATCCGGCGTTCCGCCGGCTCGTCGACGACATCTACGCGAAGATGACCTCGCGCCAGGTCGGCGAGGCGACCAAGAAGGGGCTCGAGCTGGGCAGCTGGCTGCCGCAGGTGTCGACCAACCTGATGGCGGGCCTGATCGAGACGCTCGCGGCGGCGCCGTACCACGGCCGCGCGGACATGCCGGAGATCGCCCGCACGCTGCATCTGGAGGTCGACGACCTGTTCCCGATCGCGGAAGTGCTGCAATACCTGGGCTTCGCCGACGTGCGCGAGGGGGACGTGTTCCTCACGCCGCCCGCGCGCGTGTTCGCCGAGTTCGGCACGCAGGAGCGCAAGATGATGTTCGCCGAGCACCTGCTGCGTCATGTGCCGCTCGCGGCGCGGATCAAGAAGGTGCTGAACGAGCGCCCGGGGCATCGCGCGCCGCGCGTGCGCTTCGAGCAGGAGCTGGAGGATTTCCTGTCGGACAGCGCGGCCGAGGAAACGCTCGACGCGGTGATCGACTGGGGCCGTTACGGCGAGATCTTCTCGTATAACGACCAGACGGAGATCTTCAGCCTGGAGGACGTGGAGTCCTGATGGCGAGGGAGGGGCATACGGGGCGGCCCTCTCCTGGTCGGGAAATAGAAATTTGAAGAAACGAAGGCGGGCGACGCATCCGGCCTTGGCATGAGGGCTGCGCAGCATGCTGCGTCGTCTCCTCGGCTGGGCGCCTCGATGTGTTCGCCAATGCCGGCGACAGTCGAGCGGGTTCAGTCAATCGAAGATCAAACCACTCCAACGACGATGACCTTCTCGTTCAAGTGCGCCACGTGCAACAAAACGCATCGCGGAATGCCCAGCTTCGTGGTCGAGGCGCCGCTCAGCTATCTCTCGGTCCCGGAAGAAGAGCGGCAAAGCCGTTGCTCGTTGGGCAGTGACGATTGCGTGATCGACGAGCAATGGTTTTTCGTCCGCGGCTGCATCGATATCCCCGTGCACGGCCATGACGACCCGTTCTCATGGAACGTGTGGGTATCGTTGAGCGAGGCAAGTTTCACGGAATGGGTGAAGGCCTTCGATATGACGCATCGTTCGCATGTCGGCCCGTTCTTCGGCTGGTTGAATGTCCGGCTCCCGCTCTATCCGGACACGGTCAATCTCAAGACGGCAGTGCGTCTTCGGGACCACGGCATCCGTCCTTACATCGAAATAGAGCCGGGCGATCACCCTTTGGCGCTCGAGCAGCGGAACGGCATTTCCGTCGAGCGGGTCGCGGAGATCTACAGTCGGGTCGTTCACGGCCACGGAGGGGTGTCCTGACGACTCGCTGGCGATCGTCATTGGTCCCAAGCGGGTCCGGGGCGCTGCATCGGCGCATGCGCAGGCCGTTCCTGCGCACCGCCTCTCACTGCAGGTTGCCCCAGCGATCCACCGCCGGCTCCGCCGACGCCCACTTCCATCCCTGCACCTGCTGGCAGGCGCTCGCCATGAACCAGTCGGCGCGCTCGCCGTCCTTCATCGAGAA
Organism: Burkholderia multivorans; assembly: GCF_010645215.1. Lineage (GTDB taxonomy): Bacteria > Pseudomonadota > Gammaproteobacteria > Burkholderiales > Burkholderiaceae > Burkholderia > Burkholderia multivorans_A. Next base: position 24,623 of record NZ_JAAGNW010000008.1, on the reverse strand, counting down.
CACGAACTCCTTGCACAGCGCGAGCGACGTCGAGAACGCGCGCGTGACGCGCACCTCGCCCTCGCCGTTCTCGAGCGGCACCCGGTTCTTCACCTTCCACGGCCGCGTCTCGCCGACCGCGAGGCCGCCGGCCACCTGCGCGATCGCATCCTGCTGATTCTGGTGGAGCTTGCGCATGGTGCGGTTGACCGCTTCGTCGGTGGCTGCCTGCACCGCGATGCCGACGCCGACGCCGACGGCCGGGTTCGCGGTGACGAGGCCCGTGGCCGCGCCCGCCAGCGCGCCGCTCGCGGCGCCCACCGAGCCGCAGCCGGACAGCCCGAACGAGGCCGCCGCCAGCAGCGCGAGCGCGGCGGCGGCCGGCAGCCTGCGCGCGATGCTCATTGCAGCGCGCCCCAGCGCTCGGTCGCCGGTTCGGCCGACGCCCATTTCCAGGTCGGGCCGTCGCGGCAGACCGTCGCCACGTAGAACGCCGATTGCGCGGCCGCGTCCTTGGTGGCCGGGCTGTCGACCGAGAACACGATTTCCTTGCAGTCGAGCGGGCCGACGCTGATGAGGCGGCTCACGGTTACGCGGCCGCGCTCGTCGTCCTCGATCGGGAAGGTGTGGTGGGTTTCCCACGGCGCGACGCCGCCCACCTCGAGGGGACCGGCCGCATTGGCGATCTGCGCCTGCGAATAGCGGTGCGCGACCCGCTGCGAGTATTGGACACCGGCCCGCGCGCCGGCCACGGCGCCGAGGCCGATGCCGGTCGCGACGGCGGCGTTGCTGGTGACTTTCGAGGCGATCGCCGCGCCGGCGATACCGGCGCCCGCCGTCGCGCCTTCGCTATAGAGCGAATTGCAACCGGCGAGCAGTGTCGAGAAGGCGACGACGCCGAGCATCGCCCAGGTCGTCAAACGGCGCGCTGGCGCCTCGATGCGTTGTTTCATCCCTGATGCGGTCCTGTCTGCTTGCGCCACGGGCGCGGGCCGCGCGGCGACTGCGCCATTGTTCTGCAATTGTCCGAGGAGAAATGCAAAGAATTGACAAACACGACCGGCGGGCCGGTCGGCAGGCGGCGGTTATTGTCGGGGAAACCGCGGCGCAGGGGTCGCATCGTTACAAAATGAAGGTAATTGTTACCTTGAGGCCCTGGATTCCCACCTAAACTCGTTAGTCATGGACTGTTTCTACGACGGCGAGGCGCCGCTCCGATCATGAGACACCCCGCCATGCGCCGCACCCGGCGCCCCGGTTCACCTGGGCGCGATGCCGGGCCGGGTTCCCCGCCACCGCCGCCCGGGCCGGCTTCGCCCGTGCCTGCTGCGCCGTCCGACCTGCCTGCCGACGGCGATCACAACCAGGGCGGCGCGCGTCCCGAAGGGCTCGATTACCAGCGCGACCTGGGCACGGAGCAGGACGCATGACCATCTCGCCGCGCCTGCGCGCGGCACGTCAATCCGAATCGTCGCGAAGCGTCGGGCCGTACGCCTGATGCGGCGCCCGCGCGCCCGTTCTCCCGGCGCCATTCGTCAACAGGAGGGAAAGCCGTAATGAGCAGATTGATCGTGGTATCGAATCGCGTGGCCGCCGGCCAGGATGCGCGCCCGTCGGCGGGCGGGCTCGCGGTCGGCGTACTCGACGCGCTGCAGGACACGGGCGGCATCTGGTTCGGCTGGAGCGGGGAGATCGTCGGCGAGGCCGGCGGCGCGCCGACGATCCAGCAGGACGGCCGCGTGACCTATGCGATCGTCGGCCTGACCCGGCGCGACTACGACCAGTACTATCGCGGCTTCTCGAACGCGACGCTGTGGCCCGCGTTCCACTATCGCGCCGACCTCGCGCGCTTCGACCGCCAGGAATACGCGGGTTATCTGCGCGTCAACGCGGCGCTCGCGAAGCAGCTGAGCACGCTGATCGAGCCCGACGACCTGATCTGGGTGCACGACTACCATCTGCTGCCGTTCGCGCAGTGCCTGCGCGAGCTGGGCGTGAAGAACCCGATCGGCTTCTTCCTGCATATCCCGTTCCCGACGCCGGAGATCCTGCGGGTCGTGCCGCCGCACGAGGAACTCGTGAAATTCATGTGCGCGTACGACGTCGCGGGTTTCCAGACCGAGGCGGACAAGCAGGCATTCGTCGACTACATCGAGCGGCGCGGCGTCGGCACCGCGAGCGACGACGGCATGCTGCACGCGCACGGCCGTGTGGTGAAGGTCGCCGCGTATCCGATCGGCATCCACCCGGACGCGATTGCACAGGCTGCCGTCGATTTCGGCGGGCGCAAGCCCGTGAAGGCGCTGCGCGAGGCGATGCGCGGCCGCAAGCTGGTGATGAGCGTCGACCGGCTCGATTACTCCAAGGGACTCGTCGAGCGTTTCCAGGCGTTCGAGCGCATGCTCGCGAACGCGCCCGGCTGGCACGGGCGCGTGTCGCTCGTGCAGATCGCGCCGCCGACCCGCTCGGACGTGCAGAGCTACCAGCGCATCCGCCAGACCCTCGAAGGGGAGGCGGGACGCATCAACGGCCGCTTCGCGCAGCTCGACTGGACGCCGATCCAGTACCTGAACCGCAAGTACGAGCGCAATCTGCTGATGGCGCTGTTCCGGCTGTCGCAGGTCGGCTACGTGACGCCGTTGCGCGACGGCATGAACCTGGTCGCCAAGGAGTACGTCGCATCGCAGGATCCCGAGGATCCGGGCGTGCTGGTGCTGTCCGAGTTCGCGGGGGCGGCCGCGCAGTTGCCGGGCGCGCTGCAGGTCAATCCGCACGACCTGTCGCAGACCGCGCAGGCGCTCGAGCGCGCGCTCGCGATGCCGCTTGCCGAGCGGCAGGCGCGTCATGCGGACAACTACGCATCGTTGCGGCGGGACGACCTGTCGGCGTGGCGCGAGGCCTTCCTCGCGGACCTGCGCAGCGTGGCCACCGCGGCGTCGGTCACGCAGCGGGCGGGGCGGCGGATCGCCAATGTCTGATGAGGCGCGGGCGCCGGAACTGGACGACGCGGCGCGCTTCTTCATCGTCACGGGCGGGCCGGGCGCGGGCAAGAGCACCCTGCTCGATGCGTTGGCGGCGCGCGGCTACGCACGCTCGCAGGAGGCCGGGCGCGGCGTGATCCAGGATCAGGTCGCGATCGGCGGGCGCGCGCTGCCGTGGGACGACCGCGCCGCATTTGCCGAACTGATGCTGGGCTGGGAGATGCGTTCGCATCATCTGGCGAGGTGCTGCGCGGGCCCGGTGTTCTTCGATCGCAGGGTACCCGACGTGATCGGCTACCTGACCCTGAGCGGCCTGCCCGTGCCGGCGCACGCGCGCGCGGCCGCCGCGCGGTTCCGCTACCACCGCACGGTGTTCGTCGCGCCGCCCTGGCCGGACATCTACGCCCGGGACGCGGAGCGCAAGCAGGACTACGCCGAGGCCGTTCGCACCTGCGACACGATGCGCGACACCTATGCCGCGCTCGGCTACCGCCTCGTCGAGCTGCCGCGCGCGAGCGTCGAGGCGCGCTGCCGCTTCGTGCTCGACGCGGTCGGCGCGGCCTGACGCGTCCCGCTCAAGCGGGCCGGCGCGCGATCCCGATGTCGGCCTCGACCAGGGTCGGGGCGCGAGTCGGGTCGAAGTCCGTCCAGTGGCCGTTGCGCCAGTCGCCGTCGGCGCGCTCGACATCCTCGCCGCCTGCGTCAGCGAGCGTCTGCGCGGCATCGCGCTGGGTGTCCGGCGTCACGTGCACCGCGACCAGCATGCCGGAGCCGCGCGTCTCGTGATGCACGGCGCGCACCCGCATCTCGTGCAGGTGCTGGCGCGAGAAGTCGCGCAGATGCACGGACTTGCCGATCGTCGCGCCCGCGCAGGCGCCGGCGCCGGCCGCGCACAGCGCGACGACGAGCGAGGGCGTGAACAGCGCGAACAGCGCGACCCCGCAGATCGCGCCGGTGACCGCGCCGAGCATCGTGTGGCGCGGCGCGTCGGCGGATAGCGGCGCGGGCGGGTATTCGGACGAATGGCGCGCGTGCTGGCCGCGCGGGTTGACGAAGAAAAAGCTGACGTCCTCGGCGGGGAAGCCGCGTTCGACCAACCGCCGGGCGGCGGTGGCGGCGGCGGCCTGCGTCGGGAAGCGGGCTGCGACGATCAACGACATGGCACCCTCCTGGCGATGGCAAAAGCCATCCTGGCCCCGTCGCCACGGGTGGCGAATGAAGGTGCGGACCGCGCGGCGCGGGTAAGCGTTGGACCGGCGGCGCGCGCCGAAGTGCGAGGCGCGTATGCCCGGGGTCGGCCGCCGCTCAGGCCGTCGGGGCGTGTTGCGGCGCACGCAGGCGCAGCGTGCTGACGACGGCCGCGAACGCGGCGAACGCGGCGGCCGTGTAGAGCGCGGTGGTCGGGCCATGCTGCGGCGCAATGCCGAAGATCAGAGCGACCAGGGCCGCGCCGAGCGTCTGGCCGGTCAGGCGCGCGGTGCCGAGCATGCCGCTCGCGCCGCCGCTGCGCTCGCGCGGCGCGGCCGACAGGATCGCGCGGTTGTTGGGCGACTGGAACAGGCCGAAGCCGAGCCCGCACAACCCCATCCGCCAGACGATGTCGAGCGGGGCGGGGTGCGCGCCGAGCGTCGCGAGCGCGGCGAGCCCGGCGGCGAACAGCGCAAGCCCGACGCCGCCCAGCGCGCCGGCCGGATAGCGGTCCGACAGCACGCCCGCGAGCGGCGCGGCGAACACGATCACGAGCGGCCACGGCGTCATGTAGAGCCCCGTTTCCACCTGCGAGAAGCCGAGCGTGTGCTGCAGCCAGAACGGCAGCGCGACGAATGCGAGCATCTGCGACGTGAACGACGCGACCGAGGTGCCGATCGACAGCGCGAACACCGGAATTCTGAGCAGGTCGACGGGCAGGAGCGGCGCGGGCTGCGTGAGCTGGCGGCGCACGAAGAAGTAACCGAGCACGAGCGCGGCGAGGGCGGCTGCGGCCACGTGGGTTTGGCGCTCGCCGTGGCCGAGCCCGTCGACCGCGAAGATCAGCAGCCCGAACACGCAGGCGTTCAGGAGCGCGCTCAGGTAGTCGTAGGGCGCGTCGTGCCCGCGATTGGCGGGCAGCGCGCGCAGGCTGCCGACCACGGCGGCGATGCCGATCGGCACGTTGATCGCGAACAGCCAGGGCCAGGGCGCGATCGCGAGCACCGCGGAGGCGATCGTCGGCCCGATCGCCGACGACAGCGCGACCACCATCGCGTTGATCGCGCCGCCGCGGCCGAGCTGCGCGGTCGGATAGATCATGCGCACCAGCGCGGTGTTGACGCTCATGATGCCGGCCGCGCCGAACCCCTGGATCACGCGCAGCGTCGCGAGCGACGCCAGCGAGCCTGACAGCGCGCAGCCGAGCGAGGCGGCGGTGAACAGCGCGAGGCCGGCGACGTAGACGCGCCGGTAGCCGATCCGGTCGCCGAGCGCCGCGAGCGGCAGCAGCGAGATCGTGATGGCGAGCTGGTAGGCGTTGACGATCCAGATCGAGCCGGCGTCGGTGGTGCGCAGGTCGCGTGCGCTGGTGGGCAGCGCGACGTTCGCGATCGCACCGTCGAGCACCGCCAGCGTGATGCCGAGCGCGACACACAGGATGGCCCAGTAGCGCTGGGGGAAGGGCAGGCCGGGTTCGGCGTTCATGGTGGAGAGGGCGGCGAAGGGTTGGGTGCGCGGCGCGCGGGGCTGGATCGTTGCGCGTGCAACCGGGTGGCGGCGTGGCGTATCGTTCGACCTGGATCATCCGCGGCGGGTTGGTCCGCCACCGCGCGGCGGCCTGCGCTCACGCTTCGAAATCGAGCCCGCCGAGCAGGACGAGCGGCTCGGCCTGGGTGCGCGAGCCGAAGTCGATGTCGCGAGCCTCCTGCCAGGCCGGCAGCTTCCTCGGCAGCGCGGCGAGATAGCGCGCGAAACGCGCCGCGCCGTCCGACGTCATCAGGCGCTCGATCTCGTCGGTGTCCCAGGTCAGCTCGATATTGATCGGATGCGAGTAGCCGCGCACGTGTTCGCCCGTCACGCTCAGGATGCGCACCTGGGTCGGGTGTCCATGTCCGCTGTACGGAACGACGTCGGTTTTCAGGCGAGGGTCGAGCAGGCCGGCGATCGTCTGTGCGATGCGCGGCGCGAATTCGGAGTCGAAGCGGCGGGCGGTCTCAGGACTCATGTGGGTGTCTCCGTGATGACGAAAATCCTAGCACGGCAGGCGCACATCGCGCGT
>NZ_JAAGNW010000008.1:13324-18406 GCF_010645215.1 Burkholderia multivorans | reverse complement strand
GCGCGTAATGGCGCGTTACCACTTGCTGCATCTATTACTGTCGCCCGACGGCAGAATGGCTTCCATCACGGGACATACGCGTCCCGCGCAAGGGAGTACGACATGAAGAAGATCGCCGCAGTCCTGGTATTGGCCGGCAGCCTCGCGGTGGCCGGCCCGGCATCCGCGCACGATCGCGGCGGCGCGATCGTCGGTGCATTGATCGGCGGGGCGGTGCTGGGCGCGGTCGTCGCATCCGCGCTGAATCCGGCGCCGGTGGTGGCGTATCAGGCGCCCGCGTATCCGCAGCCGGCGTACCCGGCGTATCAGGCGCCGGCGTATCAAGCGCCCGGCTATGACGCGCCGACCTATCAGCAAGCCTCCACCTACCAACCCGCGCCGGCCTACGGCGGTCCGCCGCCCGGCTATTGCTACGACTCGTATCAGCGCGCCTATGTCGCCTGCGGCGCGGGCGGGTATCGCAACGACGGCTACGGGTACGGCTACGCGCAGCCGCGACCGGCGGGCTGGTAAGTACGCACGAGACACGCACGCGGTGCGCGGCCGGTTGCCGGGCGCGTATCGCGTGGTGGTGTAATGGCTCGGAGTCGGGCCGGAGTCAACGGGATGAGGGCTGTATAGGCTGCATCCCGAGTCGGCTGCGTGCCCCGGCAAGGTCGCGATGGAGCCGGGCAGCGCGAGTCACGCGCTCGGCTTTTTCTTCTCAGGCATCGGTCTCGATACCGACGCTTCCCCTTCGTATTCCATAGCAAGGTACCCGCGGGGTGTCCGTTCGCGTGAGGGAGCGTGGGCGGGCGCATTGCGTTTTCGGCGCGGCGCGGCCGCAGGCGTCGCCTTTTCAGTTACCGCTCCTGGCGCGACAGCCGGACGCCCGGCGATACAACTTGTTGCAAATCCCCGGATCAGTGGCGTCCGCCCCCGCCATGGCCGCCCCGGCCGCCTTGCCAGGTGCCGCGACCGCCGTCCCCGCGGCCGCCATGCCAGCCGCCGTCGCCGCGCCAGCCGCGATGCCCGCGCCAGTCGCCGCCGCCCCAGACGTTGATCGTGCCGTAGACGGGCGCATAGCCCGGCGCATAGGCGTAGCCGCCCGGGTAGTAGTACGGCTGGGTATAACCGTAGCCGCCGTCCGGAACGGCGACGCAGCCCGCCAGCAGGGCGCCGGCGGACAGGATTGCAAAGAGTCGGATCATGAGGATCTCCTGTCGTTTCACATAGGAATGCCCGGCGTAGAGAGGAGTTCGCGTTCAAATGTGTCCGCGAATTACAATCGTGTAAGTTTGAGCCGTGGCCGCGGCGTCGCCGCTGCTACGATGCGTATCCACTGTCAGTCAGGAGTTCTTCGATGAAATTGCATCCCGTTTCCCGCTTCGCGAACTGGGTCGTCTGCGCGGCGCTGGCCGGCGCCGCGGGCGCCGTGGTAGCCGCGACGCCCGAACAGGGCGCCGACACCCCGCTGACGCCGAAGGTCTCGGCCGAGGACATCAAGATGTTCCCGGCCGCCAAGCCGGGCCAGAAACGCGCGGTGATCGCGCTGCCGGCGGAACAGGCGGAAGGCGATATCCGCGTCGAGCTGATCGTCGGCAAGACGATGCCGGTCGACTGCAACCAGCAGTGGTTCGGCGGCAGCCTCAAGCAGGAAGTCGTGCAGGGCTGGGGTTACTCGTATTACCGGCTGGCCGACGTGAAAGGCCCGGCGTCGACGCTGATGGCGTGCCCGGGGCAGGCGAAGCAGAACGGTTTCGTGTCGGTGCGCGGCGACGGTTACCTGCTGCACTACAACAGCCGGCTGCCGATCGTCGTCTACGTGCCGGAAGGGTTTGAAGTGCGTTATCGCCTGTGGCGCGCGTCGAACGAAGTCGCGCGCGCGGTCGAACAGTAAGCGGCGTGAGCGGCCGCGCGCGTCAGCGCAGCGAGCAGTCGAGCCACCGGCGGATCCGGACCGCATCCGCGATATGCGCGCGTGGGCCGGGTGCGCCGAGCAGCACGATATCCACCGGGCGTCCGTGAGCCATGTAGCGCATCACGACGCAATGGCCGGCCTCGTTGATGAAGCCGGTTTTCTGCAGGGTGATGCGATCGTCGCCCGCCCGCACGAGCGGATTCGAATTCACATAGACGAGACGGCCGCGGCCCGGCGCCATGGTCTGCTGCTTGTCCACCGAGAACGCGCGGATGCGCGGATAGCGGTTCGCCGCCGCGACGAGCTTCGCGAGATCGCGCGCCGTCGACACATTGCGCGGCGACAGCCCGGTGCCGTTGACGAAGTGCGTATTCACCATGCCGAGCGTGCGCGCCTTGCGGTTCATCGCGGCGACGAACGCGGGGCGGCCGCCCTGGTAGTCGCGCGACAGCGCGGCGGCCGCGCGGTTTTCCGACGACATCAGCGCGATATGCAGCATGTCCTTGCGCGACAACACCGAGCCTACTTTCAGGCGCGAGCCGGTGAATTTCTCGTAGTCGCGATCCTGCGCGCTGACCTTCAGCCGCCGTGCAAGCGGTGCGCCGCTGTCGAGCGCGACCACCGACGTCATCAATTTCGAAATCGACGCGATCGGCAGGATCCGGTTCGCCTGCTTTTCCGCGAGCACGGTGCCGGTTCGCTCGTCGACCACGTAGACCGCGCGCGAGTGCAGCAACTGGCGTGACGCCTGTGTGTAGCCGCAACTCGCGAGCAGTTGGGGGCGGGCGGCAGCGAGGCGCGGCGGCTGGCCGCGCTTGCGGCCGGATGCGTTTGCCTGGGCCGCGTTCGCGCGGCGCTTGGCCGGCTGCGACGCGGCCGCGTCGGTGCGGGAACGGGCGCGGCGCGGTTTCTTCTTGATCTTGGTGGGGCGGATGGCCTTTTTCACGTGCGCTTTGCGGACGGCGCGGCAATGGCGCCCGTGGGACGGCGTCGCCTTCGTGCAGTTGACGCCGGCGGCCTGGGCGGGCGTGGCGACGCCGGGCAGCAGGCTGGTGGCGAGCCAGATGACCAACGCGAGCGGCATCAGGAGGCGGGCGGTCATGCGCGGACGGGGGCGGTGTCGGGTCATGGGCGGTGGACGGGCTGGAAACGGATGGTGCGAGGTAGGACAGGCGGCCGGCCGATAAATTCGGCGCGATGGGGACGGTGCGTCGCTAATCCCAGATGCCGCGTATCGCGACGGCGACGATCACCGGGACCGAGAACACCAGCGGGATCGCGAAGTACGGGGCTTCGCGATCGACGACGTAGGAGTAGATCACCCAGCCCGCACCGACGGCGAAGGTTGCCAGGCCGGCGAAGATCGCGAGCAGGTTCAGCGCGAGGTTGTGCGGGCGATGCGGGGGCTTCGGCGGTGCGCTTTCCGGGGGCGGCGACGAGGTGTTCATGGGCGATCGGATGACGGCGGGCGGTTGAGGGTGGCCGGATCATCGGGCCGGCGCGGTGGTCTCCCGGCCATCATCGCAGCAAGCGGGGCAGGGGGCAAGGCGACGGGGCGCGGGGATCAGTAGCCGTGCGTGACGAGCGACAGCACCGACAGGTCGGGATGCGTGCCGTCGATGATGCTGCGGCCGATCTGGAAGGCGTCGCGGGCGGCGTCGTCGGCGGTGGGGAAGCGGGCTTCGCCGTCCGCGCGGAACGGGACGACGTGGTCGGGCAGGGTCGGGTTCGCGCCGGGGTGGCAGACGTAGCCGGCGTAGGTCTGGTGCGTTGCGTCAGGCGGGATCGGGATCAGGGTGACGTGGATCTCGAAGCCCTCGTAGTCGAGTTCGCGGGTTGGCAGTGCCGGTTGGTCGGACATGGTGACCTCCGTGCGCCGCACGCGGGTGGGCGGCGGCGAGGCGTGCGCGGCGGGTGGGCGCGGACGGTGGGTGATGTAGGGAAGTTTAGGCGATGGGGTGGGAAGGGGGCGGACATGTCGGAGACGTCGTGTTCGTGTCCCTGCGTCAGGTCGGCATTTTGATGGCGGTGCTCCGGTTTGCCGAGCGCGCGGCCGCGTCTCACAGCCGAGGGTAAGTCCTACTTGGACGGAATTTTCCGAGGCTTACAGTAAACGTACTTTGTCAACGAAGTACATTTATTGGGATGGCGTGGCGATGATGTATCCGTTGCGATCAGGATCGACTGCTCTGGCGCTGGCCGATGCATACGCTCGAGGCGACGCCGATCCGCTTGACGTTGTCGAGGTTGCGTTGGCTTCTGCCCGTGAGGCTCGCGCGACTTTCATCTCGACGCTGGATGCGCGCGCGCTCGAGGAGGCCGCCGCGTCCGCCGCCCGCTGGCGTGCGGGCAAGCCGCTCGGTCCATTGGATGGGGTGCCGGTTGCGTGGAAGGATTTGTTCGACGTTGCCGGGGCCGTCACCACGGCCGGCGCCGCGATTTACCGCGGCCGCGCGCCGGCCGCGAGCGATGCAGCCCTCGTGACGGCGGCGCGGCGCGCGGGGCTGATTGCGATCGGCAAGACCAACCTCAGCGAGTTCGCGTATTCGGGATTGGGACTCAATCCGCATTTCGGCACACCGACCTATCCGCATGGCGATATGACCGAAGGTGCGCGAGCGCCGGGCGGTTCGTCGTCGGGCGCTGCGATCGCATTGGCCGAGAACGTCGTGCCGCTGTCGGTCGGCACCGACACCGCGGGCTCTATCCGCATTCCCGCCGCATTCAATGGCTTGGTCGGCTATCGAGCGAGCACCGCGCGCTATCCGCGCGGCGGCATGACCGCGCTCGCGCCGACGCTCGATACGGGCGGCCCGCTCGCGCGCACCGTGGCCGACTGCATGGCCTTCGACGCGGTAGTGCGCGGCGCCTCCTTCATTGCGCCATCTGCCTCGCTGCGGACGGAGCGGTTCGTTATCGATCCGGGCTGGCTGTCCGGTTACACGCTGGAACTGGCGGTCGCGCGCGATTTCGAGCAGTTCGTCGCGCGTCTTCGGGAAACCGGCGCGCGTGTCGAAGCGCATGCATTCGCATCGCTAAGCAAGGTGCGCGATCTGGGCGCGCGATACGGCTGGTTGGGCGCGATCGAGGCGTTCGAGACCCATCGCGCGCTGCTCGAATCGAGCGAGGCGGAGGGTCTCGACCCGCGCGTGCGCGGGCGACTGGAGGCCAGCCGCGATCTG
>NZ_JAAGNW010000008.1:8459-13314 GCF_010645215.1 Burkholderia multivorans | reverse complement strand
GACGAGCTCGGCGATGCGACGTTCGTCGCGCCGACCGTCGCACACGTTGCCCCGCCGCTCGATCCGCTTGAAGCCGATCCTGACCGCTTCTCCCGGATCAATCTCGCGACGCTTGCATTGACGATGCCCGGCAGTTTTCTCGATACCCCGGCCATTGCATTGCCCGCCGGCGCGGACGGCGGCGGCTGGCCGACCAGCGTGCAATTGATGCGGGCGCGAGGCGACGACGACGCGCTGCTGGCCGTCGCGCTCGCCATCGAACAGCACGAAGACTGATCCAGAGAGGAGGAAGGACGATGGCAAAGGAAATCCTGATCACATTCGGCGTCGATGTCGACGCTGTGGCCGGCTGGCTCGGCTCGTACGGCGGCGAGGATTCGCCGGATGACATTTCGCGCGGCATGTTTGCGGGCGAGGTCGGTACGCCGCGGCTGCTCAAGCTGTTCGAGCGCGAGGGACTGAGGACCACCTGGTTCATTCCCGGGCATTCGATCGAAACTTTCCCCGAGCAGATGCGCGCGGTCGCGGCGGCCGGGCACGAGATCGGCGTTCACGGCTATAGCCACGAGAACCCGATTGCGATGACGCCGGAGCAGGAGGAGGTGGTGCTCGATCGCAGCATCGAGCTGGTCACGCAACTCTCCGGACGCCGCCCTACCGGCTATGTCGCGCCGTGGTGGGAATTCAGCGAGGTGACCAACGAACTGCTCGTGAAGAAAGGCATCAAGTACGACCACAGCCTGATGCACAACGATTTCCACCCGTACTACGTGCGGGTCGGCGACAACTGGACCCGGATCGACTACGCGCGGCACCCGGACACCTGGATGAAGCCGCTCGTGCGCGGCGAGGAAACAGACCTCGTCGAGATTCCCGCGAACTGGTATCTCGACGACCTGCCGCCGATGATGTTCATCAAGAAAGCGCCGAACAGCCACGGTTTCGTCAACCCGCGCGATATCGAACAGATGTGGCGTGACCAGTTCGACTGGGTCTATCGCGAGCACGACTACGCGGTATTCCCGATCACGATTCATCCCGATGTCTCGGGACGTCCGCAAGTGCTGCTGATGCTCGAACGGCTGATCGCACACTTCAAGGCGCATGACGGCGTGCGCTTTTGCACCTGCGACGAGATTGCCGACGATTTCCTGCGGCGTCGGCCGCGCGTGAAGTCAGCCTGACGAACCTGCTCAGATCATCCGTTGAGGAGCATCACCATGTCCCAGCCCATCGCACCGACTGCGCTTTATGTGCCGCCGCCGATTCTTCCCGCCGACGTCAGACGCGCGACCTTCGTCGCGTTCCTGGCGTGGGTGTTCGCTGTCTACGATTTCATCCTGTTCGGCACCCTGCTGCCCGAGATCGGCCGTCACTACGGCTGGGATACGCGGACACAGGCGGAAATCGCCACCTACGTCGCGGTCGGCACGGCAGTCATCGCCTTTGCCATCGGGCCGCTGCTCGACCGGCTCGGCCGCAAGGCGGGGCTGGTGTGGACCGTTGCGGGCGCCGCGCTGTGTTCGGCGCTGACGGTCGCAGGCGGTGCGCTGGGCAAGGTGCCGCTCGTGCTGATCCGCTCGCTTGCGGGCCTTGGTTATGCCGAGGAAACCGTCAATGCGACGTACCTGAACGAGTTGTACGCCGCCGCAAACGATCCCAGGCTGAATCGGCGCAAGGGGTTCATCTACAGCCTGGTACAAGGCGGCTGGCCGATCGGCGCGCTGCTCGCGGCCGGCCTCACCGCATTGCTGCTGCCGCGGATCGGCTGGCAGGGCTGCTTCCTGTTCGCGGCGTTTCCGGCGCTGGTGATCGTCTTCCTGACCCGGCGGCTGAAGGAAAGCCCGCAATTCCTGCTGCACCAGGAAATCCGCCGGTTGCGCGAACATGGAGATGAGCCGGCCGCGCAATCGCTCGCCGCTGCGCATGGCGTCGACTACGAGCAGCATCGCCGCGCAGGTGTCGCGGCGGCCTTCCGGGGTGACGCGTTGCGCGCGACGCTGGTGCTCGGCGGCAGCGTGCTGCTCAACTGGGCGGCGATCCAGGTGTTCAGCGTGCTGGGCACGACCGTGCTGACCCAGGTGCATGGCGTGTCGTTCGAAGGTTCACTGCTGATCCTCGTGTTGTCGAACGTGGTGGGCTATTGCGGCTACCTGACGCATGGCTGGATCGGTGACCGGATCGGACGGCGCAACACGCTGGCGGCCGGCTGGATGCTCGGCGGACTGGCCTTTGCCGCGATGCTGGCGGGGCCGAGCGACACACGGGTCGTCGTCGCGTTGTACAGCATCGGGCTGTTCTTCCTGATCGGTCCTTATTCCGCCGCGCTGTTCTTTATCGGCGAAAGCTACCCGACCGCGATTCGCGGCACCGGCGGCGCGATCGTGCATGCGATGGGGCCCGTCGGCGCGATTCTCGCAGGCGTGGGCGTGACCACGATGCTGAACGCGGGCGGCGACTGGATGCATGCCGCGCTGTGGTTCGGCGCGTTGCCGTGCCTGCTGTCCGGATTGCTGGTGTTCGCGGCGAAGCACGTTGATCCGGCGGCCGTTCCCGATCATTTCGTTCAAGGAGAACGCGTATGAAAGTCGCACTCGTGACCGGCGCCGCGAGCGGCATCGGACAGGCCTTGGCGGTTGCCTATGCGCAGGCGGGTGTCGCGGTCGTCGGCGGTTATTTCCCGGGAGACCCGCATGATCCGCAGGCGACTCAACGCGCCGTTGAGGAAGCCGGCGGCCGCTGCGTGATGCATCCCGTCGACGTACGCTCGGCCGAGGCGGTCGACGCATTCGCACAGGTTGCGCTCGAGCGCTTCGGTCGGCTCGACTACGCGGTTGCGAACGCCGGGCTGTTGCGTGCCGCGCCGCTTGCTGCGATGCGCGATGAGCAGTGGCACGAGATGCTCGACGTGGACCTGACGGGCGTGATGCGCACCTTTCGCGCCGCGGCGGGCCGGCTGGCGGACGGCGGCGCGCTGGTCGCGGTGTCATCGATCGCGGGCGGGGTGTACGGATGGGATGCGCATGCGCATTACGCCGCCGCGAAGGCGGGGGTGCTCGGCTTGTGCCGCGCGGTCGCGGTCGAACTCGCGCCGCGCGGGATCCGTTGCAACGCCGTCATCCCGGGGCTCGTCGAGACGCCGCAGTCGCTCGACGCCGTCAATTCGCTCGGGCCGGCCGGGCTTGCGCTGGCGGCGCGCGGCATTCCGCTGGGCCGGGTCGGTCGGGCCCGCGAGATCGCGACGCTGATCCGCTTCCTGACCAGCGACGACGCGTCCTATATCACCGGGCAGTCGATCGTCGCTGACGGCGGCCTGACGGTGCGCTGGCCCGGTTGAGCCGCCGGTGCGCCGTTCCATTTGCTCTGGAGGGAACTACCATGTCCGAACAATCCTGGATGCTCGACGGCCGGCGCGCGATCGTGACCGGCGCGGCCAGCGGGATCGGCGCCGCGATCGCCCGCGCCTATGCACGGGCGGGCGCGCGGCTCGTGCTGGCCGATCGTGACGCCGACCGGCTTGCCGTCTCGGCCGAGGTCTGCCGCGGACTGGGTGCGGAGGTCGCGACGGTGCTCGCCGATGTCGGCGAGGACGACGGCGCACGCGCGATCGCCGCGCGCTGCATCGCGCAATTCGGCGGGATCGATATCCTCGTCAACAATGCGGGCATGCTGACCCAGGCGCGCTGCGTCGATCTGAGCGTGGCGATGTGGGACGAGATGATGCGCGTCGATTTGCGCAGCGTTTTCCTGTGCACCCGTCACGCGCTCCCGTCGATGCTGGCGCAGCGCTGGGGGCGCGTGATCAATGTCGCGTCGCAGCTTGGGATCAAGGGCGGCGTCGAGCTGTCGCACTATGCGGCCGCGAAGGCGGGGGTGATCGGCTTCACCAAGTCGCTCGCGCTCGAAGTGGCGCCCGACAACGTGCTGGTCAATGCGCTCGCGCCCGGGCCGATCGAAACGCCGCTGGTCGACGGGATCAGCGACGCATGGAAACGCGCGAAGGCTGCCGAATTGCCGTTGCGCCGCTTCGGCCTTGCCGACGAGGTGGCGCCTGCCGCGCTCCTGCTCGCATCGGACCCGGGCGGGAATCTGTTTGTCGGACAGACGCTCGGCCCGAATGCCGGCGACGTGATGCCCTGACGGAGACACCGATGTGCGGGATGTGCGGATTGCTGGGAGGCGGGCGGCATTGGTCGAACGTGGTTGCGCCGGGCAACGGGGACAACGCACGCCGTCAGCGACTGGTCCAGGTGGCGTTGGCGAAACGGGTGCTTGCGCGAGTCAGGCTGGGGCTCGACGATTTTCACGGGCGGGCGTTCGTGCTGTCGTCGCCGACCGGCGCGCGCGTGCTCGTCGACGACTTCGCTCAGGTGTGGCGGGCCGCGGAGACAATGCTCGGCGTGCCGCTCGATCCGCTGACGATGTTCGCGGACGCGGAGGGGCGCGAATGAATGCAGCCTACGATGTCGTGCCGGTCACGATCGTGACGGGATTTCTCGGCAGCGGCAAGTCGACGCTGATCGCCGATGTGCTGCGCGGTGAGGCCGCGCGCGATACCGCCGTGCTGGTCAACGAGTTCGGCGAAGTGGGCCTCGACCATCTGCTGATCGGCGAGGTCGAGGCGCAGACCGTGCTGCTGGATAACGGTTGTCTTTGCTGTTCGATCCGGGGCGAACTGAAAGACGCCTTGGTCGATCTGTTCTCGCGCCGCGCGCGCGGCGCC
Organism: Burkholderia multivorans; assembly: GCF_010645215.1. Taxonomy (GTDB): domain Bacteria; phylum Pseudomonadota; class Gammaproteobacteria; order Burkholderiales; family Burkholderiaceae; genus Burkholderia; species Burkholderia multivorans_A. The sequence goes on along the minus strand of NZ_JAAGNW010000008.1, from coordinate 8,591 downwards.
GTGCCGGCCTTCTCCCGTGTCGTGATCGAGACGACGGGATTGGCCATGCCTGCGCCGATTGTCGCGACCTTGCTTGCCGATCCGATCGTGCGCAGCCATTACACGCTGTGCGCGACGGTGACGGTCGTCGAT
>NZ_JAAGNW010000008.1:4508-8449 GCF_010645215.1 Burkholderia multivorans | reverse complement strand
CGTCGATGCGCTGCACGCGAAGACTCAGGGCGACCGGCATCCGGAGTGGCTCGCGCAGATCGTCGCGGCGGACCGCGTGTTGATCAGCAAGACGGACCTTTGCGATGAGCCGGCGCTGCGTGCGGTGCGCGAACGGATTCAGGCGTTGAATCCCGCCGCCTCGATCGCGACGCGAGAGAGCTTCGATAACGACGCGGCCTTGTTGGCATGGCTCGCCGAATCCGCCGATCCGCTCGACCTGCTCCGACGGCTGGGCCGCAGGGAGTCCGGCATGGCTGCGTTGCCCGGGATGGCGCCGCCCGCGCCCGCGCGCTTCGGGCGCGGGGGGCTGGCGCACCGGCGAGATGCGGAGCCGGGCGGGATCCGTGCGTTCTGCCTGGATTTCGACGCGCCGCTCGACTGGCCGGTATTCACGCTCTGGTTCACGCTGCTGCTGAATCGGCACGGTGATAGCATCCTGAGGGTCAAGGGCGTGCTGGCGCTGGCCGGAGCGAGCCGGCCGGTCGTGCTGCATGCGGTGCAGCACCTCGTGCATCCGGTGCTGCATCTGGATGCATGGCCTGCCGATGAGCGCGTGTCCCGGCTCGTGTTCATCGTCGACGGATTGTCACGCGACGCACTCGACGCTTCGTACCATCGTTTCCGACTCGCACTCTCGGAGCCTCGCCAGTGACGCCCACGCGATCGCCTTCCACGTCTTCATTCGCCGCGCCGCGCGCGCCCGCCGTGCATCGGGCGCGTGTCGAGTTGCGCGTGCTCGGCACCACCGTCACGCTGCAGGAACCGGTGCGCAAGGCCGCCGAGCAGGATCTCGGGATCCGGTTGCGTTTCCTGGTCGAGGACGGCTCGGCGGTTCAGCGTGACGGCGTGATGCATCCCGAGGGCTACGAACTGTACGACCAGTGGTTCCATAGTCTCGACTACCTGTGGCCCGCGCACGCGCTGCAGCCGCTCGAACTGGCGAGGATCCGGGGGTGGGACGGCATAGGGCCGCTCGCGCGCACCGGCTGCCTGCCGGGGCATCCGCCCGCGCGCGCGGGCGGCGGACCGGCGAACCGTTTGTACGTACAGGCGGACGGATCGCTCGGTGCTCCCCCGACCGCCCGCATCAGCATGCTGCCGCTGACGCACAACGCGGACAGTTTCGCGTATCTCGCCGATGCATTGCCGCCGGCGCTGCTGGAGGGCGGTGAAAGCTGGGCATGGCTGCTGGCGCCGGAACTGGCCGGACGCGTGGCGCTGCAGGCGGACCCGGCGATCGGTGCGATCGATGCGGCGCTTGCGGTCGAGGCGAGCGGGCTGATGCGCTTTGCCGACCTCGGCAATCTGACGATCGAAGAGATCGACGGATTGATTGCCATCCTGATCGCGTTCAAGCGGCGCGGTCATTTCGCCGGATTCTGGTCGAGCTTTGCCGAGGCGGCGCGACTGATGATCGCGAACAAGGTGGCGATCCAGAGCATCTGGTCGCCGGCTGTCGGGGAGCTGGCGCGCGCAGGCGTGCGTCATACCCTGGCCGCGCCTCGGGAAGGCTACCGTGCGTGGTTCGGTGGCCTCGCGGTGTCGCGTGCCGCGCACGGGCGGGTGCTCGATGCCGCGTACGATTACCTGAACTGGTGGCTGGACGGTGCGGCGGGGGCGGCCATGATGCGGCAGGGCCTCTATCTGCCCAACCCGACGCGCGTGCGCGCGCAGCTGGATGTCGACGAATGGGCTTACTGGTACGATGGCGAGCCGGCGGCGCGGGACTTGCCCGGGCCGGGCCGCCAACGCCTCGTGGCCGCGGGGCAGCGCCGCGACGGCGGCGGCTACGCGGCCCGCATGGGCCGCATTGCAGTCTGGAATTCCGTGATGGACGAACATAACTATCTGGCGCGCCGATGGAACGAATTCATGCGCGCATGACGACGCGTATTCTCCGGCGATGACGACACGTGAGCGGTCCGCCGCGATGATGCCCGACACCGGCGCCGACAGCCGGCTGCGCTACCAACTGATTCACGACCGTTTGAAGAGCGCGATCGTGCGCGGCCGGATCACGGCGGGCCTCGTGCTGCTCGAAGGGCCGGTCGCGCGGCTGTTCGGTACGAGCCGCGTACCGGTGCGCAAGGCATTCGAAATGCTGCACGCGGGCGGTTTGTTGCATACGTTCGACGGTCGGGGCTATCTGGTCGCGCATCCGGACGGCAGTGTTCCGTCGCCGGTGCGCGAGTCGCTGTCGGAAGCTGCACTCGGTTTCGACGAGACGCCGCCGCCGCTCGACCTGCCGTCTCACAGCGAGAGGATTTATGACGCGCTGGAGGCCGCGGTGTCGTTGAGCATCGTGTTCGGCCATTTCCGGATCAATGAAGGGGACGCTGCGGATGCGTTCGGCGTGAGCCGGGGTGTCGTGCGCGAAGCGCTGCAGCGATTGCGCGACCTGGGGCTCGTCGAGAAAACCGCGTATTCGCACTGGCTGTGTGGTCCGCTGACGGCGCGTGCGGTGGCGCAGGACTATGAGTTGCGCATGCTGTTGGAGCCGGCCGCGCTGGCGGCGAGCCAGCCGTTTTTATCGCAGGACGTTCTGGTTGCTGCGCGCGATGCACTCGACCGTGCGATTGCGACACCCGATGAGGTCGATGCCGCCGCGTTACATCAGCTTGAACTGACACTGCATGTCGAGTGCCTCGCGTATGCGCCCAATCGGAAGTTGCTCGGGATGGTCGGGCGCGCGCACATGCCGTTGACGGTGAATCATGCGTTCTATGAGGCGTTTCATATGCATCCCGATGTGGGCACGCTGGTTGAACATCGCGAGGTCGTGACGCGATTGATCGCGGGGGATGCGAAGGGCGCGGCGGATGCGCTTGCCGCGCATCTGCAGGCGGGGTGCCGGCGTACGTTGCAACGGTTGAAGGTGCTGGCGGTGTTGCCGGAGCCGGAGTTGCCGGGGTATATGCAGCGGATTGTTTGAGGGGGAAGCTGGATACGGGGTGCGCCGTTGAGCGATGGCCCGGCGAAGTATTGGGCAATTGAGGGGGGGTGATGGTCCCTCGTCGTTGGGGCGCTCAAGGGCGCTCAACCAAGCCGTTGTGTTTCGTGGATGATTACCCGGGCCATCGCTGGCGGCCGTTATGTTGGAATGCGTCGAGGATTGAGCATTGCGAGTATCAAGGACCGATACCCTCATCGACACTCAGCGTGTTGCGCGCTTCTTACTATTTTTCTTTGGTGGCAGGATGCAGAGGCAACCTATTCTTGGCGATAGAGGCCGTGTTGTGCGAGGTATCACATGCCACGAGTCTCATAACCTTGCTTTCCTGTTTCAGAATGGCAGATCGAATCATCTCGTGGGGTGGTTGCAAACGCTGCCCCATGGAGTTCATCCGTTCAAGTACGCTTGTCGAGTCAGCAAATCTTCGAGCACTTAATGAGGCGCTTTCGTCTCACGTCGCCGGATGATGCGGCCAGAAATATAGACCATGATCAATGCGGCAATAAGAGAGATGCCGGCGATGACGAGGAATATCAAATTGTCGCGTTGGTTGGCTCCATTCATGCCGAAGAAGCGTGCGAGGAATTCATATACCCGTTGGCCGGTCGGGCTGCGATACCACGCATCAGCCCAGTCCGATGAATAGATCAGGCGCGAAATGCTGAATGTGAGAAGGGTCGTTACGACGATTTTTGCGAGCAATTTCATTTGACGCGACTCGCCGTCAGGAGGACGGCGCATGTGGAAGCCATCCCGCAGCAGCTTCAACTGCGTCCGTATCCCATTTTCCGAGTCGCGTCGCTTCAGCAAGCATGCCTAGGGTCAATGGAAGCCGTTCCGGTTTGCGAAGGCGCTTTGAAAACAGCCCAATCACCGACGACAGCAGTTCTTGCCCCTCGGGGCCGAAGTAGCGCTGGTGTGGAAAGTCCCGGGTTTCCACGTTGAACGTTGTCGCCCATTTCTCGAT
>NZ_JAAGNW010000008.1:2371-4498 GCF_010645215.1 Burkholderia multivorans | reverse complement strand
CGAGGCCCGTTAAACCTAGATCCTGCTCGAGCCTGGATTCCGGACTGAGAGTCAGCGCCCCACCGAACAGGGGGCGCCCAAGCTCTTCTCGTGCAAACGCCTCCAGGCGTTCCCATGTGTTGTCTTGCATGACTAGAGCACCCGGTCCTCAGGCTTGACCAGCCGGTTATACGAAGCAACGATATTACGCATGATCGTGATCGCATCCACCACGAGAAATACCTCGCCAACCACGGGTATGGTGCGTCCTACCCAAGCACCAAGGCGACGTGTGTATGCGACCCGAAGCCCAGACAGTCCAATCTCCGTGATCATGGGAAGACGGAACGGAAGGATTTGCGGGAACACCTTTCTTGCAGCTAGCGACACGACGGAGGTGCCCTCTGTTGATCCGATCATCGTCATCGGTTTCGAACCTCCGCCTGCCAGAGAAGGACCGCTGCGGCAGCGCTCAAAGCAGCGAGGCCCAAATGCTCATGCGTTTCGTCGAGCGCTATGAAGGTGAAAAGGTCAGCGGGCTTGAGATTGCGGCGGCTGCCGTACGAATAGAGATTTTCGCTCATCGCTGAACTGCACTGTCGTGCGCACTGAATCGCTGGCCATTGTAGCCGGGAGATTTTCGGATGCAGCTAGTACGCGACAGATATTGGTAATCTGATGGACTCCTCATGGATTCCATCTTGTGGCGCATTTATCGACGCAGGTTATCGTTGGAACTTCTGCGATCAAGATATAGGCGCTGCTCCAGCGCATGCGGTCCCGGGGGTACTGGCGATCACAGGAGAGCGGATGCCGGTCGATGATGATTCACCAAGGCGCTCGAATCGGTGCGCTGGCAGCCAACCTGGGCTGTAGCGAAAACGCCCGCCCGAAAGCCGCCACTCGCTGTCGCATAATCGGATCGCGCATTGCCTTGCCCTGTAAGGCAGAGATGAAGGCTTCTGGTCCCCCCGACAGGAATCGAACCTGTATCTAGCGCTTAGGAGGCGCTTGTTCTATCCATTGAACTACGGGGAGCGGATAGTTTGAGCGGGGAGCATAAGTGCCTTATGCATCAAGCGCTTAGCCTTGTCCCGCAAGCCTTTCGGCGATTTTTGCGAATCCTTGGATGACGTGTCGTGAGGCGCAATGTAACAGGATTTAAGGCGCTCTCTGCTACACTTTTGCTACAAATCACCTCTGTAGCAGCGCCTCATCACGCTGCGTTGCTACAGTCTTCACGGGGTAGCACTTGGCATCCATCATCAAGGTCGGCACCCGCTGGCGGGCTCAAATCCGCCGGCAGGGGCACAAGAGTATAGCAAAGACGTTTGGAACGAAAGGCGCTGCGGAGGCGTGGGCGAGAGAAATTGAGGCAGGTCTTGATAAGGGCGCGCGTGCGGTCGATGAGCAAACCGTTACGGTTGGCGAGCTGGTGAGGCAGTATCGCGTCGCTCGAAGTGACTCAGGCCGGCCGGTTGTCGACAAGTCAAACGAGCACTACATGCTCGGTCGCCTGGAAAGGTGCTTTGACGACGAGGCGGCGATGAAGCTGTCGACCCAGCGGCTCGTAAAATTCGCCCAGGACCGCAAAAAGGAGGGCGCTGGCCAATACACCATCGATATGGACATTTCGAAGCTCGGCACCGTGTTCAAGCACATGGCGTCGTTGCTCGATCTCCGGTTGCCTCATGCCCCGAGCATTGCGCGGCCGACGCTCAATCACCTCCAGCTGGTCGGCCCCGGTAATCAGCGGGACCGACGTCCGACGCGGGACGAGATTCTAAAGATCTTCGAATGGTTCGCCGAGCACCCGGAGCGCGAGCAGGCCGTACCGGACGTGATCAGGCTCGCGCTGAAGAGTGCATTTCGTCGCGGCGAGGTATTCCGTTTGACCTGGTCGGATCTTGATGTCGAGAAGCGCCTAGCTTTGGTCCGGGATCGGAAGCACCCTAGGCAGAAGAAAGGGAACAACGAGTGGGTGCCGTTGATCGGCGACTCACTCGAAATCCTACTGCGGCAGCCGCGCTACCCCGTGCCGGCCGCCTACGAGGAGAGGCGCGCGACCGACCCCGCGCATCCGCCGCATCCGAATGAGTACATTTTCCGTTTCGATACAGCGGGACGTACGGGCATTTCTCGGGCGAT
>NZ_JAAGNW010000008.1:1960-2361 GCF_010645215.1 Burkholderia multivorans | reverse complement strand
GATGAAGATGCGATGGCGGAGACGCGTCGCCGACAAGAGGCTGCTGAGCGCGAACAGGCCGAACGCGATGCGCGGAAAGCGAAGCTCGCCGCTAACCGCGCGAGGGACCAGTGGAATCGCGCGTCAGAGCATGGCGAATCAGCTTATCTCGCGCGCAAGCGTGTCACGGCGGAAGGCGTGCGTTTCGACGCGGACGGCACGATCTTCGTGCCGATGTTTCAGTGCGGCGTCGACACGCGCCTCGTCGGTCTCCAGAAAATCACTCCGGACGGCGCGAAGCGTTTCAACACGGGCATGGAGAGGAAAGGCGCATCGTACCTGCTGGGCGAGGTCGGCCCGGACGACCAGATCGTGCTGGTCGCGGAAGGCTATGCAACCGCGCGCTCGATCCGGATGGCGAT
>NZ_JAAGNW010000008.1:1555-1950 GCF_010645215.1 Burkholderia multivorans | reverse complement strand
AACATCTGTTTCGATGCGGGCGGAATTCTCTCGGCCGTGCGCTACCTGCGCGCAACGTATCCGAACCTGCACGTGTTGGTCTGCGCGGACGACGACTGGAAGATCGAGCAACGCATGCGTGACTGGCTCGCGGACGAGTTTGCTTTCGGCGGGGAGCTGGTCTTCGGTGCGGAAGCGGTCCGGATCGAGGCAAAGAACACGTGGTACATGATCGCGGCGTCGCGGCGTCGCGACGACAACGGCGTGCCGTACGTCGAAGTGAGCTACGGTAACGATGTGATGGCCCCGAGCACGTGGACGCGAAAGGGCCGCGCATCTGCCCGACTTGTGCTGGATCTACGAAGCGGCAGATTGACGACGCGGGCCGTGCTCATGCGCTTGGGGTAACGCTCGAT
>NZ_JAAGNW010000008.1:0-1545 GCF_010645215.1 Burkholderia multivorans | reverse complement strand
GATCAAGTCGATGGATCGGTGTCCGACACAATGAGCCGTCAATTGCGAGGATGAAAGGTGTTCCATTTCAAGAGCGGATCGCATAAACTTGCCTCATCCTTTACCGCGTCACTGGATACGTGAGCGACCGCACCCTCGTGTCGCAACCTTCGCCCGGCAGGCGTAGAGAATCGCGGGAGCGCCGCGACGAGTAGCGATAGAAGTCAGCCGGGAATTGTTGGGAGGGCGTTCGCCCTTACGAAATGAATTTCTAAGCCCTGAGTGCGAAAGCCCTCGGGGCTTTTGCTTTCATGGGCTGTGTTGAGAAGGCGTTTGGGTGTCTGACTGATGGGCAGATCAAGTGCAGTCTTAGAGCATTGATCGGAATCGAGTAGTCCGAATTCTAGGCATATGCTTATTTGGAGTGCTTCTGCTTGGGTGGCGTTGTCCCGACTTCCGATCCACCGTGTGGCGCTGACGCGGCAACGGGAGCTGATGCATCTACCGGCGCTGATGCGGCAACTGGTGAAGACGCACCGTGTGGCGCTGACGAAGGATCAGCCGGTTGCGTATCGTTCGGGGCGTTAAGTAGCGCAACAAGAGGGGTGCTGGCTCCATTGTCAGGTGTCATTTTGGCGGCTGAATCGACTACATGCAGAAAGGTAGCAATTTGCGCCGTAGTTGGCGATTTGTTGTTTGCATATAGCATGCAGAAGTTGAAGAGCGCGATGCTCAAAAATGTAGTTCGTATGTCATTTGCGGAAAGCAGTACTGCTGCTGCTGCCTTGGCGCTTGAGAAGTTGATGTCTCCGCCAGGGCCAGTTTGTCCTTGTGGGCTCGCACTTAAATTTGCGCCCATTGCAGTGGAATTTATTCTATATACGTCTGCGGGAAGCATGCAGGTATGCCCTTGGAGATTGGCGTAAGCTGCGTTGGTATTTGGGTTCCAAATCAATATGTCGCCAGTGGTGGTGGTTTGATGGTTTGCCTGCGCTGTAATGTTCATGGAGACAAAGCTAATTTGTGGCTTGTCTTCGCCATATTTCAAGCCCCATACGGATGGCATTGAGGTGCACGAATTTAGAAAGAGTGTTGAGGCGGCAATTATGTGAATTGCGCCGGAGCTAGGCATTGATTTCATCTTCTTCGTCCGTTGAACGTTCCGATGGGGAATCGCGTGCTTACTTTCTAGGGCGCGTAATAGGTCGGTGCAATTGAGGATAAACCCGAGGTTGATTTAAATAACTTCAAACTGTCGCTGTGGGGTGGTATTGGGTTGATCTGGAGTTTGTGGCGGATGCTGAGTAATTGGGGCGGGCGTATAAGGTATCGCGCTGATACCTCGGTGAAATATTTCTAAAGCCCTGAGTGCGAGAGCCCTCAGGGTTTTTTACATTGGGCGCTGAAATGCGAATTGAGTCAGCGGGTTGTGGGGCGTGTGGGTTGTGGGCAGTATTGCAGGAGGATCTATGCGTGGGTGGAGCGACCGCGCACGTACTAGTCCCGGAGGATCCGATTGCGCGAATCGTATGGGCGCGGGACCACGCCGTAGAGGAGCGGGTGGTC
>NZ_JAAGNW010000079.1:14145-27887 GCF_010645215.1 Burkholderia multivorans | reverse complement strand
ATCGACGAGGGAATCGGAATCGACAGGAACAAGATCAATTTCCTGTTCTCGCCATTCTTTCAAAGCCAGTTTCAAGATAACCCGGGGGTCTCCGGATACGGCATGGGCCTCGCGGTCGTGCGAGGCCTGGTGGAAGTCCTGGGTGGGGACATTTCCGTGGAAAGCAACGTAGGCAAGGGCACGACCTTCACGGTCACGCTCCCCTGCCAATCGCCCGTCATACCAGATGTGCTGCCCGATCAGGCGTCTCCAGACGAGGATAATTCGAACTGAGCCTCGATCAAGGCACGGATTTCCCGCGATGTCGGCTCATCGCTCGAAACCGCGAGGATGTTGGGGCCGAGATCATGGATGTCGTATTTGAAATCGATCAGCGTCTGATGCATGCTGCCAAGGTTCGACTTGATCTTCTCGATGAACAAGACCGGGCGGGACGCTCGCAAGCTTGCCAGTCCGCCGGCAATGACCGCCTCCTCCATGCCCTCAACATCGATTTTTACGAGATCGACATGCGACTGGCCCAATGAATCGAGCGTGATTAATGGAACGTCGTACCCCGCGCCGTAGTTGATTTGCTGGCCGATATCCTCATTTTCGTTACCACGCACCAGCTCCAGGCTACCGAAACTGGATTTCCGGTGGTAATCGACGAACGGCACCTTCAACGATCCGACCTCGCCGCCGATCGCAACATTTCTGGCATCGACATTGAAGCAATTATTGATGGCGATATTTCCGCATAGCGCATAGTAGACCGGCCTTTGCGCCTCGATCGAGATCACGCTGCCCGCATCGCCCAGAGTCCGTGCAAATTCTATCGTGTGCACGCCGATGTTCGCGCCGCAGTCGATTGCCACGACAGGCCGCCTGCCGCCGAGCGCGCGCACCTTCATCCTCAGGATCGCATTGAGCAGTTCGACGTCGCTCTTAAAAAATCCCCCGGTTTCCAGAATATTCCACCCTACGCCGTAGGTGCCGTACTCTTCGCTTCGGTTTTCGTCATTTCTGTTGACGATAAGCGTTCCGTGACTCGTTGACGCCAATACGTAAGCAACTTTCATGAACACCCCTCGTTGAATATCTATTCACGCACTTCGCGCAGGATTCCAATCATACACAGTGGTGATGCATGGGAGATTTACGGCAACCGGTTAGGTCTCGCCTGTAATCGGTGGCGGCCGATCGGAAGACAGGGTAAATCCCTGCTCCTGTCATGCGCTGTTCGAACCGAAGCGAATCATGAATATTCGGCGTCAAATGCCGCCAAAGAGCCTTTTCGTTTAATTTATTCCATACCCTTCGGATCACGCCTGCATCACCGATAAGTCCCGCGGAGAAACCTTTGAAGATCAGGCCGGACCGCCCTCTTTCATCGAGCGAATGCCCGGCCCGACACCAGGGGGGACGCACCACGCCCCCTAGTGCGCATCACCCCAACAACAACGCGTCGTCGTCGAGCCGCTCGTGCCGCACCTTCTCGAACATCTGCAGCAGGTCGGGTACGTCGAGGCCCTTGCGCGCGTCGCCGGACACGTCGAGCACCACCTGCCCCTGGTGCAGCATCACGGTCCGGTCGCCGTAGTCGAGCGCCTGCCGCATGCTGTGGGTGACCATCATCGTCGTCAGCTTGCCCTCGGCGACGATGCGCGCGGTCAGCTCCAGCACGAACGCGGCCGTCTTCGGGTCGAGCGCCGCGGTGTGCTCGTCGAGCAGCAGGATCCGCGACGGCCGCAGCGACGCCATCAACAGGCTCACCGCCTGCCGCTGGCCGCCCGACAGCAGGCCGATGCGATCGGCCAGACGATTCTCGAGCCCGAGGTTCAAGAGCCGCAGCTTGTCGCGGAACAGCTCGCGCGACGCGCGGTTGAGCGCCGGGAGAAAGCCGCGCCGTACGCCGCGCGCGGTCGCGAGCGCCATGTTCTCCTCGATCGTCAGCGCCTCGCAGGTGCCCGCCATCGGGTCCTGGAACACGCGCGCGACGAGGTGCGCGCGATCCCACGCCGGGCGGCGCGTGACCTCGGTGCCGTCGATCGAGATGCGGCCGGCGTCGACCGGCTGGTCGCCGCTGACCGCATTCAGGAAGGTCGACTTGCCGGCGCCGTTCGAGCCGATCACCGCGACGAACTGGCCGTCCGGGATCTCGAGCGACAGCCCGCGCAGCGCGCGGGTCTCGATCGGCGTGCCGGGATTGAAGGTGAGTTTCAGATCGTGTGCGGACAGCATCTCATGCCCCTCCGTTCTTGCGCGCAAACAGCTTCTTGCGGGTTGCGGGCAGCACCAGCGCGACCGTGACGAGCAGCGCGGTGACGAGATTCAGGTCCTGCGCCTTCAGGCCGATGAAATCGCTGTCGAGCGCGAGCGCGATGAAGAAGCGATAGAGAATCGCGCCGATCACGACGGCAAGCGTCGTCAGCACCAGCCGGCGCGCGGGCAGGAGCGTCTCGCCGATGATCACGGCAGCGAGGCCGATCACGATCGTGCCGATCCCCATCGGGATGTCGGCGCCGCCCTGGGTCTGCGCGAACAGCGCGCCCGCCAGCGCGACGAGCGCGTTCGACAGCGCCATCCCGGCGAGCGTCGCGCGGCCCGTGGCGATCCCCTGCGCGCGCGCCATGCGCGGATTCGCGCCGGTCGCGCGCATCGCGAGGCCGAGCTGCGACGAGAAGAACCAGTCGAGGCCGAGCTTCGCGACCACCACGACCACGCACAGCAGGGCCGGGCGCAGCACGTAGTCGGGCATCCAGTCGGGCTGCAGCACCGAGAAAATGGTCGGCTCGGTGATCAGCGGCACGTTCGGCCGCCCCATGATCCGCAGGTTGACCGAGTACAGCGCGATCATCATCAGGATGCTCGCGAGCAGATCCATGATCTTGAGGCGCACGTTGAGCCAGCCGGTGATGAAGCCGGCGCACGCACCCGCGGCGATCGCGGCGAGGGTCGAGGTGAACGGATCATGGCCGGCCGCGATCAGCGTCGCGGCGACGGCGCCGCCGAGCGGAAAGCTGCCGTCGACGGTCAGGTCGGGAAAGTTGAGGATGCGGAACGAGATCAGCACCCCGAGGGCGACGAGGCTGAAGATCAGGCCGATCTCCAGCGCGCCCAGCAACGAAAACAAAGACATGATGGGGAATCCTGTTGCGGGCGCGGCACGCGTGCCGCGCCCGGTCGGCATCGGCGGCGGGCCCGGGTCGGGCGCGCCGTCCGCCTGTTCTATCGTGGCCCGGTAGGGCCGGCGCAACCGCGCCGCGTCTTACTTGATGACCGTCTTCGCTTCCTTCACGAGGTCGGGCGAGAGCGTGACGCCCTGCTTCGCGGCCGCGTCCGTGTTGACGAACAGTTCGAGGTTGCTGCTCGTCTCGGACGCGATCGCGCCCGGCTTCTCGCCCTTCAGGATGCGCACCACGATCTTGCCGGTCTGGCGGCCGAGATCGCCGTAGTTGATCCCGAGCGCCGCGATGCCGCCGCGCTTCACGCTGTCGGTATCGCCCGCGATCAGCGGGATCTTCGCCTCGTTCGCGACCTTCACGAGCGCCTCGTAGGCGGACACGACGTTGTTGTCGGTGTTCGTGTAGATCACGTCGACCTTGCCGATCAGGCTCTTCGCGGCGGACGCGATGTCGACGGTGCGCGGCGCGGCCGCCTCCTTGAGGCTCATCCCCTGCTTCGCGAGCAGGTCCTTGAGTTCCTTGACGACCACGACCGAGTTCGCCTCGCCCGGGTTGTAGACCATCCCGACCGTCTTGGCCTTCGGCACCACGCGCTTGATCAGCGCGACCTGGCGGTCGAGCGGCAGCTTGTCCGACACGCCCGTCACGTTGGTGCCCGACGGCCCCCAGCCCTTCACGAGCTGCGCGGCGACCGGATCGGTCACGCCCGAGTAGACGACCGGCACGCTCTTGGTCGACGCGACCACGGCCTGCGCGGCGGGCGTCGCGATCGCGACGATCACGTCGGGCTGGTCACCGATGAACTTGCGGGCGATCTGCGCGGCGGTGCCGGTATTGCCCTGCGCGCTCTGGTATTCCCACTTGAGCTTGTCGCCGTCGTAGCCGGACGCCTTCAGCTCCGCACGCACGCCGTCGCGGATCGCGTCGAGCGCGGGGTGGTCGACGATCGACAGGACCTTGACGGTCTGCGCGTGCGCGCCGGACAGCATCGCGAGCGACACCGCACCCGCCAGGATCGATTGGACGGCCACTGCCTTGAAACGCTTCATGTATGAGTCTCCCCCGGTATCGGTTCTGGGTTCTATATGGTGAATCGGGCCGCGTCGCATGGGCGCGCGCCTGTCATGCGATCGTCAGCCAGCGCACGAGCATACCATTCCATTAATATGAATTTCGAGGCGCGCACCAATCCGGCGCGCCCATGAAAAAAGCCCGCACGATCCCGTGCGGGCTTTTCGAACTGCTTCGCGATGAATTCCTTCACCTCGGGCGACTGGTAGGCCTTCACGAGCTTCTTCACCCACGGCTGATCCTTGTCCTTCGCGCGCACCGCGATCAGGTTCGCGTACGGGCTCGTCAGCGATTCGAGCGCGATCGCGTCCTTGGTCGGCTGCAGGTTCGCGGCCAGCGCGTAGTTGGTGTTGATCACCGCCGCGTCGACGTCGCCGAGCACGCGCGGCAATTGCGCGGCATCGAGTTCGGTCAGCTTGAGCTTCTTCGGGTTCTCGGCGACATCGAGCACGGTCGCGTTGTTGCCGCCCGTGCCGGCGCCCGCCTTCAGCTTGATCACGCCCTGCGACTGCAGCAGCAGCAGCGCGCGGTTCTCGTTCGACGGATCGTTCGGCAGCGCGACCTTCGCGCCCTGCGGCAGATCCTTGAGCGACTTGAACTTCTTCGAGTACACGCCGATCGGCGAGATGTAGGTGAGGCCGGCGCTGACGATCTTGTAGCCGCGCTGCTTCACCTGGCTGTCGAGATAGGGGCCGTGCTGGAAGCTGTTCGCGTCGAGGTCGCCCGCGTCGAGCGCCGCGTTCGGCTGCACGTAGTCGTTGAACTCGATGACCTTGACGGTCAGGCCTTCCTTCTCCTTCGCGACCTTCTGCACGACCTGCCACACTTCCGAATCCGGCCCCGCGACGGTGCCGACCTTGATGACCTTGTCCTGCGCGTACGCGCCGGAGGCGATGCTCAGTGCCGCGCTGGCCGCGACGACGGAAACCACTTTCAGGAGATTGCGACGCTTCATCTGTTATGTCTCGCTTGCTTGCAGTACGGATCAGGCTCGAAAAGGGAACTCATGAGGGACGGCCGGCGGCCCGAGGCCGCCCGTCCGACAGAGCGCAGATGGTGGCACAGGATCCGCGCCCTGTGAAATACATCCCGCTCATATGGGTATGCCTCAGATCAGGGCCGGCTCCGTGCGCGCCGCGTCGTCCCCGCTCGCGTCGTTCGGCGCGGCCGGCCTAGGTGCGGCCGGCTTCGGCGCGCGTGCAGCGCGCGGCGCCCCGCCGCCGCGCACCTGGAACGCGCTGACCGATTCGCGCAGGCGCGCCGCCTGTTCCTGCAGCGACGCGGCCGCGGCGGTCGCCTCCTCGACGAGCGCCGCATTCTGCTGGGTGACCTCGTCCATCTGCGTGACGGCGCGGCCGACCTGGGTGATCCCGCTCGCCTGCTCCTCGGACGCGGCGGCGATCTCGCCCATGATGTCGGTCACGCGCCGCACCGCCTGCAGGATCTCGCTCATCGTCGTGCCCGCCTGGCCGACCAGCGACGAGCCGTTGTGCACGCGCTCGACCGACACGTTGATCAGCTGCTTGATCTCCTTGGCCGCCGTCGCGCTGCGCTGCGCGAGCGAACGCACCTCGCCCGCCACCACCGCGAAGCCCCGCCCCTGTTCGCCCGCGCGCGCCGCCTCGACGGCCGCGTTCAGCGCGAGGATGTTGGTCTGGAACGCGATGCCCTCGATCACGCCGATGATGTCGGCGATCTTCTGCGAACTGTCGTTGATCTCGCCCATCGTGCCGATCACGCGGTTCACCACGTCGTTGCCCTTGAGCGCGATGTCCGACGCGTTGTGCGCGAGGCCGCTCGCCTGGCGCGCGTTGTCGGCGTTCTGCTTGACGGTCGCGGTCAGCTCTTCCATGCTCGCGGCGGTTTCCTCGAGCGAGGCCGCCTGCTGCTCGGTGCGCGCCGACAGGTCGTTGTTGCCGGCCGCGATCTGCTGGCTGGCCGCCGCGATCGATTCCGCCGCATGGCGGATGCCGCCGATCGTGCCCTGCAGCCGGTCCTGCATCTCGTGCATCGCGGCCATCATGCTCTGGGTATCGCCCGGGCGCACCGGCACCGTCTGGGTCAGGTCGCCGAGCGCGATGCGCGCGGCCAGGGCGGCCGCCTCGTCCGGCTCGCCGCCGAGGCTGCGCCGCACGTTGCGGATGATCACGAGCGGCGCGAGCGTGATCACCGCACCGATCACCGCCACCACCGCGAGGTGGCCGACCAGGGTCTCGTAGTAGACCGTATCGATGTCCTTGATGAACACGCCGCTCGAAATGTACCAGTCCCACGGCGCGAAGCGCGTCACGTAGCTGATCTTCGGCACCGCCGTCTCGCTGTGCGGCAGCCGGCCGCGGTAGTTCACGAAGCCGCGCCCGTCGGCCTTCGCCGCGTTCACCACCGAGACGAACAGCAGCTTGCCGTCGGGATCCTTGAAATCGCTGACCACGGTGCCGACCAGCTTCGGCAGCGTCGGGTGCATGAGCACCGTGGGCTTCGCGTCGGTCACGAACACGTAGCCCGAGTCGCCGTCGTAGCGCATCGCCGCGAGCCGCGCGAGCGCGTCGCGCTGCGCGTCGGCCTCGTTCATCGCACCGCTCTGGGACAGCGCGTAGTACGACTGCACCACGCCCTGCGCGGCGTCGACGAGATTCGTCATCCCCGCCTTGCGCTCGGCGAGCATCGTCGCGCGCGTCTCGAACGCGCTCCACGCGCCCACCCCCAACAATCCGACCCATACGAGCGCAAGCGCCAGCCACAGCTTGCGGTTCAAACTCATTCTGCTCATCGTGCGTGCCTTTTTCAGTGTCTTGTCTTCGCACACCGCCCGCAGGCCGGCCTCTCGCCTGCTAACGATCGCCTCCGTTTATTACGGCACATCGGCTTACAACTTGAATGGAATCCGCCATGAAATCCGCGCCGCGCCGCACGCTGTGCTACAAGGAGCGCTGGCCGCGACACGGTGTCGCGGCGTCCTCGTGAGACCTCCATGTACGTCATCGACATCCAGTACACGGTGTCGCTCGAGCGCATCGACGACGCGCCCGAACGCAATCGCGACTTCCTGCAGCGGCACTTCGACGCGGGCGTGTTCCGCGCCGCCGGCCCGAAGGTGCCGCGCACGGGCGGCGTGATCCTCGCCGCGCGCATCGATCGCGACGCACTCGACGCGATCCTGCAGAGCGACCCGTTCGTGACCGAACAGCTCGCGACCTACTCGGTGACGGAGTTCCGCATGACCCGTGCGGCCGACGGCCTGAACCTGCCGGCGCTGCCGTAGGCGCGCGCCGCCGCCGGGCGGGGCGCAAGGCCGCGTCCGGCGGTAAAGCAGGCGGGAAAAAGCGAAAAAGGCGGGAAAGGAAGGAAAAAGGTCTCGCCGAACGGCCGCGGTGAACTGCCTAGCCGAACGGCCTGGCCGCTCAGCCGAGCAGCAGCTTCAGGTCGTGGACCCACGGCGCGGGGCCCTGGCCGTCGCGCACGAACAGGCGCAGCTTGCCGTCCGGATCGAACACGTAGCTCGCGGCGGTGTGGTCCATCGTGTAGCTGCCCGGCGTCTTGCCCGGCACCTTCGCGTAATAGACGCGGAAATCCTTGGTGATCTTCTTGAGCTGCGCCTCGTCGGCCGGACGCAGGCCGATGAAGGTCGGATTGAAGGCGGGCACGTACTGGCCGAGCAGCTCGGCCGTGTCGCGCTCCGGATCGACGGTCACGAACAGCACCTGCACGCGCTTGGCCGCGTCGGGCCCGAGCTGCTGCAGCGCCTGCGACAGCTCGGCCATCGTGGTCGGGCACACGTCGGGGCAATGGGTGTAGCCGAAGAACATCACGACCGCCCGGCCCTTGAAGTCGGCCAGCGTGCGCACCTTGCCGGTGGTGTCGGGCAGCGCGAAATCGCTGCCGAACTGGGTGTTGCCGCTGATGTCGACGTTCTGGAACGCGGGGGCCTTGTTGCAGCCGGCGAGCAGCAGCGCGCCCGCGATCGCGCCGGCGGCGAGCCAGCCCTGGCGCGCGCGGCGCCCAAACAATGAATTCAGCATCGGATTCCGGACCAAAGCAAAAGCGTGGACGTCACATCCCGAGCAGCGGATGCGCGTAGTGATCGACGAGCAGCGCGACGAACAGCAGCGACAGATAGATGATCGAGTAGCGGAACGCCTGGCGCGCGAGCGCATCGGAGTAATCGCGGTAGATCTTCCAGGCATAGGCGAGGAACACCGCGCCGAGCAGCACCGCGCTCGTCAGATAGACGACCCCGCTCATCCCCGAGATGAACGGCATCATCGTGACGGCGAACAGGATCACCGTGTACAGCAGGATATGCAGGCGCGTGTACTGCTCGCCGTGCGTGTTCGGCAACATCGGCAGGCCCGCGTTCTCGTAGTCCTTGCGGCGATACAGCGCGAGCACCCAGAAGTGCGGCGGCGTCCAGACGAAGATGATCAGCACGAGGATCCACGCATCGCCCGGCACGCCGCCCGTGACCGCGGCCCAGCCGAGCGCGGGCGGCATCGCGCCGGACGCGCCGCCGATCACGATGTTCTGCGGCGTCATCGGCTTGAGCAGCAGCGTGTAGATCACCGCGTAGCCGACGAAGGTCGCGATCGTCAGCCACATCGTCAGCGGATTCGTGAACGTGTAGAGGGTCCAGGCGCCGGCGCCGCCGAGCACGGCCGAGAACAGCAGGATCTGCGCGCTCGTGATCTCGCCGCGCGCCGACGGCCGCCACGCAGTGCGGCGCATCATCGCATCGATCTTCTGCTCGACGAGGCAGTTGATCGCGAACGCCGCGCCCGCCAGCAGCCAGATGCCGACCGTGCCGCCGAGCAGCACCGTCCACGGCACCATGCCCGGGGTCGCGAGGAACATCCCGATCACCGCGCAGAACACCGCGAGCTGCGTGACCCGCGGCTTCGTCAGGGCCAGGTACTGGGAAAGACGACTACCGGGGGTTTGGGAGAGTGAGGTCTGCATGGGCGCTCGGCGTCAGGCGGCAGCCGTATCGCGCGCAGGCTGCGCGATACGGCCGGGACGACTTGAAAGGATGCGAAAGTTTAGCATGACGACGAGCAGCAGCAGGATCGCGGCGCCGCCGTTATGCGCGACGGCGACGGGCAAAGGCCACTGCAACACGATATTGGTCAAACCCGTGACGAACTGGAGCACGACCACCAGCAGCACGCCGTCGGCCGGCCGCCGCAGCGACGCGAAACGGCGCAGCCGCAGCGCGAGGCCGATCAGGTAGGCGACCACGACGAACGCGAAGGTGCGATGGGTCCAGTGGATCGCGACCAGCGCGTCCTGGGTGATCGCGTCGCCGTCCTTGGTCATGCCGAGCGCGCGCCACAGGTGGAAGCCGTGCGTGAAATCCATCGGCGGAATCCACTGGCCGTTGCAGGTCGGGAAATCGGTGCACGCGAGCACCGCGTAGTTGGTGCTGACCCAGCCGCCCAGCGCGATCTGCACGACGAGCAGCACGAGCGCCGCAAGCGCCGCCGCGCGATAGCGGGCCGCCCCGGGATCGTGCGCGGGCAACGGCGTCTGGCGCGCGGCCAGCCAGCCGAGCGCGCCGAGCAGCGTGAGGCCGAGCAGCAGGTGGATCGTGACGATCACGGGCTGCAGCTTCATCGTCACCGTCCAGGCGCCGAACGCGCCCTGCACCAGGATCAGCAGCAGCAGGCCGGTCGGCCACCACGGCGACACGTGCAGCGGGCGGCGGCGCAGCCGGGCCGCCCACGCGATCACGACCTGCGCGCCGATCAGCACGCCGATCGCCATCGCGAAGTAGCGGTGGATCATCTCGATCCAGGCCTTCGTCATCGACACGGGGCCGGTCGGCATCGCCTGGTGCGCGGCCGTGATCGCCGCATGCGCGATGAACGGCGACGCGGTGCCGTAGCAGCCCGGCCAGTCCGGGCAGCCGAGCCCCGAATCGGTCAGGCGCGTGAAGCCGCCGAACATCACGAGGTCGAGCGTGAGGAAGGTCGTGATCCACACCAGCTTGCGGAATTTGTTGTCATCGGCCTTCACCCACACGTAGGACAGCGGCAGCAGCGCGATGCACAGGCCGATGAGGCCCAGTTGCACTAGATACGACATCTCGGGTTTCCTGTTAGCGGTCGCGGCCTGCGCTCAACCGATGCTCGACCACTTGAGCAGCTTCGTCACGTCGCGCTTGATCTTGCTCGGGTCCGGATTCTTCGGGAAACGCATCATCAGATTGCCGTTCGGATCGACCATGTAGATGTGGTCGCTCAACTGCGCGCCGGCCTCGACCGGCAGCCACTTCGCGAGTTCGGCCGGATCGGCGATCAACTCGCGGGTGTCGGGGTAGGCGCGCCCGATCACGTCGGGCACGGCCGCCGCATCGCTGCGCAGCCACACCATCGTGATCCGGTGACGCTCGCCCGCCTGCGTCGCGCGCACCTGGCGCATGAAGTAGAGCTTCTTCGCGCAGGCCTCGTCGCAGGCGCCGCCGTTCACCATCACGAGCAGCCAGACGCCGCGCAGCGACGCGAGCGGCACGCGCGCGCCGTGCTCGTCGGTGACCTCGAACGCGGCCGGAATCGGCCGCTGCGGCTCGATCAGCGTGCCGTAGTTGGTCGAGCCGCCCTGCGGCTTGATCACGTAGTAGGTGAAATACGAGGCGAGCATGGGCGCCGCGCAGACCAGCGCGAGCAGCAGCAGCATCCAGCGGCCGCGCTGCCACGAACCGCGTTGCGGGGCGGGCGAGCGGCTCGCCTCGGGCGGCGTCGGGCGGGAAGATTGCGTAGACAAAAGAGACCTCTCCAAACTAGGCGCGGCGCGATCCGCCGCGCGACAAACCCGCGCGGCTCACGCCGCGCCCGATGACCTGCTGCGCGCGGCGCGCCGCGCCGCATACAGACCGAAGCCGACGGCCGCGGCCGCCCTCGCCCACCACTGGGCCATGTAGCCGTAGTTGCGCTCGACGCCGAGCGTCGGCGCGGGCCAGTCGCGCACGAGACGGTCGCCGCTGTCGTTCGTCTGCTGGATCACGAACGGCTGCAGCGGCAGCCCGGTTTCGCGTGCGTACTCGGCGACGTCGAGATTCTGCCGGATCCGCTGGTTCGCGGCGGAACCGCCTTCGCCCAGCTCGAACGCGCGCGACGCATCGGCGCGCGCGATGCCCTCGATCGTGACCTCGCCCGCCGGCGTCGGGAACGCCTCGATCGCGGTGCGATCCGCGATGTTGCGCGGCAGCCAGCCGCGATTGACGAGCACATAGCCGCCACCCGGCAGTTCGAGCGGCATCACCACGTAGAAGCCCGGCTGATCGTGATACGGCCGGTTGTCCAGGTAGACCGCGTGCGCCGGCAGGAAGCGGCCGACCGCGCGCACCCGGTGGAATTCGATGTCGTGCAGCGCGATCGGCTGCGCGTCCAGCACGCGCGCGGGCGCCTGCTCGTAGCGCGCGATGCTGTCGGCGAGCGCTTCCTTCTGGTGGGCGCGGTCGAGTTGCCAGAAACCGAGCCGCACGGTCACGGCGACCACGAGGAGAATCAGGAGGGCGGGGAGCCAGCGGAGCTTCATCGACGCGCACTCCCCGGGCGACACCCGCACAGGTGAAGTGCGATAATTGACGCCTCCCTTTCGATCCACCGGTTTCCGGTCAGCTTCATGCACATTCTCGTTCCGATCGCGTTCGTCCTCATCATTGCCAGCCTGGGGTCGGCGCTGTATTTCATGATGCACGACCGCGGCCAGACGAAGCGCATGGTCTGGTCGCTCGCGGCACGGGTCGGCCTGTCGATCTCGCTGTTCCTGTTCATCCTGTTCGCAAACTGGATGGGCTGGATCCATTCGACCGGTTTGCCGATCGGCCGCTGATGCGGCATATCGCCGCAGCTCGGGCACCTTCAAGCAAAAGCGCCGCCTGACGAAGTCGGGGCGGCGCAGCGGATTCGGCTTGGGGCGCGCGCGGCGAAGCGCCCTGCCCCAAGCACGACGGCCCGCGCATCGCTGCGCGGGCCGTTTTCATTACAGCCAGTAGACGACGACGTACAGGCCGAGCCAGACGACGTCGACGAAGTGCCAGTACCAGGCGGCGCCTTCGAATGCGAAGTGGTGATCCGGCTTGAAGTGGCCGCGGATCATCCGCACCAGCACCACCGCGAGCATCGTGCCGCCGAGGAACACGTGGAAACCGTGGAAGCCCGTCAGCAGGAAGAACGTCGAGCCGTACACGCCCGAGCCGAGCGTCAGGTTCAGTTCGTTGTACGCGTGGAAGTACTCGAAGCCCTGCAGGAACAGGAAGCACACGCCGAGCACGAGCGTCGCGGCGAGCCAGGCGATCGCCTTCTTGCGGTGATCGTCGCGCAGCGCGTGGTGCGACACCGTGAGCGTCGCGCCCGACGACAGCAGGAACGCGGTGTTCAGCGTCGGGATCGGCCACGGGCCCATCGTCTTGAAGTGACCGGCGAGCGCGGCCGGGCCTTCGTTCGGCCACACGGCGCTGAAGTCCGGCCAGATCAGCTTGTAGTCGAGGCTGCCCAGCTGGTGCAGCGCGATTTCGCGTGCGTAGAACAGCGCACCGAAGAACGCGCCGAAGAACATCACTTCGGAGAAGATGAACCAGCTCATGCTCCAGCGGTACGACACGTCGACCCGCTTGCCGTACTGCCCGCCTTCCGACTCGGCGATCGCGTCGCCGAACCAGTGGTACAGCGTGAAGAGGAACCACAGCAGGCCAAGCAGCGCGGTATAAGGCGCCCACGGCTCACCGTTGATCCAAAGCGCAAATGACCCCAGCATCACCAGCAGGCCGACGGCCGCGCTGATCGGATGCTGTGACGGATGCGGCACGAAATAGTACGGGCTCTCGTTTTGACCGCTCATGCTTGATTCTCCACTTCAGTCCAATTTGTTCCGGAAGTCCCGGCTTTATTTCTAGCGGCGCGCGACGGCGCCGCTTCGCTTTCTGCCGCGGGCGCGCCGTGACGCGCCCGTCGATACCCTGCCCCTACCCGACCACCGCGTGCACGATCGCGATCAGCACGCCGATGAACAGCGCCGCCGCGATCAGCGCGACCAGCAGCACGTGCAGCGGATTGAGCTGCGCGGCGTCGGCCTCGAGATCGCGCCGCTTGCGCACCCCGAAGAACGACCACAGCACCGCCTTGACCGTCTTCATGAAACTGCCTTTGCGGCCCGCGTCACTCGTCATGCGCTCCTCCCTCGTCACGCGTCCGGCTTCGCGGACACCGTGCGCCCCGCCGTGCCGGCCGTGGCCGGCGCGGGCGTATTCAGCTCGAAGAACGTGTACGACAGCGTGATCGTCTTCACGTCCTTCGGCAGCTTCGGATCGATCACGAACACCACCGGCATCTTGCGCGCTTCATTCGCCGCCAGCGTCTGCTGCGTGAAACAGAAACATTCGATCTTCTTGAAGAACTCCGTCGCCTGCTTCGGCGCGTAGCTCGGGATCGCCTGCGCGACGACCGGACGGCCCTGCCCGTTCGTCACTTCATACACCACCGTCGTCAGCTCGCCCGGATGCACGTCGAT
>NZ_JAAGNW010000079.1:1685-14135 GCF_010645215.1 Burkholderia multivorans | reverse complement strand
ATCGAGCTCGATCGACACCTTGCGGCTGTAGTCGATCTGCGTGTTCTTCGCCTCGCGCGCGCTGACATCGCGCTGCAGCAGGTTGTTGATGCCGGTGATCTGGCAGATCGCGCGGTACATCGGCACCAGCGCGAAGCCGAAGCCGAACATCAGGCCCACCACCACCACGAGCTTGGCGAGCATCACGCGGTTGAAAGAACGATCGGCGTCAGCCTCGGACTTCGACATGCGGCAACTTCCTCAATACTGCGTCAGGACGTGGACAGGAGCCACTGCTTGACGACGACACCCGCAAAAAAAACGGCCACCGCCACCAGCAGGATCAAGCCGAGCCGCTTGTTGCCCGCGCGAATCTGCTCGGGCGACCGTCTTTGTTGTGGATTCCGGGTCATACGCTTGCTTTCGGGTTGCGGTCTCCGCGCCGCCGACCGGCGGCGCGGAGCACGTGAACGGGATTACTCGACCGTCGGCGGATGCTCGAAGGTGTGGAACGGAGCCGGGCTCGGCACCGTCCACTCGAGGCCCGTCGCGCCGTCCCACGGCTTGTCGGACGCCTTCTCCAGCTCGCCGCCGCCGCGATAGGCAGGCAACGCGACCGCGAACAGGAAGTACACCTGCGCGAGACCGAAACCGAACGCGCCGATCGTCGCGATCTGGTTGAAGTCGGTGAACTGCGCCGGATAGTCGGCGTAGCGACGCGGCATGCCGGCGAGGCCGACGAAGTGCATCGGGAAGAACGTCAGGTTGAAGAAGATCATCGACGCCCAGAAATGGATCTTGCCGCGCGTCTCGTTGTACATCCAGCCCGTCCACTTCGGCGCCCAGTAATACCACCCGGAGAACAGCGCGAACAGCGAGCCCGCCACCAGCACGTAGTGGAAGTGGGCGACCACGAAATAGGTGCCGTGGTACTGGATGTCGAGCGGCGCCATCGCGAGCAGCAGGCCCGTCAGGCCGCCGAACGTGAACACGAACAGGAAGCCGATCGAGAACAGCATCGGGGTTTCGAAGGTCATCGAACCGCGCCACATCGTCGCGACCCAGTTGAACACCTTCACGCCCGTCGGCACCGCGATCAGCATCGTCGCATACATGAAGAACAGCTGGCCCGTGACCGGCATGCCCGTCGCGAACATGTGGTGCGCCCAGACCATGAACGACAGGATCGCGATCGACGCGGTCGCATAGACCATCGAGCTGTAGCCGAACAGCGGCTTGCGCGCGAACGCCGGGATCACCGCGGACACGATCCCGAACGCCGGCAGAATCATGATGTACACCTCGGGGTGACCGAAGAACCAGAAGATGTGCTGGTACATCACCGGATCGCCGCCGCCTGCCGCATTGAAGAACGACGTGCCGAAGTGGCGGTCGAACAGCACCATCGTGATCGCGCCCGCGAGCACCGGCATCACGGCGATCAGCAGGAATGCGGTGATCAGCCAGGTCCACGCGAACAGCGGCATCTTCATCAGCGTCATGCCCGGTGCGCGCATGTTCAGCACCGTCACGATGATGTTGATGCCGCCCATGATCGACGACGCGCCCATGATGTGCACCGCGAAGATCGCGAAGTCCATGCCCGGGCCCATCTGGGTCGACAGCGGCGCATACAGCGTCCAGCCGGCGGCCGTCGCGCCGCCTGGCGCGAAGAACGAGCCGACCAGCAGCACCGCGGCGACCGGCAGCAGCCAGAAGCTGAAGTTGTTCATCCGCGCGAACGCCATGTCGGACGCGCCGATCTGCAGCGGGATCATCCAGTTCGCGAAGCCGACGAAGGCCGGCATGATCGCGCCGAACACCATGATCAGGCCGTGCATCGTCGTGAGTTCGTTGAAGAACTCCGGACGCATGATCTGCAGGCCCGGCTCGAACAGCTCGGCGCGGATCGCGAGCGCCATCACGCCGCCCGACAGGAACATGATGAACGAGAACAGCAGGTACAGCGTACCGATGTCCTTGTGGTTGGTGGCGAACAGCCAACGGCGCCAGCCGTGCGGCGTCTCGTGCGCGTGGTCGTCGTGGGCGTGCCCGCCGGCGGCTACATCGTGTCCGATGCTAGACATAGAACTCTCCTAATCCGAATAACGTCGACAACACGTCAAGCCGCCGGGGCGATCTCGACGCGACGGGCTTCCTTCGCGTCCGTCCCGCCCGTGATCGTTTCCGGCTTCTTCATCACAATCCGGTCTTCTGCGACGCCGGCGGCCTTCAGCGCATCGCGCACGCCCTCCGCGCGGTGCTTCGCCAGTTCGGCGTTCGCGTCGGCCGAGCCCGTCGTGTCGGTGAAACCCGACAGCGTGAGCTTCGCGTCCGGATGCGCCTTCGCGTAGTCGGCTGCCGCGGCGATCGCGTCCTTCGCGTCCGCCGGCAGCTCGCTCTTGCCCGTCTCGAAATAGATCGCGGCCGGCAGTGCTGCAGCCTGCGCAGCGGCGCCCGACGCGGGTTCCGCGGCCGGAGCGGCAGCCTGCGCGCCGCCTTCCGGCAGCTTGCCGTTGCGCGCGTCGGCCACCTGCTTCGGCTGCAGCGAATCGCCCATGTGGTTGCCCCACGAATTGCGCTCGTAGGTGATCACGGACGCGATGTCGAGATCCGACAGCGACGCCCAGGTCGGCATCGCCGCCTTGCCGTGCAGCACGATGCTCACGTGCTCGGCGATCGGGCCGTTCGCGATCTTGCTGCCGTCGAGCGCGGGGAACGCGCCGAGGCCCTTGCCGTTCGGCTGGTGGCACACCGCGCAGTTGGCCTTGTAGACCTCTTCGCCGTGCGCGATCAGCTCGGCGCTCGTGTAAACCTTGTTCGGGTCGACGGCTGCGGCCGCCAGCTTGGACTTCTGCTCCTTGACCCACTTCGCGTAGTCGTCTTCCGACAGCACTTCGACGACCACCGGCATGTACGCGTGCTCCTTGCCGCACAGCTCCGTACAGAAGCCGCGGAAGGTGCCGACCTTGTCGGCCTTGAACCAGGTGTCGCGCACGAAGCCCGGAATCGCATCCTGCTTCACGCCGAACGCGGGCACATACCACGAGTGGACGACGTCGTTGGCGGTCGTGATGATGCGGATCTTCTTGTTGACCGGCACGACGAGCGGGTGGTCGACTTCCTGCAGGTAGGTATCGGTGATCGGCGCCTGGCCGTTCACTTCGCTGCGCGGGGTCGACAGCGTCGACAGGAAGCTGATGCCTTCGCCCGGACCCTTCACGTAGTCGTAGCCCCACTTCCACTGGTAGCCGGTGACCTTGACCGTGAGGTCGGCGTTGGTCGTGTCCTTCATCGCGACGACGGTCTTGGTGGCGGGCAGCGCCATCAGGACGACGATGATGAACGGCACGATCGTCCAGATGATTTCGACGGTGGTGCTTTCGTGGAAATTGGCAGCCTTGTGCCCCTTGGATTTGCGGTGCGCGAAGACTGAATAGAACATCACGCCGAACACGCCGACGAAGATCACCGTACAGAGGATCAACATCATCGTGTGGAGATCGTAGAGTTCTTCAGCGATCTTCGTCACCGGCGCCTGGAGATTGATCTCGTTGACGCGGGGGCCGCCCGGACTGTCACCGACCGCCAGAGCGGCGCCGGCAAAGAGCAGTCCACTGCATGCCAGCACGCCCATGAGGGCTCGCTTGATTGTTTTCATAGCTTCCTTACCCAAAATTTCCATTCAAACCCTCCCCCGTCGCAAGCTGCCTCGCTTTGCGCCGGCCGCCTCGTTCAGCCGCAACGCATCAGCGACGTGCGCAGTTCATGTGCGAACTGCGCGCGCCGGTATTGCGCGAGATGCTGCCCGACCACCACGGTCTGCCCACGCGACACCAGCCTGATCGGATCGCGCGGCGACGCAGCCGGCTCGACCCGCACCCAGCGCGGGTTGAATTCGATCTGCGTCAGCTGTTCCGCGCTCATCCGCTCGATCAGCAGCCGATGAGGGAACAGCCGGATGCGTTCGTAATCGACCGCATGGCGCGCGTAAATGGCAAACGCGACGCCGACCGCCAGCAACTCGACCCCGGTGAAGGGCAGCACGAGCCACGCACCGCGCCACAGCAACAGTGCTGCGATGACAAGCGAAAATGCCGCGAGCGATACATAGAAAGCCACGAACTGGCGCGGCGACACCGAGCAGTTGCGCTTCATCAGCCAGTCCCGCAGGACCGGCTCGGCATCCGTCAAACTGTCCGCTACTTCCATCGCAACCCCTCGCGAATGGCATGTGGAGCTTGCCCGCATCGGGCTCGCCGCCCTGTATTGTGGGGACCCCCAGGACGACAAACTGACGCATTATAGGCGCGATCAGGGGCATCCACAAGCAAACGCCCATCGCCCGGCGAGCCAAGCGCGACAAGCTTTCCGGCCATTTCAGGGGGCTTTTTCCACCCGTTCGCGGCCGTTAATTCCAGACATAACAAATCCGCGCTTTACCGCTTCAGCGAGGCCTGGGACGCCCTTTGCCGATGTCCTCGATTCGCACGATCCCATGCCCTTCGGCGGTCGTGCGGGGCGCCGCCTTCCAGGCATGGCCGTAGATCACCTCGAAGGTCAGCGGGATCGTGCCGTCGTCGCGCCGGCGCGCTTCCAGCGCATCGCCGAGCGCGCGCCGCAGGCGCCGCGACGGCCCCTGCCGGCGCGCGCCGCGCTCGAACGGATAGGCGCCCCAGCGGCGCACGTCCGCCAGCAGCGAATCGGCGGATTGGTAGGTGACGGTCAACACTTCCTGGTCCATCACCGGGATCTCGAAGCCGCTCTCGACCAGCATGTCGCCCAGGTCGTGCATGTCGACGAACTCGACCACGTGCGGATCCGGCCGCGCGTCGCCGACGGCGGCCTCGGCTTCCGCGAATGCCGCGCGCAGCTCGCGCAGCGAATCGGGGCCGAGGGTGCTGAACATCAGCAGCCCGTCGACCCGCAGCACGCGGTGCCATTCCGGCAGGACGAGATCGGGACGCGCGTGCCAGTGCAGCGCGAGATTGGACCAGAGGAAATCGAAGGCGCCGCCGGCGAACGGCAGCGCGGAGAAGTCGGCCTGCGCGACGCGCGGCCCGCGCTGGCCGAGCGCCTTCGCCAGCGTGGCGGGCAGGAAGCGTCGCCAGCTCGTCTCGGCGGTCTCGCGCGCCGCGGCGCGCGCGAGCATCGCGCGCGACAGGTCGACGCCGAACACCGGCGCCTCGGGGAAGCGCGCGCGCAGCAGCGGCAGGTCGTCGCCGACGCCGCAGCCCGCGTCGAGCACGCCGGCCGGGTTCACCTTGATGTAGTCGAGGCGCTCGCACATGCGCTGCGCGATCTCGCGCGGCAGGAACGCCACGGCGTCGAACGCGGCGGCGCGACGGTCGAAGATTCGCCGCAGGCGTCGTGGATCATAGGCCGGACGGCCGGTCGGTGCGGGAGCTGGAGACATGTCGGGCAAACTGGCGAAGAGCCCGAAGTATACTCGCTCGCTTCGCGCCCTTCAGCGAAGCGGGCCCCAGCGGAGAAAACCGATGCCTGTGCCGCTTCCGCCGGGGCGCGGCGGCCACGCCCCATTTTCGTGCGCGGGCGCCGTGCTGGCGCGCCTCGCCGCGTGGGCGCTGCCGAATCTGTGCGCGCTGTGCGGCAATTTGTCACAGCGAACGCTGTGCGCGCAGTGCGACGCCGCGTACTGGAACGAAGCGCGGCTGCGCTGCGTGCAATGCGCGCTGCCGCTGCCCGCCCGGCCCGCCGCGGACTATCGGTGCCGCACGTGCCGCGACGCGCCGCCGCCGTTCGACGCGACGCTCGCGCTCGCCGATTACCGCGCCCCGCTCGACGGCCTCGCGCTCGACCTGAAGTTCCGCGCGCGGCTCGCGCTCGGCGCGGAATTCGCGAGCCGCCTCGCGCAGCTCGCCCACGAGCGCTTCGGCACGGCGCACGGCCTCGACCTGCTCGCGCCCGTGCCGCTCGCGCGGCGGCGGCTCGTCGCGCGCGGCTACAACCAGGCGTGGGCGATCGCCCGGCCGCTCGCGCGCCAACTGGGGGTGCGCGCAGTCGCGACGCTCGCCGAACGGCGCGTCGACACCGCGCCGCAGTCGCGGCTCGAAGCCGGCGCGCGCCACGCGAACGTCGCGGCGGCCTTCGCGCCGACGCGCGCGGTCGACGGGCTGCACGTGGGGCTCGTGGACGACGTGATGACGTCGGGCGCGACGCTCGGCGCGCTCGCGCGCTGCCTGAAGGACGCGGGTGCGCGTCGCGTGACGAATTTCGTCGCGCTGCGCACCGCGAAAGATTGAAATAGATTGACCTACATCAAGACTACTTGCCGGACCCGAATCATGTTCAACGTCGTTCTCTTCGAACCCGAAATCCCGCCGAACACCGGCAACGTCATCCGCCTGTGCGCGAACACCGGCGCGCGGCTGCACCTGATCGAGCCGCTCGGCTTCCCGCTCGACGACGCGCGCATGCGCCGCGCCGGGCTCGATTACCACGAGTACGCCAACATGCGCGTGCACGGCGACTGGGACGCGTTCGTCGCCACCGAAACGCCGGACCCGGCGCGCATGTTCGCGTTCACGACGCGCGGCTCGGGCCGCTTCCACGATCTCGCGTTCCAGCCGGGCGACTGGTTCGTGTTCGGCTCGGAGACGCGCGGGCTGCCGGCGCTGCTGCTCGAACGCTTTCCGACCGGCCAGCGCGTGCGGCTGCCGATGCGGCCGGACAACCGCAGCCTGAATCTGTCGAATACGGTTGCGGTCGTCGTGTTCGAGGCGTGGCGTCAGGCGGGCTTCGAAGGCGGGGTGTAGGAACGGGCGAGCGCCGCGCGGTAGTGCGCGAGCATCGCGTCGGAAAAGCAGGCGAACAGGATCTCGTCGAAGCAGCCGGCCCGGGGGCCGCCGTCGCGCAGCGCCTCATCCACGGCGCGCACCGCGATCGCGGTCGCCGCCTCGGCCGGATAGCCGTACACGCCGCAACTGATCGCGGGAAACGCGAGCGAGCGGCAACCGGCCGCGGCCGCCACCTCGAGCGCGCGCCGGTAGCACGCGGCGAGCAGCGCCGCCTCGCCGTGCGCGCCGCCCTGCCACACCGGACCTACGGTATGAATCACGAAGCGCGCGGGCAATCCGTGTCCGCGCGTGAGCTTCGCGTCGCCGGTCGCGCAGCCGCCGAGCGCCGCGCATTCGCGCAGCAGGCCGGGGCCTGCCGCCCGGTGGATCGCGCCGTCCACGCCGCCGCCGCCCAGCAGGGTTTCGTTGGCGGCATTGACGATCGCGTCGAGCGCGAGCGTCGTGATGTCCACGACGCGCGCGTCCAGTCGAGTCGAACCGATGAGATGCGGCATGACGGCCTCCACGGCGAACCTCGCCCGCACACAGCCTAGCGCGTTCGCCGCGCGCCCGCGCTACTCGGCCTTCGCGTCGCGGCGCAGCAGGCCGCTCACCGCATCGCGCGGCGCGCCGCCGTCGAACAGCACCGCGCACACCGCCTCGGTGATCGGCATCTCGATGCCGTGATCGCGCGCGATCGACAGCACCGCCTGCGCGCAGCGCACGCCTTCGGCGACGTGGCCGAGCGAGGCGAGAATCGCCTCGAGCGTGCGCCCTTCGGCGAGTTGCAGGCCGACCGTGCGGTTGCGCGACAGATTGCCCGTCGCGGTCAGGATCAGATCGCCCAGGCCGGTCAGCCCGGTGAAGGTTTCCGCGCGACCGCCGAGCGTCACGCCCAGGCGCGACATCTCGGCCAGGCCGCGCGTGATCAGCGCGGCCCGCGCGTTGAGGCCGAGCCCCAGGCCGTCGGCGATCGCGGTCGCGATCGCCAGCACGTTCTTCACCGCGCCGCCGACCTCGACGCCGACCAGGTCGTCGCCGGTATAGATCCGCAGCGCGCCGTGATGGAACGCCGCGACCGTGCGCTCGCGGCAGGCCGCCGAGGCGCTCGCGACCGTCAGCGCGACGGGCAGGCCCTCGCCGACCTCGCGCGCGAAGCTCGGGCCGGACAGGACGCCGTTGCTCGGCTGCCCGGGCAGCGCCTGAGCGATCATCTGGTGCGGCAAGAGCCGCGTGTCGGCCTCGAAACCCTTGCAGACCCACACCAGGTGGGCGGGCACCCGGCCCGCGTCACGCATCGCACCGCACAGCGCGCGCAGCCCGGCGACGGGCGCCGCGACCACGCACAGCGCGTCGTCGGCCGCCGCGTGCGCGAGCGCGGCCGCGAGATCGGCCTCGTAGCGCAGCGCCGGCGACAGCGCGACGCCGTCGAGGTAGCGGACGTTTTCGCGGCGAGCCTCGAGCTCGGCGACGAGCGCGCGATCGCGCGCCCACAGGAGCGTATCGTGCCGCGCGGCCAGATGGCCCGCCAGCGCGGTGCCCCATGCGCCGGCGCCGAGAACAGCGACTTTCATACCCAGCACCGGTCGGTCGCGGCCGCTCAGTTGAGCGTCGTGCCGTTCGGTGCGCCCTGCGCGCCGCCGTCCGCCTGCTGCGACAACTGCGCGAGACGCTGCTCGTACAGCGCCTGGAAGTTGATTTCCGCGAGGTGGATCGGCGGGAAGCCTGCGCGCGCGAGCGCGTCGGCGATGTTCGAACGCAGGTACGGGAACAGGATGGTCGGGCAGGCGATGCCGACGAGCGGGTCGATCTGCTCGGCCGGGATGTTGCGGATATCGAAAATGCCGGCCTGCTTCGCTTCGATCAGGAACGCGACCTTGTCCTTGACCTTCGCGGTCACGGTGCCCGACACGACGATCTCGTACACGCTTTCCGCGAGGCGCTCGGCCTTCACGTCGACTTCGACCTCGACCGACGGCATGTCCTGCTCGAGGAAGATCGCCGGCGAATTCGGCTGCTCGAGCGACAGGTCCTTGAGGTAGATGCGCTGGATATTGAAGAACGGCTGGTTTTCGACGTCGGACATGGTGGCTCCCTAAAATTGATAGCAAGGCGGCCGGAACCCTCCGGCCTGCCCGGTTTTGTTCGTGCTGCGGCACGCGTCGCCCCGATACGGGGCGAAGGCGGCCATTCTGCCGGAATTAGGCGGCTTCCAGAAGCGGCTTCAGGCCGCCTTCGCGGTCGAGCTTCGACAGATCGTCGTAGCCGCCGACATGGGTCTCGCCGATATAGATCTGCGGCACCGTGCGACGGCCGGTGCGCGTCATCATTTCCTCGCGGCGCGTCGGATCCTTGTCGATCAGCACCTTCTCGATCTGCTCGACGCCGCGCAGCTTCAAAAGCCGCTCGGCCTGGACGCAGTACGGGCAGACCTGGGTGCTGTACATGACCACTTTATTCACTTCACCACTCCTTATTTGACGACCGGCATGCCGGCCTGCTGCCAGGCGGCCACGCCGCCCTGCAGCACGTGCACTTCGCCGTAGCCCGCGTCCTGCGCGAGCTTGGCCGCCTTTTGCGACTGCTGGCCGTTCTGGCAGACGAGCAGCAGCGGCGCGCTCTTGTTGCGGGCGACCTGTGCGAGCTTCGTCTGCAGTTCGCCGAATTCGACCGAGCGGGCCGCCGGCAGGTGGCCCGCGCCGAATTCGGCCGCCGGGCGCAGGTCGATCACAACCGCGTTGCGGCGGTTGATCAGTTGGGTGGCCTCCGCCGCGGACAGGCCCGCGCCGCCGCGCCGCAGCGCGGGCACGGCCAGCAGGCCGCCGGAAACCACCAGAATCCCGATGAGGGCCAGGTTCGTGTAATCGCTAAAGAACGTCACGGAAAATCCGCCGAAAAAAAGAGAAATCGAAACGACAATCCCGCCATTATAAAATAAGCGCCTTGCGCGATGGCGCCCCACCGCTGCCCGGGCCGTGTCGCGAACCGCTTCCTCACTACCGACCGCAAGCACCTATGTACAAGCTCGTTCTCATCCGCCACGGCGAATCGACGTGGAACAAGGAAAACCGCTTCACCGGCTGGGTCGACGTCGACCTGACCGAACAGGGCAACCGCGAGGCCCGGCAGGCCGGCGTGCTGCTCAAGGAAGCCGGCTACGCATTCGACATCGCCTACACCTCGGTGCTCAAGCGCGCGATCCGCACGCTGTGGCACGTGCAGGACGAAATGGACCAGATGTACCTGCCCGTCGTCCACACGTGGCGCCTGAACGAGCGCCACTACGGCGCGCTGTCCGGCCTCAACAAGGCCGAGACCGCCGCGAAGTTCGGCGACGAGCAGGTGCTGGTGTGGCGCCGCAGCTACGACACGCCGCCGCCCGCGCTCGAGGCGAGCGACCCGCGCGCGCCGTTCGACGACCCGCGCTACGCGAAGGTGCCGCGCGAGCAGCTGCCGCTCACCGAGTGCCTGAAGGACACGGTCGCGCGCGTGCTGCCGCTGTGGAACGAGTCGATCGCCCCGGCGGTGAAGGCCGGCAAGCAGGTGCTGATCGCCGCGCACGGCAATTCGCTGCGCGCGCTGATCAAGTATCTCGACGGCATCTCCGACAGCGACATCGTCGGCCTCAACATCCCGAACGGCGTGCCGCTCGTCTATGAGCTGGACGCCGATCTCAAGCCGATCAAGCACTACTACCTGGGCGACCAGGACGCGATCGCGAAGGCGCAGGCCGCCGTCGCGCAACAGGGCAAGGCGGCAGGCTAAGCCCGCGGCGGGCGCCCGCCCGGCGGCGGCGCCCGCGAACCCGCCGGGCCGGGCGCTGTCGAACCCGTTCCGGCGCGATCCGCTCGATTCGGGGGCGAACAGTTATACTTGTCCGTCCTGTTGTCCCCGCCACAGCCACGCGCTTTCCGACCGCACCAGACTCTATGCGAATGAAATTGAAGAATATCGGCCTGATTGCCGCGGGCCTCGCGACCGGCGTATTCGCCACGCTGCAGATCTCCGCCTCGGCTCAGCAGGCGGCCGTCACCTCCCCGCTGCCGCTCGACCAGCTGCGGCTGTTCGCCGAGGTGTTCGGCCAGATCAAGCGCGAGTATGTCGAGCCCGTCGATGACAAGAAGCTGCTGACGGCCGCGATCAAGGGCATGGTGTCGAGCCTCGACCCGCACTCCTCGTACCTCGACAAGACCGACTACGAAGAGCTGCAGGAGCAGACCAAGGGCCGCTTCGCGGGCCTCGGCATCGAGATTTCGCAGGAAGACGGCCTCGTCAAGGTGATCTCGCCGATCGAGGACACGCCCGCGTTCCGCGCCGGCATCCGTCCGGGCGACCTGATCACCCGCATCAACGATCGCCCCGTGCGCGGCATGACGCTCGACAAGGCCGTCAAGCAGATGCGCGGCGAGCCGGGCACCAAGGTCACGCTGACCATCTTCCGCAAGAGCGACGACCGCACCTTCCCGGTCACGGTCACGCGCGCGATCATCCGCGTGCAGAGCGTGAAGATGAAGATGCTCGACCCGGGCTACGCCTATATCCGGATCACCAGCTTCCAGGAACGCACGACGCCCGATCTCGCAGCCAAGCTGCAGGACATCGCGCGCCAGCAGCCGAACCTG
The DNA here is from genome assembly GCF_010645215.1 of Burkholderia multivorans. Taxonomy (GTDB): domain Bacteria; phylum Pseudomonadota; class Gammaproteobacteria; order Burkholderiales; family Burkholderiaceae; genus Burkholderia; species Burkholderia multivorans_A. The sequence continues at coordinate 2,737 of NZ_JAAGNW010000079.1, read as the reverse complement.
AAGGGCCTCATCCTCGACCTGCGCAACAACGGCGGCGGCCTGCTGCAAAGCGCGGTCGGCGTCGCGGGCGCGTTCCTGCCGCCCGATTCCGTCGTCGTGTCGACCAACGGCCAGATCCCGGATTCGAAGCAGGTCTATCGCGACAACTACGACAACTACCGCCTGCCGTCGTTCGACAGCGATCCGCTCAAGAACCTGCCGGCCATCTTCAAGACGGTGCCGATGGTGGTGCTGACGAACGCGTACTCGGCGTCGGCGTCGGAAATCGTCGCGGGCGCGCTGCAGGATGCGCACCGCGCGCAGATCCTGGGCAAGACCACGTTCGGCAAGGGTTCGGTGCAGACGGTCCGGCCGATGACGGCCGACAGCGCGCTGCGCCTGACGACCGCGTACTACTACACGCCGAGCGGCCGTTCGATCCAGAACAAGGGCATCACGCCGGACATCCCGGTCGACCAGTTCGCGGACGGCGATCCGGACGACGTGCTCGTCACGCGCGAAGTCGATTACTCGAACCACCTCGCGAACACCCAGGATCCGAACGAGAAGAAGGAACAGGAAGATCGCGAGCAGCGTCGCATGGAGCAGCTGCGCGTCCTTGAGGAGCAGAACGACAAGAAGACGCCGGAGCAGCGCCAGAAGGACCGCGACCGCAAGCCGGTCGAGTTCGGCACCGCCGACGACTTCATGATGCAGCAGGCGCTCGCCAAGCTCGAGGGCAAGCCGGTGCAGGAGTCGAAGTCGATGCTCGCGGAAAGCACGAAGGGCGCGGCTACCGGCAAGGCGGCCTCGTCCGCCGCGGCGCCGAAGGGTGCGTCGAAGGCGGCCGCCAAGCCGGCCTCGGCCGCGCAACCGGCCTCGGCGCCGCAGTAAGCGCCCAGGCGGCCCCAGCGGGCCATCGCGGCAAGCGCCGCGAGGGCCCGTTTCATTTGCACGCCTAGAATAGACGCCACGCGCACCGTTTCCTCGCCCGACCGCCCGCCATGAACGACGACCAGCTCCTCCGCTATTCCCGCCACATCCTCGTCGACGAGATCGGCATCGAAGCGCAG
>NZ_JAAGNW010000079.1:0-1675 GCF_010645215.1 Burkholderia multivorans | reverse complement strand
CAGCGCTTTCTCGATGCGCATGCGCTCGTGATCGGCGCGGGCGGCCTCGGCTCGCCCGCGGCGATGTACCTGGCCGCGTCGGGCGTCGGCACGCTCACGCTCGTCGACGCCGACACGGTCGATCTCACCAACCTGCAGCGCCAGATCCTGCACGACACGGCGGCAGTCGGCCGCCGCAAGGTGGACTCGGGGCGCGATGCGCTCGCGCGGCTCAATCCGGAGGTGCGGGTGCATGCGGTCGCCGAGCGCGTCGACGACGCCTGGCTCGCGCATGCGGTGCCCGGGGCGAGCGTCGTGCTCGACTGCAGCGACAACTTCGCGACCCGCCACGCGATCAACCGCGCGTGCGTCGCGCATCGGGTACCGCTCGTGTCCGGCGCGGCGCTGCGCTTCGACGGCCAGATCAGCACCTTCGATTTCCGCGACCCGGCCTCGCCCTGCTATGCGTGCGTGTTTCCGGAGGATCAGCCGTTCGAGGAAGTCGCCTGCTCGACGATGGGCGTGTTCGCGCCGACGGTCGGCATCATCGGCGCGATGCAGGCGGCCGAGGCGCTGCGCGTGATCGGCGGCATCGGCGCGACGCTCGCCGGCCGGCTCATGATGCTCGATGCGCTGCGCATGGAGTGGAATACGATGCGGATCGCGCGACAGCCGGATTGCCCGGTGTGCGGCGACGCGCACGCGCACTGACGCGGCCCGCGCGGCCGCCGCAATCGTTGGCGCGGCCGCGCGACCTGAAGCCGGAAGACTAGGCGGCGACGTCCGCGCGCGGCTCCGCGCTGTCGAGGCGCTTCAACGCCGACTGCACCTCTTCGGGCTCGAACGCCGCGAGCACATCGGCCGTCGGCTTTTCGAGCGCCTTCAGATGCGCGCGCAGGATCTCCTGCTTGACCACCAGCAGCTGGCTCGGATGCATCGAGAACTCGGTGAGCCCCATGCCGAGCAACAGGCGCGTGAGCGCCGGATCGCCCGCCATCTCGCCGCACACCGACACCGGCACGCCCGCGCGCTTCGCCTCGCGCAGCGTGTAGGCGATCAGGTGCAGCACGGCCGGATGCAGCGGGTCGTACAGGTGCGCGACCGCGTTGTCCGCGCGATCGATCGCGAGCGTGTACTGGATCAGGTCGTTGGTGCCGATCGACAGGAAGTCGACCCGCTTCAGGAACAGCGGCAAGGCGATCGCCGCGGCCGGGATCTCGATCATCGCGCCGACCCGCACGTTCGGATCGTAGGACAGCCCCGCGTCGTCGAGCTGGCGCTTCGCCTCGCGGATCAGGTCGAGCGTCTGGTCGATCTCCTGCGCATGCGCGAGCATCGGGATCAGGATCTTCACCGGGCCGAACACCGACGCGCGCAGGATCGCGCGCAGCTGGGTGAGGAACATCTGCGGCTCCGACAGGCTCCAGCGGATCGCGCGCAGGCCGAGCGCCGGATTCGGCGCGGTCTCGTAGCCTTCGTCGAGCGCCTCGAGCGGCTTGTCGGCGCCGACGTCGATGGTGCGGATCGTCACCGGCAGCCCGCGCATCAGCTCCACCGTCCGCCGGTACGCGCCGAACTGCTCCTCCTCCTCGGGCATCCGGTTCTTGTGATTCATGAACAGGAACTCGGTGCGGAACAGCCCCACGCCCACCGCGCCCGCGTCGATCGCGGCCTTCGCGTCTTCGGGCAGTTCGAT
>NZ_JAAGNW010000078.1:16912-28707 GCF_010645215.1 Burkholderia multivorans | reverse complement strand
CGACCTACCAGCCGCTGCCGCTCTATCTCGCCGCGGCCGCCGTGTACTGGGTGCTGTGCCAGATCCTCGAATGGGCCCAGCGCTGGTACGAACGCCGGCTCGCGCTGCCGAGCCGGCACTGAGCGCGCCGCGCCGGTCTCACTCCATCGGATAGCGCAGGCCGAGCGCCGCGCGCGCCGCGTCGGCCATCGCGATCATCGCGCGCGAATGCGCGTGCGTGATCACCGGGCTTTCCAGCCGGCCCGAGCGCAGCAGCTCGCAGAAGTGCGCGATCTCGTAGTTGAGCCCGCCGCCTTCGAACGGCGCATCGAGCTCGACCACGCGGGCGTCCGCGTAGCGAATCGTCGCCCGGGCCGGATTCCACCAGTTCTCGTGGATCGTCACGTGGCCGCCCGCGGCCGCCAGCAGCGCGTCGCCGCGCCCCATCACGTCGAGCCCGCAGAACAGCTGCGCCACGCCGCCCCGCGCGTGGCGGCTGTTCAGGCTGGAAAACACGTCGACGCCCGTCGCGCCGAGCCGGCCGAGCGTCTGCACCTCGTCGGCCGCGCCCAGCCAGTCGACCGCGAGAAACAGCTCGTAGATGCCGATGTCGAGCAGCGCGCCGCCCGCCTGTTCGAAACGGTAGACAGGATGATCCGCCGGCACCGCCGACATCGCGCAGCCCGCGCGCACCAGCCGCACCTCGCCGATCGGATCGCGCTCGAGGTGCGCGCGCAGTTCGCGATACAGCGGGTAGAACGGCGGCTTCATCGCTTCCATGAACAGCCGCCCGGCCGCATGGGCGGCGGCCAATACCTCGTCCAACTGCCGCGCGTTGATCATCGCCGGCTTCGCGCGCAGCACCGCCTTGCCCGCAGCGAGCGCGGCAAGCGCGTACTGCGCATGGCTGTCGTTGATCGAGGCTGTCGCAGGCGCGGCCGCCGTGCGCTGCGCAGAAATCCGCCGCCGCCTCCGGGCGGCGCGCCCACACATGGGTGAGCGTCGCATCGCCGACGTGCGTGACGCTGTGCGCGAAGCGGCGCGCGATGCTGCCCGCGCCAATGATGCCGAAGCGGATCGGCGCGTGAGGGGAAAGGGTCATCGGTAGAGGTCCGGGTCGGCCGAGGGGGCGGCCGACGCACGCGCCGGCCGGCCGTCATGATAAACGGCCGGCGACCGGCGCGCGACCCGCCCGCTAACCGCGCTCGGGGATCTCCACCGCGAAGTTGCGCATTTCCTCGGCCGTGTAGTCGATCAGCTGCAGCGCCGCCGCCTCCGCTTCGCGCGGATCGCGCCGCTCGATCGCCGCGACCACCCGGCCATGCGCGCTCAGCGCCAGCTCGCGGATCCCCTCGCGCTGGCTCATGCGGGGGTTGACGAGGCGCAGCGCGCCCCGAATGATCGCGGCCATCTGCTGGAAGAACTGGTTGCCGCTCGCATACACGATGCGGGTATGCAGCAGTTCGTCCGCCGCGTCGTAACCGGGCTCGCCCGGCTCGACCAGCCGGAACGCGTCGAAGGCATCGCGGATGCCCGCGATCTCGCCCGCGTTCGCGCGGGTCGCGGCCTGCGCCGTGGCGCGCGGCTCGATCAACATCCGGAACTCGATCACGTCGCGCATGAACTGCGGATCGGGTTTCGCGCGAAAGCGCCAGTTCACGACGTCCTCGTCGATCATCCGCCAGTCATGCATCGGACGCACGCGCGTGCCGACCTTGGGACGAACGTCGAGCATGTCGCGTGCGAGCAACATCGACAGCGCTTCCCGCATCACCGTCCGACTCACGTCGAACTCCTTGGACAGGACATCCTGCGGCGGCAGGATCCCGCCGTACTTGTCTTCGACGATGCCGGTGACAAGCCCGTCCATCACTTTGCTGACCAGTGACCGGTCTTTTCCCTGTTCCATGAGACCTCCCCGAAACGACGTCTGTGTAGGCACACTGCCCCCGCAGTCTGGCCGGCCCCTGCTCCAGAAATAAAAGATGAAACCGTGAAGCTATTGTTCTTATGTTCGATACGTTGCTGAGTTCGGCGCCAATGCGCTATCTGGATATCACCTGACAGGGTTATCCCTCTTACTATATCCAGAGAAAATTCGGACTCAAAAAAACCCGGCAAGCTTCCAGAAAGCTTACCGGGCCTGGGTTTGCGCCAGATGCCGCGCGCCGTTTCCACACGCGCGCGGATGAGGCTCAATGCTTGGGATAACTGATCGACTCGACGCCCTGCGGCGTGCCGAGCAGGCACAGATCCGCGCCGCGCGCCGCGAACAGGCCCACCGTCACGACCCCCGGCCAGCTGTTGACGGCCGCCTCGAGCGCGCGCGGATCGGTGATCGCGAGCCCCTTCACGTCGAGGATCTCGTTGCCGTTGTCGGTGAGGAACGGCTTGCCGTCCTGCGCGACCCGCACCACCGGCACGCCGCCCAGCGCCGCGAGCCGTCGGCCGATCGCGGTGCGCGCCATCGGCACCACCTCGACGGGCAGCGGGAAGCCGCCGAGCACCGGCACGCGCTTGCTGCCGTCAGCGATGCAGACGAACGTATCGGACACCGACGCGACGATCTTCTCGCGCGTCAGCGCGCCGCCGCCGCCCTTGATCATCGCGCCGCTCGCGTCGATCTCGTCCGCGCCGTCGACGTAGACCTGCAGCCCGTCGATCTCGTTCAGGTCGAACACCTTGATGCCATGCGACTTCAGGCGCTCGGTGGTGGCGATCGAGCTCGACACGGCGCCGCGATAGCGCGCCTTGACGGCGGCCAGCGCGTCGATGAAGCAGTTCGCGGTCGAGCCGGTGCCCACCCCGATCACGGCGCCTTCCGGCACGTTCTGGATCACATAATCAGCGGCGGCCTGGCCGACCAGGCGTTTGAGTTCGTCTTGGGTCATGGGAAATGGACTGCGGTAAAAGTGCGGGAAAAAACGCAAGTTTACCGGAGTCGCGGCACACCCCGCCGATTGACGTACCGGCCGACGCGCCGCTCAGCGCACGGCCGGCGCCTGAGCCGCTGCGTCGCGCTCGGGCGGCACGGCCTGCGGGAAGTATTTGTCGAGCAGCGCCTGCGCGATCGCATCGGTCTGCGCGTCCGGGTTGCCCGCGTAGTCGGACGGCCGGAAATGCATCTGGAACGCGGCGAACACGCGTCGCGTACGCGCATCGAGCACCCCGTCGGTCGCGACGTCGTAGCCGTAGCGCGCGAGCTTGAGCTGCAGCGCGCGCACCTCGACCGGCGCGTCGGGCGCGCGCCCAGCGAGCCGCGCGGCCACCGCCGCGTCGTCCGGCCAGGCGCCGACGCCCGCCTGCGCGAGCGTGCGCCATGGAAACAGCGGCCCCGGATCGATCTTGCGCTGCGGCGCGACGTCGCTGTGTCCGACCACCCGCGTCGGCGGAATCCGATAGCGTGCGACGATGTCCTTCGCGAGCCGCACGAGCGCCTCGACCTGCGCGGGCGGGTACGGCTCCCAGGTCCGTCCTGCCGGCGTGTCGATCGGCCCGCGGTTGACGTTCTCGATGCCGATCGATACGCCGTTCAGCTCGGTCGTGCCCTGCCATGCACTGACGCCCGCATGCCACGCGCGCTGCGACTCGGGCACCAGCTGGTAGACGACGGGCTCGCCGCCCGCCTGCTTCGGTTCGGCGGGCACCACGTAGTGCGCGCTGACGGCTTCTTCGGTCAGCACGTGCAGCGACTGCGCCTCGTCGATCTCGGTGTAATGCATCACGAGGAAGCGGATCCGCGCATCCGCGCCCTGCGCGGGACGGCTCGTATCCGCATAGTAGGTGCCGCGCTCGACGAGCGTGGGCGAGGTGCAGGCGGCCAGGGCGCACAGGCTGGCGGCAAGGGCGGCGCGTAGCGGGAGGTTCATGGGTGGGACAGACAGGCAGGCGGGTGGAAAAGCGCGCCGGCCGCGGCGCGGGGAGCCGACGTCCCCGCCGCTCGGCGAGGTGCTTCACGGCTTGCGCCGGGTCGCCCCGGCGCGGCGGATCGCCGCAACTAGGCGTTCGATTCTAGCAAATGGCTTGTGTTAAGAAAGGGGGCTCGCAACAATCGATTCCCGTTGCGGCGGAATCGCACCGGCCCCGGTCGCATCCGGTGCTCGATGCCGGCGCGCGCGCCGAGCGTCGCGCGACAGACGCGCCCCGGGCCCGCCGGCGGCCTTTCGGGATCATCCCATCCTGACGCGGCGGACGGCGAATGGCATGCTCATCCGCATGGCGGCCGACAATCACGACCGCGCTCCCGCCCCTGGCCGACCGGCACGCGTCATGAACGCGATCCGGAGCCGGCCCGGAAGACGAAATGGGCGAGCGCCGGCGACGCCGCTGCCCGCGCCCGAGACTCAAGCGCCGAACGGCGCAACAATGCAGCGCCACGCCCGGCCGACTCCGAGCCCGGCGCCGATGACACAACCCGTGCGCCGGCGCGCAACCGGGTCGAGACAAGGAAGGAGAGACATGGTGGAGAAAGTCTGGCTGAAGTCCTATCCCGATGGCGTGCCCGCGACCGTCGACCCCGACCAGTACCGGTCGCTCGTGCATCTGCTCGACGAGGCGTTCGCGGCCTTCGCGTCGCGCCCGGCCTACGCGTGCATGGGTCGCGAGATGCGCTACGCGGAACTCGACGCGCATTCGCGCCATCTCGCCGCGTGGTTCCAGGGGCTCGGCCTCGCCAAGGGCGCGCGCATCGCGGTGATGATGCCGAACGTGCTGCAGTATCCGGTCACGGTCGCCGCGGCGCTGCGCGCGGGCTACGTGGTCGTCAACGTCAATCCGCTGTACACGCCGCGCGAACTCGAACATCAGCTCGTCGATTCGGGCGCGGAAGCGATCGTGATCCTCGACAATTTCGCGACCACGCTCCAGCAGGCGCTGCCGAAAACCCAGGTCAAGCACATCGTGGTGGCGACCATGGGCGACCTGCTCGGCGCGGCCAAGGGCGCGCTCGTCAACTTCGTCGTGCGGCACGTGAAGAAGATGGTGCCCGCCTATACGCTGCCGGGCGCCGTGTCGTTCCCCGCCGCGCTGCGCGAGGGCGCGCGGCGCACCTGGCAGCCGGCCGAACTCGGGCACGCGGACATCGCGTTCCTGCAATACACGGGCGGCACGACCGGCGTGTCGAAAGGCGCGATGCTCACCCATCGCAACGTGCTCGCCAATATCCTGCAGAACGACGTGTGGGGGCAGCCCGTGATGAACCGGGAGCCGCGCGTCGATCAGCTCGTGACGATGTGCGCGCTGCCGCTCTATCACATCCTCGCGCTCAATGCCTGCATGCTGATGGGCGCGCGCTGGGGCGCGCTGAACGTGCTGGTTCCGAACCCGCGCGACATCCCCGGCTTCGTGAAGACGCTGGGGCGCTACCGGATCAACTTCTTTCCCGGCGTCAACACGCTGTTCAACGCGCTGCTCAACGACCCCGGCTTCGCATCGCTCGATTTTTCGGGGCTGCGGCTCACGCTCGGCGGCGGCATGGCGGTGCAGGACGTGGTCGCCGAGCGCTGGCTGAAGACCACCGGCTGTCCGATCCTGGAAGGCTACGGTCTGTCGGAAACCTCGCCCGCGGCAACCCTGAACCCGGCGACGCTCAGCACGCACACCGGCATGATCGGCGTACCGATCCCGTCCACCGAGGTGGCGATCCTCGATGCGGGCGACCAGCCCGTCGCGCTCGGCGAGTCGGGCGAGATCGCGATCCGCGGGCCGCAGGTGATGGCGGGCTACTGGAACCGCCCGGACGAAACCGCCAAGGTCATGACGGCCGACGGCTTCTTCAAGACGGGCGACATCGGCGTGATGGATGCGCGCGGCTACGTGAAGATCGTCGACCGCAAGAAGGACATGATCCTGGTATCCGGCTTCAACGTGTATCCGAACGAGATCGAGGCCGTGGTCGCCGCGCATCCCGGCGTGCTCGAATGCGCATGCATCGGCGTGCCCGATGCGCACTCGGGGGAGGCGGTCAAGCTGTTCGTCGTGCGCCGCGATCCCGCGCTCACCGCCGGCCAGCTGACGGACTACTGCCGGGAACAGCTGACCGCCTACAAGCGCCCGCGGCAAATCGAGTTCCGCGACAGCCTGCCGAAGACCAACGTCGGCAAGATCCTGCGCCGCGCGCTGCGCGACGGGCAGGAGCAGCCCGCCTGAGGCGCCGGGCCGGGCCTCCGCCCGTGGCCTGAAACGCGACGGCCCGCGCTCGCAGATACGCGGGCGCGGGCCGTCATGATGATCGGGGCTGACGCGCCGCGTCGGCCCCGGGGTCGCCCGGCTTCGCCGCGCGCCCCTGTCGGTCACCTCTTCACTTCGTCACTTCTTCACCGCGCGCTGCCGCACCGCCTCGTACAGGCACACGCCCGACGCGACCGACACGTTCAGGCTCTCGACGCTGCCGGCCATCGGGATGTTCATCACATCGTCGCAGGTATCGCGCGTGAGACGCCGCATCCCCTCGCCTTCCGCGCCCATCACGAGCGCAACCGGGCCGTCGAGGCGGGTCTCGTAGACGCTCGCGGTCGCGTCGTCCGAGGTGCCGATCACCCACACGCCTGCATCCTTCAGCTCGCGCAGCGCGCGGGCGAGATTGGTCACGGTGATGTAGGGCACGGTGTCGGCCGCGCCGCTCGCGACCTTGGCCGCCGTCGCGTTCAGACCCACCGCGCGATCGCGCGGCGCGATCACCGCATGCGCGCCGGCCGCATCGGCCACCCGCAGGCACGCGCCCAGGTTGTGCGGATCGGTCACCCCGTCGAGCACCAGCAGCAACGCGGGCCCCGAGATGCCGTCGAGCAGTTCGGCCAGATTCTGCGCGAGCGGAATGTCCTCGACGCGCGCCACGACACCCTGGTGCCGCTCGGTATGGGCGAGCCCCCACAGGCGGGTTTCGTCGGCCGCGATCAGGCGCACGCCGGCGTCCTTCGCGGTCTGCAGGAAGTCCTGCATCCGGCGGTCGCGGCGCGTCTGGTCGTACAGCACCTCCGCGACCGTCGCCGCATCGTGCCGCAAGCGCGCGGTAACCGCATGAAAACCGTAGAGAACCTTCAGACGTGACATGGCTGGAACAACCTTCGATCAAACGTGCGACCGCGCAACCCGCGCGACCGCGATGAAAAAATGGAAAGCGCCGCGTTCCCGGCCGGCTGACCGGGAACGCGGCGTCTTCGATCAGGCGTGCCGGATTCGCGTGCGAACCCGGCGACGCTCAATGCTTGCTGCGCGGACGCACCTTCTTGGCCGCCGACTTCGCGACGGGCGCACCCTTCTTGCGCGCCGCGCCGCGCGCGTTGCGCGCGTCCTTCACGGCCGCCGTCGGCGCGCTTGCCGCCTTCTTGCGACCCGCCGATTCGTCGGCGGGCGGCAGCGCGCGCACGCGCGGGCCGCCGGCTTCGCTCGCGGGCGGCGGCGCGGTGCGCCCGGTCTTCAGCGGCGTATCGCGCACGAGCCGGAAGTCGATCTTGCGCGCTTCGAGATCGACGCGGCTCACCTGCACCCGCACCCGGTCCGACAGGCGATAGCGGATCCCGGTGCGCTCGCCGCGCAGCTCGTTCTTGATCTCGTCGTACTGGAAGTAATCGGAGCCGAGTTCCGTCACGTGCACGAGACCTTCGATGAACAGCGTGTCGAGCTGCACGAAGATGCCGAACGACGTGACGCCGTTCACCATCCCGCCGTACTCCTCGCCGAGCTTGTCGCGCATGAAGTAACACTTGAGCCAGGCCTCGACGTCGCGCGACGCCTCGTCCGCGCGGCGCTCGTTCGACGAGCAGTGCAGGCCCAGTTCTTCCCAGATCGCGGTGTTCGAACGCGCCCGGCCGCGCGACTCGTCGTCGGCCTGCTGCATTGCACGGGCGCGCGGCGACAGCGCGGTGTTCAGCTCGACGCCTTCGGGCGCCTTCGGCGTGTACTTCTTGCCGGCCAGGATCGCGTAGATCGCACGGTGCGTGAGCAGGTCGGGATAGCGGCGGATCGGGCTCGTGAAGTGCGCGTAGGCCTCGTAGGCGAGCCCGAAGTGGCCGATGTTGTCGGGGCTGTACACCGCCTGCTGCATCGAACGCAGCAGCATCGGCTGCAGCATCTGCGCGTCGGGCCGGTCGCGGATGCGCGCCATCAGCGCGGCATAGTCGCTCGCGTGCGGCGTGTCGCCGCCGCCGAGCGTGAGGCCCATCCCGCGCAGGAACGTGCGCAGGTTCTCGAGCTTCTCGGCGGTCGGCCCCGCGTGCACGCGATACAGGCCCGGATGCTTGTTGCGCTTGAGGAAGTCGGCCGCGCACACGTTCGCGGCCAGCATGCATTCCTCGATCAGGCGGTGCGCATCGTTGCGCTGGCGCGGCACGATCTGCTCGATCTTGCCCTGCGCGTTGCAGACGATGTAGGTCTCGGTGGTGTCGAAGTCGATCGCCCCGCGCTTCTGGCGCGCGGCGAGCAGCGCCTTGTAGACACCGTACAGGTTCTGCAGGTGCGGCAGGAGCGCGGCGCGGCGCGCCGCCTCCGGCCCCTTGGTATTGCCGAGCACCGCGGCCACTTCGGTATAGGTCAGGCGCGCGGCCGAATGGATCACCGCCGGGTAGAACTGGTACGCCTTGACCTCGCCGCGCGCGGTCACCACGATGTCGCACACGAGCACGCAGCGATCCACCTGCGGGTTCAGCGAACACAGGCCGTTCGACAGCTTCTCCGGCAGCATCGGGATCACCCGGCGCGGGAAATACACCGAGGTGCTGCGCTCGACCGCGTCGCCGTCGAGCCCGCTGCCCGGCTGTACGTAGTGCGACACGTCCGCGATCGCGACGATCAGGCGGAAGCCGTCGCCGCGGCCGACCGTGACCGGCTCGCAGTACACCGCATCATCGAAGTCGCGCGCGTCCTCGCCGTCGATCGTGACGAGCGGCACGTCGCGCAGATCCACCCGGTAACGCAGGTCGATCGGCCGCACCTTGTCCGGCAGCGACGCGGCTTCGCCGAGCGCGGCCGCGCCGAACTCGTGCGGCACGCCGTACTTGCGCACCGCGATCTCGATCTCCATGCCGGGATCGTCGATATCGCCGAGCACCTCGGTCACGCGCCCGATCGGCTGCGAATGACGGCTCGGGAAATCGGTCAGCTCGACCACCACCACCTGCCCGACCTTGGCCTTCTTCGCGTTCTGCGTGACCAGGATGTCGTGGCTGATGCGCTTGTCCTCGGGCGCGACGACCAGCGCGCCGTTCTCGTTCAGCAGCCGGCCGATCACGCGCTTGTTCGCGCGCTCGGTCACCTCGACCACATGGCCTTCGGGGCGGCCGCGCCGGTCGTAGCCGACGATCCGCGCCAGCACGCGATCGTTGTGCATGACCTTCTGCATCTCGCCGTTCGGCAGGAACAGATCGTCCTGGCCGTCGTCGCGAATCACGAAGCCATAACCGTCGCGATGGCCCTGTACGCGGCCCGCGACGAAGTTGGACGGATGGGTGAGCTGGTAATGACCGCGCTTGTCGAGCCGGATCTGGCCGTCGCGCTCCATCGCGGCGACCCGCCGGAAAAACCCTTCGCGCTCCTGGCGCTTGATCGACAGCGCTTCGGCGATGTCGTTCGCGGCGAGCGGAACGTCGCTGGTCCGCAGCACGCCGAGAATCTCTTCACGGCTAGGGATGGGATACGGATACTTGCTCAAGGGCTTGTCGATGGTTGTTCTCGTTGCGTTGGCTTGCGTTGAAACGGCAGACGCCGAATGCCGCCCCATTCTATCATCCGCCGTCGCGGCGAACGCCGGTCGTGCGGCGGCAGGCCCGGCACACGACCGGCAACCCACGAAACAAACAAAAGTGAAACAAAGATGTTGACACGCGTTTCAACCCAGCTATAATTACGTTCTTCGCAGCAAACACACCTGCCCAGGTGGCGAAATTGGTAGACGCACTAGGTTCAGGTCCTAGCGGTGGCAACACCGTGGAGGTTCGAGTCCTCTCTTGGGCACCATCAGCTGTTTCGGCGTAAGTCGATGGTAACGAGAAACCCCGTAAGATTCTGTCTTACGGGGTTTTTTGTTTTCCGCGTTCGCCCTGCGTTTCGCGCGCTCCCGCGCGCAGAGCGACACGCGACCGATCCTCGCAGATCGGCCGCGCGTATACCAACAGATCAGGCGGCCGGCGCGCGACGCTTGAGCCAGGTCGCGCAGAACACCATCACCAGCAGCACGCCGATCAGCGCGTACGGCACGATCGGCTGCAGGTCGTACAGCGCATTGCCGACGAGCGGCGCGATCACCATGCTGAAGCCCTGCGCCATCGACATCGCGCCCGCACATGCCCCCTGCTCGGCCGGCTCCACCGCCGTGCTGGCCAGTGCCGCGACCGCCGGGAACGACGCCCCCATGCCGAACGCCGCCACCAGATAGCTCACGCCGATCAAGACCGGCTGCGCCGGATCGACGAGCAGCACCGACGAGAATCCGAGCGCGCCGACGAGCGCGCCCCAGCGCAGCCACTGCAGCGGCGCGACGCGCGGCAGGCGGCCGACCAGCGCCTGGGTCACGATCAAGCCGAGCCCCGCGCTGCCGAGCGCATAGCCGACCACGGCGGCCGCTTCCTGTGCCGGCACCTGCAGGCGGTCGATCACATAGAAGCCCAGCGCGCTGTTCGCGATCATCACGACGCTGTAGAGCGCGAGCGCGCTCAGCCAGGGCACCCGGATCCGCGCGTCGCCGACCCGCAGCCGCGCCGGCGGCGCGCGGCGCGCCTCCCGCGCGCTGGCGTCGTGCAGGCGGCCGAGCCCCGGCAGACCGATCAGCGGCAGCAAGGCGAACACCAGCAGCGCGATGGCCAGGTCATGGCGGCCGATCCAGCCGACGAGCGGCGGCGCGAGCACCATACCGACCGCGCCCGCCGCGCCGAAGCGGGCGAGCACGGCTCCGCGCGAACGGACGTCGGTGTGATCGGCAATCCACGCGGTCGCGCCGACCGGCAGGCCCGCGAACCAGCCCCCCATCGCCGCGCGCGTGATCAGCAGCGCCGCGAGATTGAACCCGAGCGCGGGCAGATGCTGCGCGCCGCTGCGCAACGCCCATCCCACGTAAGCAGCGAGCGCCAGGAAGGACAGGCTGAAGCCGACGATCGCCATCCGCATCACGGGGACCCGGCCGAGCACGTCGGCCGCGCGCCCCCAGCGCTGCGAGGTCGCGATCCACACGAGGCCGACCACGCCGATGACGAAACCGACGTGCCAGGCCTGCAGATGCATCAGGCGGGCCATCGGGCCCGCCACCGCGACGAACGCATAGGTGCCCGCCATCATCGCGAAGTTCGCGAGCAGCAGCGGCCGCAACTGCCGGCTGGAACGGGTCAGGGTTGGCGCGGATTCAACTGAAGTCGTGGACATGAATTTCCTGATAAGTGAAGCGGGCGCGGCTCAGCCGGCGCGCCGCGAATGGGCCAGCAGGCGTTCGCGCGCCTGCAGGAGCGCCGCCTCGGTCGCCTCCCAGCCAAGGCATGGATCGGTGATCGAACACCCGTAGCGCAACGCCGCCGGGTCGCCCCCGAGCGGCTGGTTGCCCGCCTCGATGAAGCTCTCGATCATCACGCCGCGGATCGACCGGTTGCCCGCGCCGATCTGCTCGACGACATCGTCGAGCACCGCCACCTGGCGCGCATGCTGCTTCGCGCAGTTCGCGTGCGAGCAGTCGACCACGAGGTTCGCCGGCAGATCGCGCGCGCCGAGCGCCGCCTCGGCCGCCGCCACGCTCGCCGCGTCGTAGTTCGGACCGCCGTTGCCGCCGCGCAGCACCACATGGCCGTGCGGATTGCCCTCGGTATACAGCACCGCGGGCGCGCCGCGTTCGTCGACGG
>NZ_JAAGNW010000078.1:0-16880 GCF_010645215.1 Burkholderia multivorans | reverse complement strand
ATCTCGCGATGCACCTGCGATTCGGTGGTCCGTGCGCCGATCGCGGCCCAGCTCACGAGATCGCCGAGATAGTGCGGCGTCACGAGATCGAGCGCCTCGATCGCCGCCGGCAGGCCGAGCGTATTGACGTCGAGCAGCAACTGGCGCGCGGTCGCGAGCCCCTCCTCGATGCGGTGGCTGCCGTCGAGCCGCGGATCGTTGATGAGCCCTTTCCAGCCCACCGTCGTGCGCGGTTTCTCGAAGTACACGCGCATCACCACGCAGAACACGTCGCGCACGCGCCGCGCGAGCCCCGCGAGCCGCCGCGCGTAATCGCGCGCGGCATCGGGGTCGTGGATCGAGCACGGCCCGACGATCACCATCCAGCGCGGATCGCGCCGTTCGAGGATCGCCTGCAATTGCCGCCGCCCGCTGTCGACGTTCGCCCGCACGACCGGCGTCGCCGGCAGGCGGCCGCGCAGCGCCTCGGGCGTCGGCAGCGGCGCGCCGACGCGCTGACGCCCCGCCCGCTCCGGTCGGCTCGGCACGCACACCGCGCCGCTGCCGCCGTCATCCAGATACAACGCAAGATTCTTCATGGCTGCTTGCCTCGGGTGGGTCACGTCATGCGCCCAACGTCGCGCCGCCGTCGACGGTCACGCTGTCGAGCGTGACGTGCCGCGCGGCGTTCGACAGCATGAACAGCACGACCGACGCGATATCGTCGGGAGCCGCGATGCGGCCGAGCGGAATGCCGGTCCGGTACGCGGGCAGCGAGCCCGCGATCACCGCGGCGGCGCCGGTTTCGTCACGCCATAGCTGGCGCTGCATGTCGGTGTCGGTCGAGCCCGGCGCGACGATGTTGCAGCGGATCCCATGGCCGGCCAGTTCGAGCCCGAGGCAGCGCGTGAACTGGTGTGCGGCCGCCTTCGACGCCGCATAGGCGGCCATCTGCATGCGCGGCACGAGCGCCGCGTTCGAACCGACCGTCACGATGCTGCCCGCACGGCGCGGCGTCATCCGCTGCGCGACCGCGCGCGACAGATGGAACACGCCGTGGGTGTTGACCGCGAAACTGCGCAGCCAGTCGTCGTCGTCGAGCGTGTCGACCGTCGCGAGCCGCAGGACGCCCGCGACATTCGCGAGCATCCCGATCGGGCCCAGCTCGGCTTCGATCCGCTCGATCGTCGCGCGCACCGCCGCGCCGTCCGAGACATCGAGTACATACGATTGGATGCGCTGCCCGGCTTCCGCAGCCTCGGCCGCGAGGCGCGCCAGCCCGTCCGCCTGCATGTCGAGCGCGGCGACGGCGACGCCGCGCGCGGCGAGCGCACGCGCCACGGCTGCGCCGATACCCTGCGCCGCACCGCTCACCACCGCCACGGCGCCGGGAAATTCATCAGTCATGCGATTCATAGCAAACACTCCATCAATTATCGAACGCCGTTCGCGCGCGTCAGGCGCGCGACCAGCTCGGCGCCGATCGCGGCCATCGGCGCGGGATCGGACATGCCGTCATGGGAACAGTCGAGCACGCGGCAGTGCAGGCGGCCCGGACGCAAATGCGGCAGCCAGCTGTCGGGCGCCGGGGCCTCGGCGGGATTGCGCGCCGCGCGGAACAACAGCAGTTCGCCGTCGTACGCGGGCGTCACGCTCGCGCGGAACAGGCGCATCTGGCGCAGGGTCTGGCCGGCGAACGCATCGAGTCCGTCCGGCCCGAGCACGGCAAACGGGCTCGTCGGGCGCAGCAGGCGCTGGCGCAGCGTGTCGTCCGTCGCTTCGGCGGTATCGAAATCGCCGTTGACGGTCAGCAGGATCTGCAGCGCATCGCGCAGCGCCGGCTGGGGCCGTACGGCCCACGCCGGCGGCGGATAGCTGTCCATCAGCGCGAGCAGTCCGATCTCGCGCCCCTGCGCGGCGAGCCGTGCCGCCACGCCATGCGCGAGCGCGCCGCCGAGCGACCAGCCGAGCAGGTGGTACGGGCCGTCCGGCTGCACCGCGCGCACGCGCTGCACGTAGTGCTCGACCAGGGCCTCGAAATCGGCCGCGTCGCGGGTTTCGTCGACCATCAGTTGCAAGCCGTGCACCGTCACGTCGGGCAGGTGCCGCGCAAGCCGCAGGTAACTCCACGCGAGCCCGTCGGCCGGATGAATGCAGATCAGCGACGGCGCGCCGGCAGGCCCGTGCTGGATCGCGAGCGACGGCGCGAACGGCTCGGCCGCCCCGCCCGCCCGATACGGCAGCGGGGTCGACAGCGCGGCGGCCAGCGCGCACACGGTCGCATGGCGGAACAGCAGCGACACCGGCACGTCGCGCCGCAATGCGACCGCGAGCTGCGCGGCAGCCTGGATCGCCTGCAACGACTTGCCGCCCAGGTCGAAGAAGTTCGACATCGGCGTCAACGGCTGATCGCCCAGCACCTGCCGCCACGCATGCATGACCTGCTGCTCGAGCGGCGCCTGCGCGGCATCGGCGCCATCCGTCGCGTGCGCCTCCGGCTGCGCCGCCTGCTGCAGCGCCTTGCGGTCGGTCTTGCCGTTCGGATTGCGCGGCAGTTGGTCGAGCACGCGCCACACGTCCGGGATCGCCGCGGCCGGCAGCGCCTCGACGAGCCGCGCCCGCAGCGCCTGCACATCCTCGGTTCCCGCGACGAACGCGGCCAGCGTATACAGCCCCGCGCCGCGCGCGAGCGCCACCACCGCGGCCTCGCGCACGCCGGGCATGCCGAGCAGCAGGTTCTCGATTTCGAGCGGCTCGATCCGCACGCCGCTGATCTTCACCTGATGATCGATGCGCCCGTGAAACCGTAGTTGCCCCGCCTCCCATTGCGCGAGATCGCCGGTGCGATAGCCGCGCTCGCCGCTGTCGGGCAGGCTCACGAAGCGCGCGGCGGTCAGCTCGGGACGGTTCAGATAGCCGAGCGCGAGCGCCGGGCCGCTCAACACCAGTTCGCCGACCTGCCCCGCCGCGACGGGATACAGGCGTTCGTCGACGACCCGCGCGACGAGCCCGGGACGCGGTGCGCCGATCGGCACGGGTTCGCCCGGGGCCCAGTCGGGCCGGGGCCCGGCCAGCTGTGCGGTGGTCGCGATGATGGTCGCTTCGGTCGGCCCGTAGGTGTTCAGCAGCACCTGCTCCGGCAGCAGCTCGCGCCAGCGCGCGACCCGCTCGGGCAACGCCGCCTCGCCGCCGATGATCGTCAGGCGCACCCGCGCGAGACGCCGCGCCGCGTCGGCCTCCAGCGCATGCGCGACGACCTGCCAGTACGCGGTCGGCAAGTCGAGTATGGTGATCCCGAGCCGCTCGACCGCCTCGGCGAAACGCTCGACCGAATCGAGCATCGCGTCGTCGCGCAACACGAGCGTCGCGCCATGGCATAGCGCGATGAAGATCTCCTCGAGGCTCGCGTCGAAATGCAGCGGCGCGAACTGCAATACCCGGTCCGCCGGCGCGACCCGATACAGCCCGCGCGTGCTCGCGACGAACTGCGCGAGGGCGCCGCGCCCGACCAGCACGCCGTTCGGCGCGCCCGTCGAGCCCGAGGTGTACAGCAGGTAGGCGGGCAGGTCCGCCGGCGGCGCGCCGCAGCACGCGACGCGCGGCGCCGGCGTGGCGGCCGCGTCGTCGAGATCGAGCACCGGCAGCGCGCCGGCCTGCCGCCGCCAGGCTGCGCGCGTCAGCACCCAGTCGGGCGCCGCATCGGCCAGCATCGCCGCCGTGCGCTGCGCGGGCCCGTCCGGATCGACCGGCACGAACGCCGCGCCTACCCACAGCACCGCGAGCATCGCGACCACCGCATCCGGCGAGCGCGGCGCGAGAATCGCGATCCGGCTGCCCGCTCCCACGCCGCGCTGCGCCAGTACCGCGGCGAGCGCCTCGACGCGCGCCAGCAGCGTCGCGTAATCGAGCTGCGCGTCCGGCGCCTCGATCGCAAGCTGGGCCGGCGTTCGCTCGGCGGCCTGCCGCAGCAGGGTCAGCACGTCGACGGGCGGCTCCGCGAGCGGCGCACCCGCGCAGATCGACGGCGCAGGGAGACCGTCGAGCAGCGCCGCGAGCGGCGCGTCGGCCGGATGCGCGGCGAACGCGCTCAGCCAGTCCGACAGGCTCGCGGCCAACTCGGCCAGGCGAGCACGGTCGTAGGCATGCGGATTTGCCTCGAGTGTCAGGCACCACGCGCGTTCGCGCACGGTGAGCGTGAGGTTGAAATCCTTCACCGGTCCGCCGCTGACGGCGCGCATCCGGCTCGTCACGCCGGTGAACGTGACCTGCCGCTCGAACGGCATCAGGTTGACCGCCTGATTGAACAGGAACTTGTTGCGTTCGAGCAGGCCGAGATCGCCGCGAATCCAGCCGTAGCGGTAATACAGATGCGGACGCATCTCGCGCAGCGCGTGCGCGATCTCGCCGGCCAGCGCGCGCGGTGTCGCATCCTCGCGCACGCGCACGCTGATCGGCACGATGTTCATCGCCATGCACGGCACGGCGAGCGCGGGCGTGCCGAGCCGGTTCATCACCGGCAGGCCCAGCGTCAGGTCGCGCTGGCCGCCCGTCTTGCCGAGCCACAGGCCCAGCGCGCCCAGCAGCCACGCGCCCCAGTCCACGTCGAGCGCCTCGGCCGCCGCGCGCCAGCGCGCCGCCGTCGTGACGTCGAACTGCAAGGTCTGGCGCAGCGCGGTCGGCGCGGCCGGCTGCGGCGGGGCGAGCCGCAGCGGCGCGGGCACGGCGCGCAGCCGCTCGCGCCAGAACGCCTGGTCGCGTTCGAATCCGCCGTTGCGCCGGTAAGTCTCTTCCGCCGCCACCACCGGATCGATCCGCCAGTCCGGCAGCGCCGGCGGCGGGATGCCCGCCGCCAGCGCGTTGTAGCGTGCGGCGACGGCCTGATGGACCAGGCTGTAGCCGAAGCCGTCGAGCGCGATGTGGTGCACCTGCAGGACCCACCAATGGCAGGCGGGGCCGAGCTTCAGCAGCGCCGTGCGATACAGCGGCGTCGAGGTGACGTCGCACGGCACCGCCAGCGCAGCCTGCATCCAGGCGAGCGCGGCCTCGCGCGGATCGGCGTGCGCGCCGAGGTCGACCAGCGGCACTTGCGTCGCGGCCGGCACGCGGCGCTGCCAGAGCGTGTCGTCACCCCATTCGAAGCGCATGTGCAGGCTGTCCGCGCAATCGAGCACCGCTTGCACGGCGTGCGTAAACGCGGCCGCTTCGAGCGCGCCGTCCAGTTCGATCGCTTCCGCCGTCAGGTAACCCGGATCGTCGGGATCGACCTGCTGCGCGACCCAGATGCCGTATTGCGCCGAGGTCGCGCGCAGGCGTTCAGTGATGTGCTGCATGGGACAGGTATCCGCGAAATAAGAAGGAAAACATGCGCGCCGCGTCCGTCAGGCGCGTTGCCAATCGATCACGAGCTGCTTGTTGCGCGCCATCAGCGCCAGGTGCTCGTCCATCACGTACTGGATCTGCTCCAGCTTGTCCGTCGAGTCGGCCTCGCAGCGCAGGCTCAGCCGGTCGTCCGCGCGCGTGACATGGCACTTGCCATAGGGAAAATCGATCGCGGCGCGCGTGTCGTCGAACACGACCGGCACCTTGATTGCGTAGTGCTTGCACATCTTGAAGAGCACGCGGTCGGCCTGCGGCACGGTGATTTCAGCGGTACTGACGAGCATGGGAATCAGGGTTGGCAAAGAGGATGGGGACAATCGTTCCGCCCGGGCGCGGCTCACGCGGGCACCGCGGCCGGACGCCGCAGCAGCGCCCACCACGCGGCGAGCGTCGGCGTCTGCGCGAGCTGCACGAACTCGACGTCGTGCCCCGCGCTGCGCCACGTCTCGACGAAGGCCATCAGCCGCACCGAATCCAGTCCGCAATCCATCAGGTTGTCGTCGGGACGCAGTTCGCTCGCGGCGACCCGCAGGCTGCGTGCAACCTCGGCCGTCAGCGCGTCGAGCGAATGCGGCGCGACGCCCGCGTCGTGCGCGACGGCGTCGGCCAGGTCCGCCGTGCGCACGACCATCCCGCAGCGGCGCGCGACATAGTCGAGCGCCATCTGGTGCTCATGCGCGGAAAAATCGGCCAGCGCATCGGCGACGAAGAACGGCTGGATGTCCTTCATGAACGCTTCGCACGCGGTCATCAGGCAGCCGATATGGGCGTAGACGCCGCAGATCACGAGCTGGTCGCGTCCTTCTTGGCCCAGCAGCTGGTCGAATGCCGAGCGCTGGAAGGCGCTGTAGCGCCACTTGTCGAGCACCTGGTCGCCGGGCTGCGGCGCGAGCGCCTCGCAGATCGCGGCGCGCTCCGGGTGCGCGGTGAGGCCCGGGCCCCACATGTCGTTGAGCAGCGCACGCGCCTCGGCGGTCTGCTCCGGCAGCTGCGCGGTGTAGTACACCGGCATCCCCGCCGCGCGCGCGAACGCGAGCAGTCGCGCGACATGCGCGAGCAGCTCGGGAATCGGCGCGGCGGCACGATCGTAGAAATCGACGAAATAGTCCTGCATGTCATGCACGAGCAGCGCCGCGCGACGCGGCTCGAACGGCCACGACACCCGGTTCTCGGGCAGCGCGGCAGGCATCGGATAGGAAGGGATCTTGGGAATAGCCATGGTCGTCACAAGGAAAAGTAGGAATGGCAAGCGTGGGCGCGGCCCGCCCGACGCTCACCCGGCCGCGTGCTCGAACGCGGCGAGCCGCGCCGCGATGTCGGCGCGCAGCACCTGTTTATTGGTTTTGCCGACGGCGGTTTTCGGAAACACATCGATGCCCGGATGCGCGATCAGCAGGTGCTCGACCTCTTCCGCCGACACCTTCTCGCCGCCGCGGTTGATCTGGTCCTTCGCGCGCCCCTCGACGACCAGATAACCGTCTTCCGTCATGCGCACCCGGTCCCCCGTCCGGTAGAAGCCGTCGGACGTGAACGCGCGCGCGTTGTGCGCGTCCGCGCGGTAGTAGCCGCGTATCGTGTAGGGACCGCGTGTCAGCAGGTTGCCGATCGCGCCCGGCGCGACCGGCCGGTCCTCGTCGTCGACGATGCGGATCTCGTCGTCCGGCGAGATCGGCCGGCCCTGGGTCTGCGCGACGATCTCGTGCGGGTCGTCGAGCCGCGTGTAGTTGACGAGCCCCTCGGCCATCCCGAACACCTGCTGCAGGCGCGCTCCCAACACGGTGTCGACGCGTCGCGCGAGCGTCTCGTCGAAACGCGCGCCGCCGACCTGCACGAGCCGCAGGCTCGCCAGCGCGGCCGGCTCGCGCGCCGCGGCCGACAGCCAGACCGGCACGAGCGGCGGCACCAGCGCTGTGATCGTCACCCGCTCGCGCGCGATCAGCCCGAACGCCGCCTCGGGGCTGCCGCCGTCGCACAGCACGACGGTGCCGCCGGCATGCAGCACGCCGAACGAACCCGGCGAACTGAGCGCATAGTTGTGCGCGGCAGGCAGCACGCACAGATAGACGCTGCGTTCGTCCAGCCCGCAGATGCGCGCGCTTTCGCGCACGCTGTACAGGTAATCGTCGTGCGTGCGCGGAATCAGCTTCGGCGTGCCCGTGCTGCCGCCCGACAGTTGCAGGAACGCAACCTCGCCCGCCGCCGGGCTCGCGGGCAGCGGTGCGTGCGCCTCGCGCAGGCTGTCGAGCGCGCGGTGCTCGCCCGCCTCGCCGACGATCAGCACGTGTGCGAGGGTCGGCGCCTCGGCCCGCACCTCGGTCGCGAGCGCGCGATAGTCGAAGCCGTCGTGGCAATCGGCCGCCACGTAGGCGACGGCCTCCGCATGACGGCAGAAGTAGCCGATCTCCTGGCGCCGATGCGCGGGCAACGCGAACACCGGCAGCGCACCGATCCGGAACAGCGCGAACACGACCGCGAAGAACTCGACCCGGTTCGGCAACTGCACGACGACGCGATCGCGCGGCCCGATGCCGAGCGACACGAAGCCGCGCGCCAGGCGCTCCGCCTCCTCGGCCAGCTGCCGGTAGCTCCAGCGGGTCTCGCCGTGCACGAGCGCGGTCCGCTCACCGAAGCGCTCGACCTGCTGCGCGAGCCATTGATCGAACGACTGCCCCTGCCAATAACCCTTGCGTCGATACGCATCCGCGCAAGCGGTTGGCCACGGCGTGCCGAGCGCCAGCGTCATGCCGCCCCCTGCTGGTCCGCCGCGCCGTGCGCGACGCCCATCGCATCGAGCATCGTGCGGAACTTCGCGCTCGTTTCGGCCAGTTCGCCGTCCGGCAACGAATCGCCGACCACGCCCGCGCCGGCGAACAGGCGCAAGGCCGAGCCTTCCGCTTCCGCGCAACGGATCGTGACGATCCATTCGCCGTCGCCGCGCGTGTCGACCCAGCCCAGCATCCCGGTGTAGAAGCCCCGGTCGAACGGCTCGGTCTGCAGGATCAGCTCGCGCGCGACGCTGCGCGGGTAACCGCAGACGGCCGGGGTCGGGTGCAGTGCGAGCGCGAGCGTCAGCGCGTCGGCGTCCGTCGCGCCCGTCACTTCCGTGGACAGATGCCACATCGTCTGCGTATGGACCAGCGACGGCCGCGCCGGCACATGCAGGGTGCGGCAGAGCGGCGCGAGCGCATCGCGCACCGCGTCGACCACGACGCGGTGCTCGTCCAGATCCTTCGCGGATTCGAGCAAGGCCTCGGCGCGCCGCCGGTCCTCGAGCGGATCGCTGCTGCGCGGCGCGGAGCCGGCCAGCGGATTGGCCCGCACCACGCCCTGGAAGCGGCTGACCAGCAGTTCGGGGCTCGCGCCGAGCAGGGTCCGGCCGCCGCCCAGATCGACCGAGAACGTATAGCCATGCGGATTGCGCGCCGCGAGACGCGCCAGCAACTCGCGCGCATCGACCGGCGTATCGCCCGTCAGCTCCAGCGTGCGCGCCAGCACGACCTTGTCGAGATGACCTGCGCGGATGCTCGAGACCGCCCGCGCGACCCCTGCCGCGTAATCGTTGCCGGCGGGCACCGGCCGCGTGCGGTAGCGGCCGGCACCCGCCGGCTGCGCGGCCGCCTCCGCATCCGCGGCGACGGCGGGCCGCGCGCGCGCCAGCGAGCGCGCCACCCGCAGCGCCGCCGGCCGCTCGACATCGAACGGCACCGCGCCGACCACGGCGGCGTCCGCATGCCCGGACTCGCGCGCGCGCGTCAGCGCCTGCTGCACGCGCTCGCCGAGCGGCGCATCCGAGTGCGGGACCTCCGCGACGACGTCCCGCGCGAGCAGCACATGCGCGGGCGTCGCGAGGAAGAGCGGCATCTCGGGATGATAGTCATCGTTTATATTCAGTTCTGCCAATGAAAAAGGCATATCGGATACGGCGTTCATGCCATGCACCTCCAAAAAATGAAATTCACCGGGATGGAATCGCCTGCCCTGCCGACCGCTGCCGGTTGCCCCGGACAGCGGCCGGCGGACGCGTCACATCTCCGCCGTCAGGCTGACTGCGACGCGGCGCCCCTGATCCACGAGCCAGTTGCCGCTCAGCCCGTTCGCACGACTGCGGTCGTCCACCGGCACCATCCGGTTCGTGACATTGAGCAGCGCGACGTTGAGCGAGAAATGCTTCGAGATCCGGTAGCGGCCGCCGAGATCGAAGGTCGTGGTCGACGGCCGCTCGCGCACGCCTTGCGCACCGTTGCGGAACGCCGCCCAGTATTCGTTGCCGATGTAGTTGATGTCCGCGTACAGGTCCAGCTGAGGCGTCGGCGTCCAGCCCAGCTCCACGTTGAACTTGTGCCGCGGCGTCTTGTCGAGCGGATAGCCGTTCAGCGAACCGCCGTTGAACGCGCGCTCGCCGCTGCCCTCGCGCCGCGACTGCGTCAGCGTGTAGGTGCCCGAGATCCGGAACTGCTTCGCGACGCGCGTGCCCGCGCCGAGTTCCAGCCCGTACAGCTTCACGCGATCGACGTTGTCGTACACATAGATGTTGCGGCCGGGCGAACGACTGTCGGCTACGCCCGTGTCGTAGCTGACCACCTTGTTCTTGAACAGGTTGTTGAACAGCGTGAGGCTCGCGTGGCTCTCGCCGCTGTCGTAGCGCACGCCCAGTTCCTCCGTCAGGCTGGTCTCGGGCTTCAGCGACGGATTGCCGCACAGCGTGCCCGCCACCGCGCCCGCCGCGCCGCCCGAGGTCATGCAGTAGCCGGCCGTGCTCTGGCGCAGCGTCGGCGGCTTGAAGCCGGTCGACACGCCGCCGCGCACCGTCACCGTCGGCGTCAGCTTGTAGACGCCGTACACGCGCGGGCTCACGTGGCTGCCGTAGCGCTCGTCGTGGTCGAGCCGCACGCCGGTCGTCAGCGTGAAGCGGCTGTTGAAGAAATAGTCGTTCTCGCCGAACAGCGCCCAGGCATTGCGCTTGATGCTGTCGGAGTTCCCCGCGTACCCCTTCGGCACCGCGTCCTGCATGCCCGCCCCCGACAGCCTCGACCAGATATGCTGCCCGCCCACCGTCAGGATGTTGCGCTCGCCCCACCACGGCACCTCGAGCTTGCCCTCGAGAACCGTATCGGTGATCGCCGGCTTGATCGGCGAACGCGCGAGCGACGTCCACTGGTCCTGCGTGCCGCGCTCGCCGTACAGCGACAGCGTCGACTGGCCGAAGTCCCAGCGACCGTTGTGCGTGATGCCCCAGTAGTCGCGCACGTGGCGCGTCTCGGTCACGGTCGTCGCGAGCGTGCGCGGCGTGACGGGCGCGATGCTCTCGCCGGGCGTGCTCAGGTAGGTGAGCTGCTCGCGGCCGGCATTGATGCTGAGATCCTGGTTGCGCGCCGGCTTGGCGGTCAGCTTCACGTCGAAGCTGCCGATGCGCTGGCCGTTCGCGCCGCCCGTCGCGCCGAGCGGATAGTAGATGTGGTCCTCGCCGCGATGCAGCGCGCGGCCCGACACCTGCAGGCCGAGCACGTCGGCCTTGAGCGGACCGCCCACCCAGAAGTCGACGCTCTGCGTGTCGCCCTGGTCCGACTCCAGCTGCCAGACGCTGCCGGCGGTGACCGTGCCGCCCCACTTCTTCGGCACCTTGCGGGTGATGATGTTGATCACGCCGCCCATCGCATCCGCGCCGTACATCGACGACATCGGGCCGCGCACGACCTCGATGCGCTCGATCGCGCTGAGCGGCGGCAGCAGGCTGGCCTGCACGCCCGACGAGCCGCGATTCATGGTCTCGCGGGTGTTCTGGCGGCGGCCGTCGACGAGGATCAGCGTGTATTCGCCGGGCATCCCGCGAATCGAGATGTCCTGGTCGTTCGGCGTGGCGCCGACCACGCTCACCCCCTCCACCTTGCCGACGATCTCGGCGACCGAGGTATAGGGCTTCGCCTCGATGTCCTCGCGGGTGATGACGGAAATACTGGCGGGCGCCTCCTTGATCGCCTGCTCGCGCTGGCTGGCCGTCACGACGACGGTGCCGAGCGCGTGGTCAGGCAGCGCGGGGTCCGCCGCCTGCGCGGCGACGCCCGACGCGCCGAGCGCGCACAAGCCGGCCACGACAGCCGGCTTCAAGGCAAAGCTTGAGACATGATTCGACATGACGGTGCTTTCGATAAGGATAAATAAAATTGATTCTCATTTACATTATCGAAGATGAAAGCAGCCGGAATGTTTGCGTAAGGAACGAACTTGTTTGCCGTAAGCTGCGCCGTTCAGTGCCGTCCGCTGCTGCGTGCGAGTTTCGGCGTCACGCCGAAGCGGCGCTTGTAGGCGGTCGCGAAATTGGCGGCGCTGGTGTAGCCCGCGAGCGCCGCCGCCTGCTTGACGCTGATGGCGTCCTGCTCGAGCGCGAGCCGCGCGCGCTGCAGGCTCTGCTCGCGCAGGAAATCGAAGATGGTGGTGCCGTAGGCGCGGCGGAACTGCCGCTGCATCGCGTTCGCATTCATGCCGACGTGGCGCGCGCTGTCGTCGAGCGACATCTCGTGCGCGGCGTCGCTGCCCAGGAACACGCGCAATTCCGCCATGCGCCGGTAAGCGCGCGAATCGAGCGGCGCGTCCCGTTCCGCGGCCGGCGCAGCCGCCTCGATCTGCAGCGACGAGAAGGCTTCAGCCAGCAGGTCGAGCACGCGCCCCTCGAGGTAAATCGCCTGCAGCATCGGCGCGTAGGCGGGCGGACGGACGATCTGTTCCGCGAGCGCCGCCGCACGCGGCGTCGGCTGCCAGAATTCGATCGACAGATGCCCGGACAAGAGCGAGCCGAGCCGCTCGGGCATCGCCGCGTGGCTCGCGGCCTGCAGGTGCCGCAGCCACTCGCCCGACATGCCGAGGCTCAGCCGGCGCGCATAGCCGCCCTTGCTGATCCGGCGCCGGAAGATCTCGGGCTCGACCGCGTTGACGAGGAACGACTGCGAGCGCTCGACCGCGCCGCGCCGCGCCGCGGTAGCCAGCACCACGCGCCGGTCGCCGTACGACACGTCGAGGCGCCCCTCCAGCAACAGCACGAGATGCAGCCCGGGCGAACACTGCCCGGACACCGTCGCATCGAATTCGTCCATCGCGTCGTCCGCATGCACCCTCAAGCCCGGCCGCACCTCGCGCAGCTTCGCGACATGCGCGGCATGGCCCGGCTCGTGATTTCCGTTGGTTTCCCGTTGCACACCCATTTTTCCAGCCCCCGGCTACGTTCGCGCCGCGCCCGTCAACAGGGCTGGCGCAAATCATTTCGTTGTTTTGCCAAACAAAACCGCATCGCTGCGACACGGTTGTCCGGTTAAAATAAAATGCGAATCATTATCATTTATCGTATCGGGATTGGCGTGATAAAGACAAGCAAATTTTGGCTGGCGGCCTGCGCATGGATGCTGGGCAGCCTGTTCCTCCAGGCCGCGGCCCACGCGGAGGTCGCCGTCACCGATCTGGCGGGCCGCACCGTCAAGCTTCCCGACCAGGTCGACCGGGTGCTGCTCGGCGAGGGCCGCATGCTGCCCGCGCTCGCGATCGTCGAAAGCGGCGATCCGAGCCGCCGCCTCGTCGGCATGATGGGTGATTTCGAACAACTCGACGCGGCCGGCTATGCGCAGTGGCAAGCCCGCTTTCCGCATCTGAAGGACGTCCCGCGCATCGGGCGTTCGCAGTCGGGCAGCTTCAGCGACGAACGCGCGCTCGCGCTGCGGCCGCAAGTGGCGATCTTCGGGCTCGGCGGCGGCCACGGTCCCAGCGAGCGGGATCGCGAGACGCTCGCGCGGCTCGAGGCGGCCGGCGTCGCGATCGTGTTCGTCGATTTCCGTCACGATCCGCTCGGCAACACGCCGCGCAGCATGGCGCTGCTCGGCCAGGTGTTCGGCGCGCCCAAGCAGGCGGCGGCGTTCAACACCTATTGGCAGCAGCAGCTCGATCTCGTCCAGCAGCGCCTGAAGCAGGCGAAGGCGCCCGCCCCCACCGTGTTCCTGGAAAGCCGGGTCGGCCTGTCGAGCGGCTGCTGCGACACGATGACGGGCATGCTCGGGCGCCTGCTCGACGCGGCGGGCGGCAACAACATCGCGAAGCCGCTGATCCCGGGCGAACACGGCACGCTCAATCCGGAATTCCTGCTTGCCAAGCAGCCCGACGTCTACATCGGCACCGCGGTCGGCGCGATGCAGACCGTGCAGAGCGCGCCGCAACGCATCGCGCTCGGCGCGGGCGTCCCGGCCGACGTCGCACGGCGCTCGCTCGAACACGTGCTGCAGCGGCCGAAGATCGCGTCGCTGCGCGCCGTGCGCGAGGGTCGCGCCCATGCGGTCTGGCATCACTTCTACAATTCGCCGTTCAACGTCGTGGCGGTGCAGGCGATGGCCAAGTGGCTGCATCCCGACCTGTTCGCGGATCTCGATCCGCGCCGCACGCAGGAAGAAATGTATCGCCGCTTCCAGCCGATCGCGCTGCAAGGCGAATACTGGACGAGCGTCGGGCGCTGAGATGCCGCATCCCGTCCATCCGACGCGCCGCGCGCTGCTGCTCGCGAGCGCGGGCGCCCTGTCCGGCTGTATCGCGCCCATGGCGTCCCTGCCGCGCTCAGCCGGCACCGGCGATTGGCCCGGGCTGAGCGCCGCCCGCCCCGTGACGATCCCCGGCAGCCATCAATTCGACATCGCGTTCGACGGCCGCATGCGGCGCATCTTCGTTGCGCTGCCCGACCAGCCCGCGCCGCCCGAGGGTTATCCGGTGCTGTACGCGCTGGACGGCAACGCGTCGTTCCCGCTCCTCGCGCCGCTCGCGCGCCAGTACGCCGCGCGCCCCGGTGCGCTGCGGGGCACGCCGCCCATCGTGGTCGGCCTCGGCTATGCCACCGATGCCGCGTACGACATGGACGCGCGTACCGACGACTACACGCTCGCGCCGCACGCAGGCCGGCCGCGCGCAGACACCCTGCTCGACTTCCTCGAACACGGGCTGCGCCCCTGGCTCGCCCGGCAGACGTCGCTCGATCCGCAGCGCCAGACGCTGTTCGGACATTCGTACGGCGGACTGTTCACGCTGTATGCGCTGTTCACGCGCCCCGCGCTGTTCAGCCGCCATGTCGCGGCGAGCCCGTCGATCTGGTGGGGCGAACGGGCCTTGCTGCCCTACCGCGACCGCTTCGCCGAGCAGGCCGCGCCGCTCGCCGCCCCGACCACCGTGCTCGTGACCGCCGGCAGCCTCGAGGAAGGCGCGCCGCATCCCGATCCGGAGCGCGCGCGGCGTCAGGCCGAGCGCCGGCAGGTCGGTTCCGCGCGCGAACTCGTGCAGAGCCTGCAGCACGTGCCCCGGCTGCAGGCGACGTTCCGCCTGCTCGACGGCGAGGACCACGGCGGCGTGATGCCGCGCAGCGCGGCGCTCGCGCTCGGCGTCGCCTGCCCCCCCGCAGAGGCTTCGGCATGAGCGCGCCCGCCGTCGCCGCGCAGCACTCTCTGCGCCGCCGCTATCGCGCCGTCGCGCTGCGGCGCCTCGGCGCGCTGGGCCTGCTCGCGCTCACGCTCGTCGCGCTGTTCGTCACGGATCTCGCGACCGGCCCCTCGCCGTTCCCGCTGCGCGACCTCGTCGCGGGCCTGCTGCATCCGGAACGGCTGGCGCTCGAACAACACGTGATCCTGTGGGACGTGCGGCTGCCCTACGCGGTGCTCGCAGTGCTGGTGGGCAGCGCGCTCGGCCTGGCCGGCGCGGAAATGCAGACCGTGCTGAACAATCCGCTCGCGAGCCCGTTCACGCTCGGCCTGTCGGCCGCCGCGAGCGTCGGCGCGTCGCTCGTCGTGATCAGCGGCTGGCAGCTCGTGCTGTGGAACGAGAACCTCGCGCTGTCGCTCGGGGCGTTCGCCTGCGCAGTCGGCGCGACGCTGCTCATCATCTGGCTCGCGTGGCGGCACGGCGCGACCACCGAAACCGTCGTCCTGTTCGGCATCGGCCTGATGTTCAGCTTCGAGGCGCTGCTCTGGCTGCTCCAGTTCATCGCGGACAGCCGCGCGCTTCAGCAGATCGTGTTCTGGAGCATGGGCAGCCTCGCCCGCGCGAGCTGGAGCAAGATCGCGATCCTGTCGTGCGTGCTCGTACTGTGCGGACTCTGGTCGGGCACCCAGGTCTGGACCATGACGGCGCTGCGCGCCGGCGAGGAACAGGCGCGCAGCATGGGCATCGCAGTCGAGCGGCTGCGGCTCCTGACGCTCGTGCGCATCAGCCTGCTGTCGGCCACCGCGCTGTCGTTCGTCGGCACCATCGGCTTCGTCGGGCTGGTCGGCCCGCACATGTCGCGCCTCCTGGTCGGCGAGGATCACCGCTACTATCTGCCGGGCAGCGTCCTGGCCGGCGCCATCATGGTGTCGGGTGCGTCGATCCTGAGCAAGACGCTGATCAGCGGCGTCGTGCTGCCGATCGGCATCATCACCGCGCTCGTCGGCGTGCCGCTGTTCATGCTGCTGATCACCCGACGCCGGAGGCGCGATGCATAACGCCGGCCACACATTGCGCATCGCCGACCTGAGCGTCGCGTACGGGGCGCGCACGATCGTCGAACGCCTCGCACTGCCGCCTATCGCGCCAGGCTGCATGGTCGCCGTACTCGGCCCGAACGGCGTCGGGAAATCCACGCTGCTGCGCGCGCTGGCGCGCCTGCTCCCCGCGCGCGGCGAGGCGATGTTCGGGTCGACCGACCTGCTGCGCTGCGCGCGGCGCGACCATCTGCGCTGCGTCGGCTACCTGCCGCAAAGCCTGCCCCAAGCCTCGTCGCTGCTTGTCTACGAAGCCGTGAGCGGCGCGTTGCGCGCCACTTGCGGCGGCCTGGGCGAGCACGAGCACGATGCGCGCGTGCAATCGGTATTCGCGCAGTTGCACCTGCACCCGCTTGCGATGAAAACGCTCGACCAGCTGTCGGGCGGCCAACGCCAGATGGTCGGGCTCGCGCAGGTGCTGATCCGTCACACGCCGTTGCTGCTGCTCGACGAACCGACGAGCGCGCTCGACCTGCGCTGGCAATTGCTCGCACTCGAAGCCATGCGCGACGCGGCGCGCCGGCGCGGCGCGGTCGTGCTGGTCGCGATGCACGACCTGAATCTCGCGTCGCGTTTCTGCGACCGGATGGCGCTGCTGGGGCCGCACGGCCTGCTCGCCTGCGGCAGCCCGGCCGAAGTGCTGCGCGTCGAGCACGTGCGGCGCGCCTATCAGGTCGAGGCAAGGATCGAGCGCACCACAAGCGATGACTACGTCGTCCTGGCCGAGCGCGCGCTCGCGCCTGCCGCCGAGGTCGAGGTCGAGGTCGATCCGGTCGCGTGAGGTCGCAGTGGCCTCGTCCGGCAGGCCGCCATGCAGCGCGTGCCCGCCGGGTGAACCGCTTACGCCGTGACCGGATCCCGCGACATCCGGGGCGGACCGAACCAGCGACGCAGCGCGGCCTCCAGCCCGTCCGTGTCGTGCGCGTCGCCGACCCACGCAATGCAGGCATCGGGCCGGATCAGCACTGACGGCCCCCGATCGACGGCGAT
>NZ_JAAGNW010000077.1:26619-28991 GCF_010645215.1 Burkholderia multivorans | reverse complement strand
AGACGGGAGGAGGAGACCCGCTGTCGCAGTGCTGCGTGCTGGACAGTGCGGACGAGCGGCTGTTGAGGTGGGTGGACGAGAGCGGGCTGTCGGTGCTGGCGGCGGACAACCACGCGGTGGAGGAGCGGCCGAAGGGGACGGAGGCGAAGGCGGCGCGAGGGGCGGCGATGCCGTTGCACGAGCTGTGCCTGTTCAAGCTGGGGATCCATCTGGGGGAGCTGTGGCACCTGACGCCGCTGGCGACGTGGTTGCGCGGGAAGGGTCGCAACCGGTTCCTGCTGACCGCGCCGCCGTTGCATATCCGCGGGCTGGTGGGGTCTCCCGTCAACCCGGTCGCCACCGTCTGAGCGACGCATCCCGCCGGGCCGCGCGGCCCGGCAGCCATCCGAGGAAAGCACATGTCATCGTTCCATCCGTCATCCATCGCCGCGCGGATCGACCGCCTGCCGGCGACCGCCAGCATCTGGAAGCTCGTCTTGTTCCTGAGCGTCGGCGGCTTCTTCGAGGTCTACGACCTGTTCCAGATGACCTATCTGCCGCCGGGGCTGATCCGCGACGGCATCTTCCACGCGGGCGCGCACGGCGTGCTCGGCATGTCGGATCAGGGCGCGCTCGGCGCGGCGACCTTTGCCGGCTTGTTCGTCGGCGAGATGTTCGTGTCCCGCCTCGCCGATCGCTTCGGGCGGCGCGCGCTGTTCACGGGCGCGCTGCTGCTGTATACGGCCGCGAGCCTCGCGATGTGCGTGCAGTCGAGCGCACTCGGCATTCTGTTGTGCCGCTTCATTGCCGGCTGCGGGATCGGCGCGGAATTGATCACGATCGGCGCGTTCCTGACGGAACTGGTGCCGAAGGCCGTGCGCGGCCGCGCGTTCGCGCTGTGTTTCGCGATCGGCTATCTGGCGATGCCGGTGCTCGCGTTCGTGTCGTGGCTGTGGGTGCCGCGCGCGCCGCTCGGCGTGTCCGGCTGGCGCTGGGTCGTGCTGCTCGGCGGCAGCGGCGCGGTGGTGGTGTGGTGGTTGCAGTCGCGCCTGCCCGAATCGCCGCGCTGGCTCGCGCGGGTCGGCCGCGGGGCCGAGGCCGAGGCGGTGCTGGGCGCGCTCGAACGCGCGGTCGAGCGGGAAACCGGCCGGCCGTTGCCCGCGCCCGTCGCGACGGAAGCGATCGCGGCGGCGGGCGCGCGACGCGTGTCGATGTGGGATCGCCATCATCGCGGCCGCACGCTGATGCTGATCGCGTTCAACGCGTTCCTCAGCATCGGCTTCTTCGGCTTCAGCCAGTGGCTGCCGACGCTGCTTGCCGCGCAGGGCGCGACGATCACGAAGAGCCTCTGGTATGCGTTCGTGATCGCGTTCGCGTATCCGGTGTCGCCGTTCATCGCCGGTCTGCTGGCCGACCGGATCGAGCGCAAGTGGTTGATCGTCGCGTCGGCGGCGGGCGTCGCGCTGTTCGGCATCGCGTTCGCGCTGTCCGCGCAGGCGGGCTTCGTGATCGCGTTCGGCGTGCTGGTCACGCTGTGCAATACCGTGCTCGCGAGCAACGGCACCGCGTATCAGGCCGAGGTATTCCCGACCGAGATCCGCTCGCGCGCGCTCGGCTTCGTCCATTCGATCGGGCGGCTCACGGGCATCGCGAGCAGTTTCCTCGTCGCGCTCCTGCTGGAGCGTGCGGGCGTGCCGGCGGTGTTCGTGCTGATCGGCGGCAGCATGCTGGTCGTCGTGCTGTCGATCGGGGTGTTCGGCCCGCGGACCAATCATCGGGCGCTGGATGAACTGCCGGGGGAGGCGGGCGGGGCGCGCGATACGCGTGATCCGGTGCGCGGCGCTCGCGTGAACGCGGGGCGCCCGTAGCGGTGGCCGGCAACCCGGCTGCAACGTCGAGTGACGCTTTTTCGGCAAGGAACCTGGATGTGCGCCCGATACATTCGCTTTTTGCGCTGTCGTTTCGGATCCGGCCCGATGTGGTGTGCGCTGCTCCCTAGACTGTCATACGACTGCCGCACCGCCGGCCCGGCGATGCGCGCCGGGCCGGCGGTGCGGCGGATGACTCAATCAAAGGGGAGCGATATGTTAAGGAAGGCAGGACAAGCCATCGGCACCATGGTGGCGGGCGCGGCGATCGACCAGATGTCCAAGAGCGGCGAACAGCCGGCGCCGCGGCCGCCGCGCGTGTTGTCTCGCGGCGACACCGTATTGGGCGGGCTCACGCAGCGGACCAAGCTGCCGGAGGATGCGCCCGGGCCGGTCGAGAAGGGCGTGATGGGGCAGGTGGATAATCGGGTGCGCGTCGGTGAGAAGATGGTCAATATTCTGCAGCATCCCGAGCGGGCGATGGAGCGGGCGGCGGAGATGAAGGCCAACATCGAGTCCGATATC
>NZ_JAAGNW010000077.1:8274-26609 GCF_010645215.1 Burkholderia multivorans | reverse complement strand
GTGAGCGATGGCGCTCGCCTGGCCGGCGCTGCCGCGCGTTCCGCCGAAAGCACCTTGATGTCCGCCGCGCGCGGCGGCTTTGCGGCCGCGACGACGTCCAAGGAGAGCGTCGAGAAGCTGGGCGAAAGCGTGGCCGAACGTGCGCAGTACGAAGCGATGTCCGTCGGGTCGGGTTTCGCAGCGTCGCAGGCGATTGGAGCGGGCCTTACGATGCTTCCGCATCCGGGGTTCAAGCTGGCGGGCGCCGCCGTCCGGGCGACCGGTCAGCTGGCGGCGGGCAGCAACGCCTCCGAGGCGATGCGCAAAATGGGAGAGCATGTCGACGGCCCGGTGCGCCAGGAGATCGCGGCCATCGCACGGGAGAAGGCGGCCAAGGAGTAAGGCGCATGCGGATCGTCGTGCGATCGATCGACGGGGTCGGCCCGCGCGCGAATCAGCGGGCGCTGGGTGAATTGCCGCAGAGGCGGGAGCCGAAGCGGCGCGCTGCGCTCGCGTGAACGCGGGGTGTTCCTGGCCGGGCATGGGCGTTCGCGGATCGGTGTGCGGCCTACGGCCAGCAGGAACACGCCACACCTGACGCGTCGCCGGCGGCACCTGCCTACGTTGCTCCAACGTTCAACCACCGGCCCAAAAAACGAACCCCCACGCCCTGAAAAACGCGGGGTTCGCCAGCAGTCAGGCCCCGCAATACGGGGCACGCGACTCATGCACGCGATTTGAGTACCTGCCGCACCGTTTCCACTTCCCATATCGTCATCGAAGCGTGCCAATCCGTCGTCCCTTCTATCCCGTCCGCCAGTTCCAGCACCGGGGGCGGAAACGAGAATGGAGCCGATCGAAACTGGATCGGACGAAATTCAAAATTGACGCCGGCCTGAGTGCGATCCAGATCGAAATTGATCACATCGGGGTGGAATTTCGGCGATATCGAACTGACGCACAGGTATTTGATGTCGCTCTTTGCGATATTTTCCAGTGACTGGAAAACGAGGTCGTTCGAGAAATGGATGAAGCAATCACGGATGAAGATCAGGTCTGCCGCAGGCAGGGCGTCGCTGACGATGTCCAGCGCCATGAAGCGCCGCGAAGGCGAGCCATATGCGGCGGTATTGGATTCGACCAGCTCGGGGACGATGTCGCCGCCGATGTAGTCGACGCCGCTCAGGTCGACCTCCTTCATCCAATTGAAGTCGCCGCACGGCACGTCCAGCAGGCGCGACACGCCCAGTTCGCGCAACGCGGGCGGCAGCGCTTCGATCAAGCGCTTCGTGTACCACAAGGCCGAGCCTTGACCGGAGCGGCTCTCGTCACTCCCCCAGAGGTTGTTCCTATAGACTGATTCGAAGAATTCCTGACGATTGGTCATCGTTGTTCCCATGCTGAAAGTGCAATCCGTCGTACGCGGCGAGCCTGGATGGTTATGCTCAATTTCAGCCATTCTTCGAGACCCCAATAATGCCTCGCGCGGTGGCGGCCGCCGTGGCTGCCCTTGTCGCAGCCCAATGCAAGGCCGCGTACCTGCGCCGAGACGCGGATCGACGCAGGGGACAATCAGGTGCTCCGCCGCTCAACGGGTTGGACGCCCTTCCCACGTATCCACGACTGATAGTACATCCTCAGGGGAGCACGCCCTGTGAAAGTATCTGAACTCGTCAAGGAATCCGCAGGCGCGGCCGCACCTGCGGCGCGTTCAGTCCGCGACGGGCAGGGCGACCGGCGTGCTGCGCGCCTCGTCGTCGCGCGACGCCAGTTCCTCCAGCGCGAGCCCCTTGGTCTCGATGCCGAGCAGCCAGACCGCGCCCGCCGCCGCCGCGAACGACAGCGCCCCGAGCGTGAACACGCCGCCTTGCCCGAACACCGGCAGCACCGCCCCGACGACGGATGGCCCGATCAGCGACCCGACGCGGCCGATCGCGGACGCGAAGCCCGAGCCGGTGGCGCGTGCGCCGGTGCCGTACAGCTCCGGCGTGTAGGTGTACAGCACCGCCCACATGCCGAACAGGAAGAACTGCATCGCGAGGCCGGTGCCGATCAGCAGCGCGACGCTCGCGCCATGCAGCGCGGTCTGGCCATAGGCGAAGGCCATCACCGCACCGCCCGCGAGCGAGGCGAGGCAGGTCGGCTTGCGTCCCCAGCGCTCGACGAGCCACGCCGCGCACAGAAAGCCCGGTATGCCGCCGAGCGAGATCAGCATCGTGTAGTACACCGATTGCGTGACCGCGAAGCCGGCCTGCTGGAGCAGCGCGCCGAGCCATGAAGTGAGGCCGTAGAAGCCGAGCAGCGCGAAGAACCACAGCAGCCAGACCATCGTCGTGCGACGCCGGTAGCCGGCGCTCCAGATCTCGCGGAACGCGCCGCGCGCATGGGGCGCCGCCGGCGCGACGGCGTGCCGCGCCGGTTCCGGCAACTGTGTGACGCCCGTCGAGCGCATGACCTTCGCTTCGATCTGCGCGAGCACGCGCGCGGCGTCCGCGAGCCGGCCGCGATGTTCGAGCCAGCGCGGCGATTCGGGCACGAGCCGGCGCACCACGAGCACGAACACGGCGGGCACCGCGAGCAGCGCGAACACGGTGCGCCAGCCGAAGCGCGGCAGCACGAAGTAGGCGATGAGGCCGGCCGTGATGAAGCCGAGCGGCCAGAAGCCGTCCATCAGCGCGATCAACCGGCCGCGTCGCGCGGCGGGCACGAATTCGGACAGCAATGTCTGCGCGATCGGGAATTCCATACCCATGCCGATGCCGAGCAGCACGCGATAGACGAGGAGGGCATCGACGCTCTGCGCGGTCGAGCACAGCCAGGATGCGAGGCCCCACAGCACCATGCTCCACTGGAACACCGGACGGCGGCCGAAGCGGTCGGCGAGCAGGCCGGCCACGGCCGCGCCGAGCACCATGCCGAAGAAGCTCGCGCTCGCGACGAGGCCCGTCATCGCGGTCGACAGCCCGAATTCACGGCGGATCGAGCCGAGCAGGAAGGTCATCATGCCGAGATCGACCGAGTCGAAGAAGAACGCGACGGCGATGATGACGAAGATCAGCCGGTGATAGCCGGAGAACGGCAGGCGTTCGAGCCGGGCGGCGGCGCTGGCGGGGGAAGAAACAGGAGCGGCGGGCATGTCGACCTCTGGCGCGGAAGCGGGCCCCGGCGGCGGGACGCCGCTGGGCCGGTCAGGTCAGTAGATGCGACCATTAATCGCCGCCATAGAAGGAAACCGGCGTCGGGGTGGAACGGGCGCGCCATCGGCGGCGCGCCCGTTCGGCGTCAGCGCCCGAGGCGATAACGTGCAAGGCATCCATCTGCACGTGGAGCCGGGCGTGACGCGTTGCGCATGCTGCGCGCCCGGTTCGCGAGCTCCGCGCCTAGTACGCGAGCCCCTTGGTCTCGATGCCGAGCAGCCAGACCGCGCCCGCCGCCACCGCGAACGACAGCGCCCCGAGCGTGAACACCCCGCCCTGTCCGAATACCGGCAGTATCACGCCGACGACGGTCGGCCCGATCAGCGACCCGACCCGGCCGACCGCCGACGCGAAGCCCGAGCCGGTGGCGCGCGAGCCGGTGCCGTACAGCTCCGGCGTGTAGGCGTACAACACCGCGCACATGCCGAACAGGAAGAACTGCATCGCGAGGCCGGTGCCGATCAGCAGCGCGACGCTCGCGCCATGCAGT
Source organism: Burkholderia multivorans (assembly GCF_010645215.1). Lineage (GTDB taxonomy): Bacteria > Pseudomonadota > Gammaproteobacteria > Burkholderiales > Burkholderiaceae > Burkholderia > Burkholderia multivorans_A. Next base: position 22,943 of record NZ_JAAGNW010000077.1, on the reverse strand, counting down.
GCGGTCTGGCCATACACGTAGGACATCGCGGCGCTGCCCGCGAGCGAGGCGAGGCAGGTCGGCTTGCGTCCCCAGTGCTCGACGAGCCAGGCCGCGCACAGAAAGCCGGGTATGCCGCCGAGCGAGATCAGCAACGTGTAGTACAGCGACTGCGTGAGCGCAAAGCCGGCGTGCTGGAGCAGCGCGCCGAGCCATGAGGTGAGGCCGTAGAAGCCGAGCAGCGCGAAGAACCACAGCAGCCAGACCATCGTCGTGTGACGCCGGTAGCCGGCGCTCCAGATCTCGCGGAATGCGCCGCGCGCATGGGGCGCCGCCGGCGCGACGGCGTGCCGCGCCGGTTCCGGCAACTGTGTGACGCCCGTCGAGCGCATCACCTGCGCCTCGATCTGCGCGAGCACGCGTGCGGCATCCGCGAGCCGGCCGCGATGTTCGAGCCAGCGCGGCGATTCGGGCACGAGCCGGCGCACCACGAGCACGAACACGGCGGGCGCCGCGAGCAGCGCGAACACGGCGCGCCAGCCGAAATCCGGCAGCATGACGTAGGCGATGAGGCCGGCCGTGATGAAGCCGAGCGGCCAGCAGCCGTTCAGCAGCGCGGTCGCCCGGCCGCGCCGCGCGGTGGGCACCAGCTCGGACAGCAGCGTCTGCGCGATCGGGAATTCCATGCCCATGCCGATGCCGAGCAGCACGCGATAGACGAGGAGGGCGTCGACGCTCTGCGCGGTCGAGCACAGCCAGGACGCGAGGCCCCACAGCACCATGCTCCACTGGAGCACCGGGCGGCGGCCGAAGCGGTCGGCGAGCAGGCCGGCCACGGCCGCGCCGAGCCCCATGCCGACGAAGCTCGCGCTCGCGACGAGGCCGGCCATCGCGGTCGACAGCCCGAACTCGTGGCGGATCGAACCGAGCAGGAAGGTCATCATGCCGAGATCGACCGCGTCGAAGAAGAACGCGACGGCGATGATGACGAAGATCAGCCGGTGATAGCCGGAGAACGGCAGGCGTTCGAGCCGGGCGGCGGCGCTGGCGGTGGGAGCGGCGGGCATGGCGACCTCTGGTGCGGAAGTGGCCCGGGCGGCGTGATGCCGTTGGGCCGATCAGGTCGCTAGGGGCGGCCCTCGACGGCGCCGGCGGAGAACGAAGCCGGCGCCGGGCTCGGATGGGCGCGCCGGCGGCGGCGCGCCCATCCGTCCAGCTTCAGTGCTTGAGGCGATACCCGGTGCGGAAGATCCACGCGGCCACCCCGAGCAGGATCGCGAGGAACAGCAGGGTCGCGGCGAGGCTCAGCCCGACATGCACGTCGGCGAGCCCGTAGAACGACCAGCGGAAGCCGGAGATCAGGTAGACGATCGGGTTGAACAGCGCGACCACGCGCCACGCGGGCGGCAGCATGTCGACCGAGTAGAAGCTGCCGCCGAGGAAGGTGAGCGGCGTGATGATCAGGAGCGGCACTACCTGGAGCTTCTCGAAGCTGTCGGCCCAGATCCCGATCACGAAGCCGAACAGGCTGAACGTGACCGAGGTGAGCACGAGGAACAGCACCATCCAGAACGGATGCAGGATCTGCAGCGGCACGAACAGCGTCGCGGTCGCGAGGATGATCAGGCCGAGCACGAGCGACTTGGTCGCGGACGCGCCGACATAGGCGCTGACGATCTCCCAGTACGACACCGGCGCGGACAGCAGCTCGTAGATCGTGCCGATGAAGCGCGGGAAGTAGATCGCGAACGACGCGTTGGCGATGCTCTGCGACAGCAGCGACAGCATGATCAGGCCGGGCACGATGAACGAGCCGTAGCCGATGCCGTTGACGTCGCTGATGCGCGAGCCGATCGCGGAGCCGAACACGACGAAGTACAGCGCCGTGGAGATCACGGGGGCGATCACGCTCTGCATCAGCGTGCGGCGGGTGCGGCCCATTTCGGCGCGATAGATCGCGCGGAGCGCATGGAAATTCATCAGGCTTGTTCCCCGGATGCGCGGTCGCGGCGTACGCCGACCAGATTGACGAAGATGTCCTCCAGCGAACTCTGCGTGGTGCGCAGGTCGCGAAAGCCGATGCCGGCCGCGCCGAGCGCGTTCAGCAGCGCGACGATGCGGTTCGATTCCTGCTGCGCGTCGTAGGTGTACACCAGCTCCGCGCCGTCGTGCGCGAGTTCGAGGCGGTAGGTGTCGAGCGCGTCGGGCACGCGCGCGAGCGGCGCGTCGAGCTGCAGCGTCAGCTGCTTCTTGCCGAGCGTGCGCATCAGGTCGGCCTTTTCCTCGACCAGCATGATTTCGCCCGCGTTGATGATGCCGATCCGGTCGGCCATCTCCTCGGCTTCGTCGATATAGAGCGTGGTCAGCACGATCGTCACGCCGCTCGCGCGCAGTTCGCTGACGAGCCGCCACATGTCGCGCCGCAGCTCGACGTCGACGCCGGCGGTGGGTTCGTCGAGGAACAGGATGCGCGGTTCGTGCGACAAGGCCTTGGCGATCATCACGCGGCGCTTCATGCCGCCCGACAGCGTGAGCATCTTCGCGTCGCGCTTGTCCCACAGCGACAGGTCCTTGAGGATCTTCTCGATGTGGGCGGGATTGGCCGGCTTGCCGAACAGGCCGCGGCTGTAGCTGACGGTCGCGCGCACCGTCTCGAAGGTGTCGGTCGTGAGTTCCTGCGGCACGAGGCCGATCTGCGCGCGCGCCGCGCGGTAGTCGCGCACGATGTCGTGGCCGGCGACCGTCACGCTGCCCTCGGTCGGCGTGACGATGCCGCAGATCGCGCTGATCAGCGTGGTCTTGCCCGCGCCGTTCGGCCCGAGCAGCGCGAAGATCTCGCCCGCGCGGATCGCGAGGTTGACCTGGTTCAGCGAGCGCTGGCCGGTCGCGTAGGTCTTCGAGAGATTCGAAACGGACAGGATCGTCTGCATGGACTTGGGCGCCGGCGACGGCGCGGCGGGGCTCGGGGCGTCCGCACACGGACGGGCGTCTGCAACGTTAGGCGCAGCGGTCATAAGCTTTCCAGCGGGAGCGGGATTGCTATCTTAACAACGGGCCTGGGGATTTGCCGATCTGGTGAAAACACCGCCCGGTTGTTCGAGAAAACCGAACGATGGGGGAGGTTGGGTGGGTTTTGTTGAATGCCGGCGCGCAATGGCCGGCAAGGTGGGCAGGGGCGTCGTGCAACAGGCGACATACAACCCGCGCCGCGCGGGCGCAGCGCCCGCGCGGGGTTTCCGGCTTACGCGGCCTGCGGCGCCCGGACGGGCGCGTTGCCGCGCGCGGGCGCGCCGTTCGCGACGTAGTAGGCCGCGTTCGAGCGTGCGAGCGGGGTGCGCTGGCGGATCCGGTCGGCGATCTTTTCCGCGATCATGATGGTCGGCGCGTTCAGGTTGCCGGTCGTGATGATCGGCATGATCGACGCATCGACGACGCGCTGCGCTTCGAGGCCGTGCACGCGCCCTTCGTGATCGACGACTGAAAGGTCGTCGTAACCCATCTTGCACGAGCAGGACGGGTGGAACGCGGTCTCGGCGCGATCGCGCACGAACGCGTCGAGTTCGGCGTCGCTCGCCAGCTGCGCGCCGGGATTCAGCTCCTCGCCGCGATAACGGTCGAGCGCGGGCTGGCGCATGATCTCGCGGGTCGCGCGGATCGCGTCGCGGAACTCGCGCCAGTCGAGCGGCTCGGCCATGTAGTTGAACAGGATGCTCGGGTGCGCGTGCGGATCGCGCGAGCGCAGCTTCACGCGGCCGCGGCTCGGCGAGCGCATCGAGCCGACATGGGCCTGGAAGCCGTGCATCTCGATCGCGTTCGAGCCGTTGTAGTTGATCGCGACGGGCAGGAAGTGATACTGGATGTTCGGCCAGAGGTCGTCGTCGCGGGTGCGGATGAAGCCGCCCGCCTCGAAGTGGTTGCTCGCGCCGATGCCGGTGCCGTTGAGCATCCATTCGAGCCCGATCTTCGGCTGGTTGTGCAGCTTGAGCGCCGGATACAGCGAGACCGGCTCCTTGCACGCGTACTGGATATACATCTCCAGGTGGTCCTGCAGGTTCCGGCCGACGCCGGGCAGGTCGAGCACCACCGGGATGTCGAGTTCGGCGAGCCACGCGCCGGGGCCGACGCCCGAGCGCTGCAGCAGTTGCGGCGACGCGATCGCGCCGCTGCACACCAGCACTTCGCGGCGCGCGTGCGCGGTGAGGCGCGTGTCGCCGCGCAGGAATTCGACGCCCGTCGCGCGCTTGCCGGAGAACAGGATGCGATCGGCCAGCGCGTGCGTGACGATGCTCAGGTTCGGGCGCGGCCGCGCCTGGTCGAGGTAGCCGCGCGCGGTCGATGCGCGGCGGCCGCGCGGCGTGACGGTGCGGTCCATCGGGCCGAAGCCTTCCTGCTGGTAGCCGTTGAGATCGTCGGTGCGCGGGTAGCCCGCCTGCACGCCGGCCTCGACCATCGCCTCGAACAGCGGATTGACGCCGGGCTTGCTCGTGGTGACCGAGACCGGGCCGTCGCCGCCGTGATAATCGTTGGGGCCGACGTCGCGGGTTTCCGCCTTGCGGAAGTAGGGCAGGCAGTCGAGGTAGGTCCAGTCTTCGAGGCCCTTGTGCTGCGCCCAGCCGTCGTAGTCGAGCGCGTTGCCGCGGATGTAGCACATGCCGTTGATCAGCGACGAACCGCCGAGCCCCTTGCCGCGCCCGCACTCCATGCGCCGGTTGTTCATGTGCGGCTCGGGGTCGGTCTCGTAGGCCCAGTTGTAGCGGCGGCCCTGCAGCGGGAAGGCCAGCGCGGCCGGCATCTGGGTGCGGAAGTCGAACCGGTAGTCGGGGCCGCCCGCCTCCAGCAGCAGCACCGTGACGTCCGGATCCTCGGTCAGGCGCGTGGCGAGCACGTTGCCCGCCGAGCCCGCGCCGCAGATGATGTAGTCGTATTCGCGTATCGTCACGTCGCGCTCCTCCTCAGAATACCGGCTGGTAGCGGCCCAGCTCGACCTGCACCGACTTGATCCGGGTGTAGTGCTCGAGCGTCGTGATGCCGTTCTCGCGGCCGACGCCCGACTGCTTGTAGCCGCCGACCGGCATTTCCGCCGGCGATTCGCCCCAGGTGTTGATCCAGCAGATGCCCGCGTCGAGGCGATGGATCGCGCGGTGCGCGCGCGACAGGTTCTCGGTGACGACGCCCGCCGCGAGCCCGTACTCGGTGTCGTTCGCGCGCGCGATCGCTTCGTCCTCGGTCTCGAATTCGAGCACGCTCATCACCGGCCCGAAGATTTCCTCGCGGACGATCTTCATGTCGTCGCGGCAGTCGCCGAACACGGTCGGCGTGACGTACTGGCCCTGCGCGAAGTGGCCGTCGACGAGGCGTTCGCCGCCCGCGAGCAGCGTCGCGCCCTCGGCCTTGCCGCTCGCGATGTAGGCGAGCACCTTGTCGAGCTGCGCGGCGCTCGCGAGCGGGCCGAAGTTGGTGTCCGGATCGGACGGCTTGCCCACGCGGATGCGCTTGACCCGTTCGAGCACGCGCGCGACGAAGGCGTCCTTCACCGCGCGCTGCACGAACACGCGCGTGCCGTTCGTGCACACCTGGCCCGAACTGAAGAAGTTCGCGGTGACCGCGATGTCGGCCGCGCGATCGAGGTCGGCGTCGTCGAACACGATGAGCGGCGACTTGCCGCCGAGTTCCATCGTCACTTCCTTCAGCGACGATGCGCCCGCGAGCGACATCACCTTCTTGCCGGTCTCGACGCCGCCCGTGAACGACACCTTGGCGATACCCGGATGCGCGGTCAGCAGCGCGCCGACCGAGCCGTCGCCCTGCACGACGTTGAACACGCCGGGCGGCACGCCGGCCTCGGTGTAGATCTCCGCGAGCTTGAACGCCGACAGCGGCGTGACTTCGCTCGGCTTGAAGATCATCGCGTTGCCGGCCGCGAGCGCGGGCGCGCTCTTCCAGCATGCGATCTGGATCGGGTAGTTCCATGCGCCGATGCCCGCGCACACGCCGAGCGGTTCGCGCCGCGTGTAGACGAACGATTCGGGGCGCAGCGGCACCTGCAGGCCTTCGAGCGCGGTCGCGAGGCCTGCGTAGTACTCGATCACGTCGGCGCCGGTGACGATGTCGACCGCGCGCGTCTCGGCGAGCGGCTTGCCGGTGTCGCGCATTTCGAGTTCGGCGAGCGCATCGTTGTGTTCGCGCAGCAGCTCGACCGCGCGGCGCAGGATGCGCGAGCGCTGCATCGCGGTCAGCGCGGCCCACGCGCGCTGGCCTTCCTGCGCGGACGCGACGGCGCGTTCGACGTCGGCGGCGCTGGCCTGCTGGACCGTGGCGAGCCGTTCGCCGGTGGCGGGATCGAACGTGTCGAAGGTGGCGCCACCCGTGGCGTCGACGTATTCGCCGCCGATGTAGAGACGTTGCAGACCGTATACAGACATGGATAGCTCCTTCTTGAGTGGCGAGCTGAGCGTCACGCGTGCGGCGCGAGCAGCAGGTCGGCGTAGTCGTTGGCGAGCCGCAGCGCGGCCCGGGTGTCGATCGGACCGCCGGCGAGCGCGCCGCGCAGCCACAGCCCGTCGATCAGCGCGGCGAGCCCGCTCGCGGCCTGGCGCGCCCGGGTGCGCGACAGCGTGCGGCCGAATTCGGCGCTCAGGTTCGAATAGAGCCGCCGCGTGTTGACGCGCTGCAGCCGCTTGAGCGCGGGCTCGTGCATGCTCTGCGACCAGAACGCGAGCCAGGTCTTCATCACCGGCACGCTGACCTGGGTCGCATCGAAATTCGCGGCGACGATCGCGCGCAGCCGGGCGCGCGGGTCGTTGCGCGCGGCGCGGCGGCGGCGCGCCGTGGCGGTCGACAGATCGCGCAGCACGTGCCGCATGGTGGCTTCGAGCAGGCCGTCCTTGTCGCCGAAGTAGTGGCTGACGATGCCGGTCGAGATGTTCGCGCGCTGCGCGACCGAGGCGAGCGTGGTGCCGGGCAGGCCGGCTTCGTCGATCGTGCGCAGGGTGGCTTCGATCAGCTGCGCGCGGCGCACTTCGCGCATTCCGAGTTTCGGCATGGCGGGCTCCTTTGCGCGGGGCGGATTGACGAGAACCGGCAGGATAGCGGTTTTTTATTGATCGTTCAATCAATAAAAAACGGGCGGGACCCCGGCCCGACGGGCGCTGATGTCGGCGTCGGCCAAGCGCGCGTCGGTTTTTGCACGGTGGCGGGGCGGGGTGCGGACTACCCTCAGTGGGCGAGCCGCGGCGCGCCGCGGCGGGATGCGAAGCCAACGAGACATGGAGACAATGCGATGAGCAGCAACCGAGGTGTCGTGTATCAAGGGCCGGGCAAGGTCGAGGTGCAGGCGATCGACTATCCGAAGATGGTCGATCCGAGCGGCCGGGCGATCGGCCACGGCGTGGTCCTGAAGGTGGTCAGCACCAATATCTGCGGCTCGGACCAGCACATGGTGCGCGGCCGCACGACCGCGCCCGTCGGCCTCGTGCTCGGGCACGAGATCACCGGCGAGGTGATCGAGGTAGGCCGCGACGTCGAGACGCTGAAGATCGGCGACATCGTGTCGGTGCCGTTCAACGTCGCGTGCGGCCGCTGCGCGATGTGCCGCGAGCAGCATACCGGCGTGTGCCTGAACGTGAACCCGGCGCGCGCGGGCGGCGCGTACGGCTACGTCGACATGGGCGGCTGGATCGGCGGGCAGGCCGAATACGTGCTCGTGCCCTACGCGGATTTCAACCTGCTGAAATTCCCGGACCGCGATCGCGCGCTGGAAAAGATCCGCGATCTCACCTGCCTGTCCGACATCCTGCCCACCGGCTATCACGGCGCGGTATCGGCCGGCGTGAAGCCCGGTTCGACCGTGTACATCGCGGGCGCGGGCCCGGTCGGGATGGCGGCGGCCGCGTCGGCGCGCCTGCTCGGCGCGGCCGTGACGATCGTCGGCGACATGAACGCGGAGCGGCTCGCGCATGCGAAGGCGATGGGCTTCGAGGTGGTCGATTTATCGAAGGATGCGACGCTCGGCGAGCAGATCGCGCAGATCCTCGGCACGCCGGAGATCGATTGCGCGGTCGACTGCGTCGGCTTCGAGGCGCACGGCCACGGTTCGGCCGGGCACGCGGAGGAAGCGCCGGCCACGGTGCTGAATTCGCTGATGGAGATCACGCGGCCCGCCGGCGCGATCGGCATCCCGGGCCTCTACGTGACCGACGATCCGGGCGCGAAGGACAAGGCCGCGCAGCACGGCAGCCTGAGTATCCGCCTGGGCCTCGGCTGGGCGAAGTCGCATTCGTTCTTCACGGGCCAGACGCCGGTGCTCAAGTACAACCGCAACCTGATGCAGGCGATCCTGTACGACCGGCTGCCGATCGCGGAGATCGTCAACGTGACGGTGATCTCGCTCGATCAGGCGCCGGACGGCTACCGGAAGTTCGATGGCGGCGCGCCGCGCAAGTTCGTGATCGATCCGCACGGGATGCTGAACGCCGCGTGACGCGGCGGCCGCCGTTCGCGCCTGCGCGCGGCGGCCTTCAGCCGCGCAGCCGCAGGCCGGGCTCGCCGCCCGCGGCCAGCGCGGCCGCCATCGCGTCGAGCGGGCCCTGCCAGTCGCCGAGCGTGGTCTGCCGGAACAGCCGCATCGTCGGATACCACGGCGTGTGGTGCCGGCAGTCGAGCCAGCGGCTGTCGCCCGCCTGCGACAGCATCAGCCACACCGGCCGGCCCATCGCGCCCGCGAGGTGCGCGGTGCCGGTGTCGATCGACACCAGCAGGTCGAGCGCGCCGAGCGCGGCGGCCGTATCCGCGAACGAACGCAGCGACGGCGCGAGATCCGCGAGGCCGGATTGCGCGTAGAGCGCGCGCTCGTCGTCGTCGAGCGCGCCGACCTGCAACGCATGGAAGCGATAGCCGGGCATGCGCAGCAGCGGCTCCAAGGCGCGCAGCGGCAGCGAGCGGAACGGCTCGTGGCGCACGCCGGTGCCGCTGCGCCACACGAGCCCCACGTTCACGACGCCCGGAACCGGCGCGAGCGCCGCGCGCAGCGGCTCGGGAAGCGCCGCGGCGGGCGGCGTCGGGATATACGGCGTGACCTGCGCGGGGAAGTAGGGGTTCGACTGGTAGCGCGCGAACAGGTTGAACGCCCAGGTCACGCAGTCGCATTCCTCGGGCAGCGTACCGAGATCGCTCGCCATGCGGATGCAGTCGTCCTCCGGCAGCACGCCGCGCACCGCATCGACGATCTGCACGTGCACCGCGCGCGCGCCTTCCGCCTTCAGCTGCCGGAAGTAGCGCGCGTACATGAACAGATCGCCGACCCCGCCCTCCATCAGCACCAGCACGCGCTTGCCCGCGACCGGCTCGTCATGGCCGAGGAACTTGGCCTTCGCCCACGCGTACTCGTCGGGGTCGCGCACCGGGTAGAGCGTGTCGACGATCTGGTCGCGCCACGCCAGGTCGCGGATCTCGCGGTACAGCGTGTGCGCTTCGTGGTACTTGCCCTGCCCATACCGCGCGATCGTCAGCTCGAACTTCACGACATACAGGTTCGGGTCGTGCGCGAGCCCGGGCAGCGCGCGGGACAGCAGCCGCTCCGCCTGCGCGAACTGGCCGAGGAAGTTCATCTCGACGCCCAGCTGCGCGAGACTCAGCGGCGCGTCGTCCGCATCGGCCCAGTGCAGCACGACACGGATCGCCTCCTGCGCATGGCCGCGCGTGCGCAGCTCGCGCGCGAGCCTCACGGCGCTCAGGCAGCCGGGCTGCGTCAGGTAGGCGGTGTAGGCGCTGCTCAGCGGATCGGACGAAGTGGACACGGATACGGGCTCGGTTGCGGGCTGCTGCCCGCGCGAGGCCGGGCCCCGTCAGGCGTGCAGCACCATGGCTGTCAGGGGCGCGCCGAGCGGCGGCAGCGCCGGTTGCGCAAGCGGGGCGACCTGCTTGCGGCGTTCGCGCGTCGGCGCCGTGCCGAACGCGTCGCGGTAGCTCTTGCTGAAATGGCAGGCCGACTGGAAACCGCACGCCATTGTAATGTGCATGATCGACATGTCGGTCTGCAACAGCAGCTCGCGCGCGCGGCGCAGCCGCAGCGTCAGGTAGTAATGGGTCGGCGTCATGCCGAGATGTTCGCGGAACAGGCGCTGCAACTGCCGCTGCGACATGTCCGCGAGCCGCGCCAGCTCCTCGCGCGACAGCGGCTCCTCGATGTTGTTCTCCATCAGCGAGATCACTTCGAACAGCGACTTGTTCGCGGAGCCGAGCCGCGCCACGAGCGGCATGCGCTGCTGCGCGCTCATGTCGCGCACGTGCTCGACGATGAACTGCTCGGCGATCTGCGTGACGCGCGCGGTGCCGATCCGCGCGGCGATCAGGTTCAGCATCATGTCGAGCGGGGCGACGCCGCCCGTGCAGGTGATGCGGTCGCGGTCGACGACGAACAGCTCCTTCAGGAAGCGCGTATCGGGAAACTCCTCCTTCAGCGCCGACATGTTTTCCCAATGGATCGCGCAGGCATAGCCGGACAGCAGCCCCGACTTCGCGAGCGCATAGGTGCCGGTGCACAGGCTGCCGAGCGCGACGCCGGCCCGTGCGAAGCGGCGCAGGGTGGACAGATGGGCGGCGTCCGTCGCGCGCTGCACGTCGACGCCGCCGCACACGAACACGATGTCGGGCTGGCCCGCGCATTCGGCGGGGCCGGTGTCGACGGCGAGACCGTTGCTCGCGGTGACGGAGCCGCCTTCCGGGCTGATGATCGACCAGCGGTACAGCGGCTGCCCGCTCAGGTAGTTGGCCATCCTGAGCACCTCGATCGCGTTCGTGAACGCGATCATCGTGAAGTTCGGCAGCGGCATGAACGCGAAGTGGGACAACGACGCGGTGCGGTCGGGCGACATGAGGGGGTGTTCCTTGAGTCTGTTCGGATGCGGCCTGGGAACTGGGCTCGGCTATTGTCGGAGCGAGCGCAACAAGCGTGCCATACGGCTAAACCCTAGATCCGGCGGGGGCCGGCGCGCGGCGCGCGATGCTGCGCCGCACCGTATACGGGAGCCGCTGCACCGGCCGCGGGCGGCCCCGGCACCGCCGCTGTGCCGGGCGCGGGAAAGTGCACGACCGGTCACTTGTTCAAAACGGACGCGAATGTCGCAAAAGGAAAAGAAAGCGTCTGAATTCATCAATCGACGAAAAATCCGAACGACAAGAATAGAGCCGTCGGAAGCGCTGGCGGATCACGCGGGAACCCCCGCCGCGGCAGCCTTCCAGGCGAGTGCAGGATTCATTCCATTCCGTGACGGATACCCCATGTCGAACGCCCATTCCTTCTTTTCGCAAACGCTCGCCGAGCGCGATGCGCCGGTGCGCGGCGCGCTGCTCAAGGAGCTTGAACGCCAGCAGTCGCAGGTCGAGCTGATCGCGTCGGAGAACATCGTGTCGCGCGCAGTGCTCGAGGCGCAGGGTTCGGTGCTGACCAACAAGTATGCGGAAGGGTATCCGGGCAAGCGTTACTACGGCGGCTGCGAGTTCGCCGACGAGATCGAGGCGCTCGCGATCGAGCGCGTGAAGCAGATCTTCAACGCCGGCTACGCGAACGTGCAGCCGCACTCCGGCGCCCAGGCGAACGGCGCGGTGATGCTCGCGCTGGCGAAGCCGGGCGACACGGTGCTCGGCATGTCGCTCGACGCGGGCGGCCACCTGACGCACGGCGCGAAGCCGGCGCTGTCGGGCAAGTGGTTCAACGCGGTGCAGTACGGCGTGAACCGCGACACGCTGCGGATCGACTACGACCAGGTCGAGGCGCTCGCGCAGGAACACAAGCCGAACCTGATCATCGCCGGCTTCGCGGCCTATCCGCGCCAGCTCGACTTCGCGCGCTTCCGTGCGATCGCCGACGGCGTCGGCGCGAAGCTGATGGTCGACATGGCGCACATCGCGGGCGTGATCGCCGCGGGCCGCCACGCGAACCCGGTCGAGCACGCGCACGTCGTCACGTCGACCACGCACAAGACGCTGCGCGGCCCGCGCGGCGGCTTCGTGCTGACCAACGACGAGGAGATCGCGAAGAAGATCAACTCGGCCGTGTTCCCCGGCCTGCAGGGCGGCCCGCTGATGCACGTGATCGCCGGCAAGGCGGTCGCGTTCGGCGAGGTGCTGCATGCGGACTTCAAGACCTACATCGACCAGGTGCTCGCGAACGCGCAGGCGCTCGGCGAGGTGCTGAAGGCGGGCGGCGTCGATCTCGTCACGGGCGGCACCGACAACCACCTGCTGCTGGTCGACCTGCGCCCGAAGGGCCTGAAGGGCGCGCCGGTCGAACAGGCGCTCGAACGCGCGGGCATCACCTGCAACAAGAACGGCATCCCGTTCGATACCGAGAAGCCCACGGTGACCTCGGGCATCCGGCTCGGCACGCCGGCGGGCACGACGCGCGGCTTCGGCGCGGCCGAGTTCCGCGAGGTCGGCCGCCTGATTCTCGACGTGTTCGACGCGCTGCGCGCGAACCCGGAGGGCGACCCTGCCACCGAACAGCGCGTGCGCCGCGAGATCTTCGCGCTGTGCGAACGCTTCCCGATCTATTGAACCGACGGCCCCGACAGGACTGGAGCAACCATGAGCACGCTGCATCAAGACAGCATCATCATCGACGGGCTGAACATCTCGAAGTTCGAGAAGCCGGTGTTCGAGGACATGCGCCGCGGCGGCATCACCGCCGCGAACTGTACGGTGTCGGTCTGGGAGAACTTCACGAAGACCGTCGACAACATCGGCGTGATGAAGCGGAAGATCCGCGACAACGGCGAGCTGCTGACGCTGGTGCGCACGACGGAAGACATCTTCCGCGCGAAGCGGGAAAACAAGACCGGCGTGATCCTCGGGTTCCAGAACGCACATGCGTTCGAGGACAACCTCGGCGACGTCGAGGCGTTCGCCGACATGGGCGTGCGCGTCGTGCAGCTTTGCTACAACACGCAGAACCTCGTCGGCACCGGTTGCTACGAGCGCGACGGCGGGCTGTCGGACTTCGGCCGGGAAGTGATCACCGAGATGAACCGCGTCGGGATCATGGTCGACCTGTCGCACGTGGGCGGCAATACCTCGTCGGAAGCGATCGCGTTCTCGAAGAAGCCGGTGTGCTATTCGCACTGCCTGCCGTCGGGCCTGAAGGAACATCCGCGCAACAAGAGCGACGCGCAGCTGAAGGAGATCGCCGACGCGGGCGGCTTCGTCGGCGTGACGATGTTCGCGCCGTTCCTCAAGCGTGGCATCGAGGCGACGATCGACGACTACATCGAGGCGATCGACTACGTCGTGAACCTGATCGGCGAGGATGCGGTCGGCATCGGCACGGATTTCACGCAGGATTTCGCGAAGGAATTCTTCGACATGCTGACGCACGACAAGGGCCGCTACCGCCAGCTGACGAACTTCGGCAAGGTGATCAACCCGGACGGCATCCGCACGATCGGCGAATTCCCGAACCTGACCGCGGCGATGGAACGCCACGGCTGGAAGGCGTCGCGCATCCGCAAGATCATGGGCGAGAACTGGGTGCGCGTATTCAAGGACGTGTGGGGCGCATAAGCGCCGCGCCGAACCGCCCGCCCTTCGATTCAACACAAAAAATCGGAACGCGCCCGCGCCGGCTGCGCAGGCGCGCGAAAGACGACGCGCCTGCGCCCGTGCCGCGCGGCCAACCTTCCTCACGGAGTCACACGATGCAACCGCAACTGCCGATCAACGTCGATCCCGATACCGGCGTCTGGACCACCGACGCGCTGCCGATGCTGTACGTGCCGCGTCACTTCTTCACGAACAACCACGTCGCGGTCGAGGAAGCGCTCGGCGTCGAGGCGTATGCGGAAATCCTTTACAAGGCCGGCTACAAGTCCGCCTACCACTGGTGCGACAAGGAAGCGAAGCTGCACGGCCTCGCCGGCATGGCCGTGTTCGAGCACTACCTGAACCGCCTGTCGCAGCGCGGCTGGGGCCTGTTCTCGATCATCGAGGCCGATCCCGTCAACGCGCGCGCGAAGATCGAACTGCGCCACTCGTCGTTCGTGCTCCAGCAGCCGGGCAAGGAAGGCAAGCTCTGCTACATGTTCGCGGGCTGGTTCGCGGGCGCGATGGACTGGGTCAACGACACCGCGCCGGAAGGCCGCGGCGCGCCGCGCGCGCGCTCGGCGGAAATGCAGTGCGCGGCGGAAGGGCATGCGCACTGCGTGTTCGAGGTGTCGCCGCTCGCGCACTGAGGCCCGCCCCGCCGCTACGAATCCGCCACGAGAACCCGAGAACGCCAGAGGTCGCCCGCGATGCGCTATCCCCACCTGTTCAAACCCTTGACGCTCAACCAGCTGACGCTGCGCAACCGGATCGTCAGCACCGCGCACGCGGAGGTCTACGCGGAGCCGGGCGGCCTGCCGGGCGACCGCTACATCCGTTATTACGAGGAGAAGGCCAAGGGCGGCGTCGGCCTCGCCGTGTGCGGCGGGTCGAGCCCGGTGTCGATCGACAGCCCGCAGGGCTGGTGGAAGTCGGTGAACCTGTCGACCGACCGGGTCGTCGAGCCGCTCGCGCGGCTGGCCGAGGCGATGCATCGGCATGGCGCGAAGATCATGATCCAGGCGACCCACATGGGGCGGCGCTCCGCGTTCCACGGCGAGCACTGGCCGCACCTGATGACGCCCTCGGGCGTGCGCGAGCCCGTGCATCGCGGCAAC
>NZ_JAAGNW010000077.1:0-8264 GCF_010645215.1 Burkholderia multivorans | reverse complement strand
GGAGGAGATCCGCCGCATCATCGGCGATTTCGCGGCGGCCGCGAAGCGGGTGCGCGACGCCGGCATGGACGGCATCGAGATCTCGGCCGCGCACCAGCACCTGATCGACCAGTTCTGGAGCCCGCGCACCAACTTCCGCACCGACGAATGGGGCGGCAGCCTGGAAAACCGCCTGCGCTTCGGCGTCGAGGTGCTGCGCGCGGTGCGCGAGGCCGTCGGCCGCGATTTCTGCGTCGGGCTGCGCATGTGCGGCGACGAATTCCACGAGGACGGCCTCGATCACGAACAGCTCAAGGAAATCGCGCAGGCGATGGCTGAAACCGGGCTGATCGATTACCTCGGCGTGATCGGTTCGGGCGCGGACACCCACAACACGCTCGCGAACTGCATGCCGCCGATGGCGCTGCCGCCCGAGCCGTTCGTGCATCTCGCGGCCGGCATCAAGTCGGTGGTCAAGCTGCCGGTGATGCATGCGCAGAGCATCCGCGATGCGGGGCAGGCCGAGCGGCTGCTCGCGAACGGCATGGTCGACCTGGTCGGGATGACGCGCGCGCAGATCGCCGATCCGCACATGGTGATCAAGATCCGCGACGGCCGCGAGGACGAGATCAAGCAGTGCGTCGGCGCGAACTACTGCATCGACCGCCAGTACAACGGCCTCGACGTGCTGTGCGTGCAGAACGCCGCAACCTCGCGCGAGGCGACCATGCCGCACGTGATCGAGAAGTCGCGCGGGCCGCGCCGCAAGGTGGTGGTGGTCGGCGCGGGTCCGGCGGGGCTGGAGGCGGCGCGCGTCGCGCGGCTGCGCGGCCACGAGGTCGTGCTGTTCGAGAAGCAGCAGGAGGTGGGCGGGCAGATCCTGCTCGCCGCGAAAGCGCCGCAGCGCGAGCAGATGGCCGGCATCGTGCGCTGGTTCGACATGGAGACGAAGCGGCTCGGCGTCGATCGCCGGCTCGGCGTCGCGGCGGACGAACGCATGATCCTCGCCGAGCAACCCGACATCATCGTGCTCGCCACGGGCGGCGCGAGCTTTACCGGGCAGGTGCCGGACTGGGGCGTGGCCGAAGGGCGCGCGGTCAGTTCGTGGGACATCCTGTCCGGCCGCGTCGAGCCGAAGCAGAACGTGCTCGTGTACGACGGCGTCAGTACGCACGCGGGCGCGGGCGTCGCGGATTTCATCGCGAGCCGCGGCGCGCGCGTCGAGATCGTCACGCCCGACGTCAAGATCGCCGACGATTGCGGCGGCACCACCTTCCCGATCTTCTACCGCCGCCTGTATGCGCAGGGCGTGATCCACACGCCGAACTACTGGCTCGATCGCGTCTACGAGGAGGACGGCAAGACCATCGCGGTGCTGCGCGCCGAATACACCGAGGAACAGGAAGAACGCGCGATCGATCAGATCGTGATCGAGAACGGCGTGACGCCGAACGACGCGCTGTACTGGGCGCTCAAGCCGGAATCGGTGAACCGCGGCCAGGTGGACGTGCACAAGCTGTTCGCGGCGGAACCGCAGCCCTGTCTCGCCGAGACGCTCGGCGACGGCCGCTTCCTGCTGTTCCGCGTCGGCGACTGTATCTCCATGCACAACATCCACGGCGCGATCTACGACGCGCTGCGGCTCACCAAGGATTTCTGACGATGAAGCCGGCCTTCCTGATTACCGCGCTGCTGTGGCTGTCGGTGGCGGGGCTCGCGTTCGCGGTCGTGAAGCGCGCGTCGTACTGGCGCCTCGGCCGCGCGAGCGCGCCGGGCGCGTATGGCGTCGCGAACCTGTTCGCGATCCCGAAGCGCTACTTCGTCGATCTCCATCACGTGGTTGCGCGCGACCCTTACATCGCTAAAACGCACGTCGCGACCGCCGGCGGCGCGATTGCGGCGCTCGCGCTGGTGTTCGTGAACTACGGCTTCGCGCTGTACTCGCCGTGGCTCGACCGGCTGATCCTCGTCGCGGCCGTCGCGATGCTGGTGGGCGCGGGTTTCGTCTGGCGTCGCCGGCGCGCGAAGGATGCGCCCGCGCGCCTGTCGCGCGGGCCGTGGAATACGCTGCCCTGGCTGCTCGGCGCGTTCGCGCTCGGCCTCGTGCTGTACCTGCTGGTGCCGGCCGCCGCGATGTCGGGCGCGTTCGCGCTGCTGTGCGCGGCGCTGATCGGCGCGGGCGCGTTCGCGATGACGCTGGGCGCGGCGCGCGGCGGCCCGATGAAGCATGCGATCGCAGGGCTGCTGCATCTTGCATTCCATCCGCGCCAGGAACGCTTCGCGGCAAGCCGCGACGCCTATACCGGCCAGGGCGCGGCGACGCCGCCGACCGCGTTGAAGCCGCCCGCGCTCGAGCGCGGCGAATACGGCGTCGGTCGCCCGGTCGAGTTTCGCTGGAACCAGCTGCTGAGCTTCGACGCCTGCGTGCAGTGCGGCAAGTGCGAGGCGGCGTGCCCGGCCTTCGCGTCCGGCCAGCCGCTGAATCCGAAGAAGCTGATCCAGGATCTCGTCACCGGCATGGCGGGCGGCACCGACGCGGGCTACGCGGGCAGCCCCACGCCGGGGATCCCGGTCGGCCGCCATGGCGGCGAGCCGGGCGGCCCGATCGTGTCGGGCCTGATCGAGGCCGAGACGCTGTGGTCGTGCACCACCTGCCGCGCGTGCGTGCAGGAATGCCCGATGCTGATCGAACACGTCGACGCGATCGTCGACATGCGCCGCAACCAGACGCTCGGGTTCGGCGCGGTGCCGGGCAAGGGCGCGGAGGTGCTCGCGAACCTGCGCGAGACCGGCACGATGGGCGGCCACGATACGGCGGCGCGCTACGACTGGTCGGTGGACCTGGGCGCCCCCGTCGCGCAGCCGGGCCGGCCGGTCGACGTGCTGCTCGTGGTGGGCGAGGGCGGCTTCGACATGCGCTACCAGCGCACGCTGCGCGCGCTGGTGCGGATCCTGAACCAGGCGGGCGTCGACTACGCGGTGCTCGGCCGCGCCGAGACCGACACCGGCGACGTCGCGCGCCGGCTCGGCGACGAGGCCACCTTCGAGCGCTCGGCGCGGCAGCTCATCGCGACGCTCGACGCGCTGTCGTTCCGGCAGATCGTCACGGCCGACCCGCACGTGATGCACAGCCTGCGCAACGAATACCGCGCGCTCGGCGCACGCTACACGGTCAAGCACCATACCGGCTTCATCGCGGAGCTGGCGGATGCCGGCCGGATCGCGCCGAAGGCGGCCGAGGCGCTGCGCGACGCGCGCGTCACGTATCACGATCCGTGCTATCTCGGCCGCTACAACGGCGAGACCGACGCGCCGCGCCGCCTGCTGAAATCGATCGGAATCCAGATCGTGGAGATGGAGCGCCACGGCATGCGCGGCCGCTGTTGCGGCGGCGGCGGCGGCGCGCCGCTGACCGACATCCCCGGCAAGCAGCGGATTCCCGACATCCGCATCGCCGACGCGCGCGCGGTGCGCGCGGACGTGGTGGCGGTCGGCTGCCCGAACTGCACCGCGATGCTCGAGGGCGTGGTCGGGCCGCGCCCGGACGTGCTCGACGTCGCCGAACTCGTTGCCGCTGCGCTGGAGTGACACGATGAATCCGCTCAAACGAATCGATCCCCGCCGGCCGTTCGTCGTCACGGCGGCCGGGCTGAAGCGCATCACGCTCGGCGAGACGGGCAGCGCCGACCCCGGCGCGTGGCAAGCGTCGGCGCACGATGCGCCGGCCGCGAAGCCGCTGCGCGCAGCGAGCGAGCGGCGCTACGTGCTGCTGGTCGCCGCGCACAGCGAGCGCGGCGCGCTCGACGAGCACGCGAAGCAGACCGTGGCCGCGGCCGCGCTGCTCGCGCAGCCCGATACCGACGTGGCGCTGCTCGTGTTCGGCGAACTGAAGGAGGATCCGGCCGCGCTCGGCGTCGACCGGCTGATCGAGCTGCGCGACTTCGACCGCCGCGCGTTCGCGCCGCAACAGGAGCTGGACGCGCTGGCGGCGTGCGTCGCGGCGCTCGCGCCGCGCCACCTGCTGATGCCGGACAACGCGACGGGCGACGGCGACCTGGGCCGCCGCTACGCGGCCGCCGCGCGGGCGAGCGTCGCGACCCAGGTGGTCGAGATCGATGCGCGCCATGTCGGCGTGTACGCCGACGCGAAGCGCAGCTTTGCGACCCGTGCGCTGCCCGACGTCGTGCTGCTCGCGCCGAATGCGGTCGATCCGCGCCTGCCGTTCGTCGGGGCGGGCGAGCGCGTCGAGCTGGCGGCGTTCGTGCCGCCGGCGCAGGCGCAGGCAGCCGCGATCTATCGCGACCTCGGCATCGAGGAGGCCGACGCGGCGCAGGTGGCGCTCGAGGAAGCCGACTTCATCGTCTCGGCCGGCAACGGCGTGACCGACGTCGCCGCGTTCGGGCAGCTCGCGACGGTATTCGGCGCGGCGATCGGCGCGAGCCGCGTGGCCGTCGACAACGGCCATTTCAGCCGCGACAAGCAGGTGGGCGCGACCGGCAAGACCGTCGCTGCGAGCGTCTACATCGCGTTCGGCATCTCGGGCGCGGTCCAGCATCTGCAGGGGATCAAGGATTGCCGGCACGTGATCGCGGTGAATCTCGACGCGAGCGCGCCGATCGCGAAGCGCGCGAACCTGACGATCGTCGGCGACGCGCGGGCCATCATCGCCGCGCTGATCGAGCAGGTGGGCGCGGCGCGCCGGCAGGGCCACGCCGCGCCGCACGCGGCGCAACCGGAGGAACTGGCGGCATGAACGACAACCGTACTCTCGAACGGATCGCCGTCCTGGTGTCGGCCGGCGTGCATCCCGTGAACGGCGCGCCGCGCTACAGCCGCAACGACGCGTCCGCGCTCGCGCTCGGGCTGGCGCTCGCGGAACGCCATGCGGCGCGGCTCGACGTGTTCCACGCGGGCGACGCCGCGAATCCGGCGCTGGCCGACTATCTGGCGCTCGGCGCGCGCGAGGTCGAGGTGCTGTCGTGCGGCGCGGGCGACGACGCGGCGGCCACGCTGGCGGCCCGGGTGCAGGGCTACGACCTGGTGCTGACCGGCACCCGCGCGGAAGGCGCGGGCGACAGCGGGATGCTGCCCTATCAGGTGGCGGCGGCGCTGGGCTGCCCGTGCATCGGCGCGGCGGTCGATCTCGACGTCGACGCGGGCCGGGTCGCGGTGCGCCAGTTCCTGCCGAAAGGGCTGCGGCGGCGCGTCGATGCGGCGCTGCCGGCGCTCGTCGCCGTGCATCCGCTCGCGAACGCGCAGCCGCGCTACGCCTATGCGCGCCTGCGCGCGGGCAGCGTGAGCCCGCTGCGGGTGACGCCGTGCGCCGCGCCCGATGCCGGGTCCTGGTCGAACGGCCCCGTCGAACGCAAGCCGGTGCGCCTCGCGGCGGCCGAAAAGCGCTCGGGACATGCGCGGATGCTGTCCGCGACCACCACCGAAAGTCGCGGCGGAAACGTCGTAATTGAAGGGAGTTCGGTCGAAAAAGCACAAGTGATGCTGGCCTATTTGCGCGAGCATCAGCTCATCGACTATTGAGGCACCGCCCCTCCATGCCTGTCGTCAACCCCCAGGAAAAGCAAGGAATCCGGAGCACACGATGAAAGTATCGGCAGACATTCGCGCACTGATCGAGCGGCGCAAAGCGGGCTACAGTCTGGAGGCGCCGTTCTATCGCAGCGACGAGATCTTCGCGCTCGACATGGAGGCGATTTTCCGTCAGCACTGGATCCAGGTCGGGGTCGAGCCCGACGTGCCCGAACCCGGCGACTACGTGACGGTGCAGCTCGGCGACGATTCGATCCTGATCGTGCGCGACGACGACATGGAAGTGCGCGCCTTCCACAACGTCTGCCGCCACCGCGGCGCGCGCCTGTGCAACGAGGACAAGGGTTCGGTCGGCAACATCGTGTGCCCGTACCACAGCTGGACCTACAACCTCACGGGCCAGCTGATGTTCGCGGAGCACATGGGCGAGCAGTTCGACCGCTGCAAGCACAGCCTGAAGCCCGTGCATCTGGAGAACCTCGCGGGCCTGCTGTTCGTCTGCCTCGCCGAGACGCCGCCCGTCGACTTCGCGGTGATGCGCGCGGCGATGGAGCCGTACCTGTTGCCGCACGACCTGCCGAACACGAAGATCGCAGCGCAGGTCGACATCATCGAGCAGGGCAACTGGAAGCTGACGATGGAGAACAATCGCGAGTGCTACCACTGCGTCGCGAACCATCCGGAGCTGACGATCTCGCTGTACGAATACGGCTTCGGCTACCAGCCGTCGCCCGCGAACGCGGACGGCATGGCCGAGTTCGAGCGCACCTGCGCCGAGCGCGCCGCGCAATGGGCGGCGCTCGATCTGCCCTCGGTGGAAATCGACCGGCTCGGCGACACCACCGGCTTCCGCACGCAGCGGCTGCCGCTCGACCGCAGCGGCGAATCGCAGACGCTCGATGCGAGGATCGCGTCGCGCAAGCTGCTCGGCGAGTTCCGGCAGGCCGACCTGGGCGGCCTGTCGTTCTGGACCCAGCCGAATTCGTGGCACCACTTCATGAGCGACCACATCGTCACGTTCTCGGTGATCCCGCTGTCGGCGGGCAAGACGCTCGTGCGCACCAAGTGGCTCGTGCACAAGGAGGCGAAGGAAGGCATCGACTACGACGTGAAGAACCTGACGGCCGTGTGGAACGCGACCAACGACCAGGATCGCGCGCTCGTCGAATACTCGCAGCGCGGCTCGGCCAGCAGCGCCTACGAACCGGGGCCGTACTCGCCGTACACCGAAGGGCTGGTCGAGAAATTCTCGGCCTGGTACATCGGCCGTCTGGCCGCGCGGATCGCCGCATAGCGGGAAGGGGCGACAGATGATGCGAGATGTCGAGAATTTCGAACCGGCCGACAGCCGCGTAAGCCGTCCCGCGTTCTGGCGCGCGCTGCCCGGATGCTGGAACAGCGACGAAGAGGACGCGCTCGTGTGCTGCCAGGTGCGCCAGGAGACGCACGACGTGAAGAGCTTCTTCTTCCGTTCGCCGAGCGGGCGCGCGTTCGCCTTCGAGCCGGGCCAGTTCATCACGCTCGAACTCGAGATCGACGGCGAATGCGTGAATCGCTGCTACACGATCTCGTCGTCGCCCGCGCGGCCGCACACGCTGTCGATCACGGTGAAGCGCGTGCCGGGCGGCAAGGTGTCGAACTGGCTGCACGACAACCTGCAGCCGGGCGCGTCGATCCGCGTGCTGGGCCCGGCGGGCGAGTTCACCTGCGCGCGGCATCCGGCGCGCAAGTACCTGTTCCTGTCGGCGGGGTCCGGCATCACGCCGCTGATGTCGCTGAGCCGCGCGCACCACGATCTCGCGGAGGATCGCGACATCGTGTTCGTGCACAGCGCGCGCACGCCGGACGACATCATCTTCGCGCGCGAACTGGAGCTGATCGCGGCGAGCCAGGCGAACTTCCGCACCGCGTTCGTGTGCGAACGCGTCGGCGCGCGCACCCACTGGCACGGCGTGACGGGCTTCCTGTCGCTGTCCCTGCTGAAGCTGATGGCGCCGGATTTCATGGAGCGCGAGATCTTCACGTGCGGCCCCGCGCCGTACATGAAGGCGGTGCGCGACCTGCTCGACGAAGCGGGCTTCGCGCGCAGCCGCTATCACGAGGAGAGCTTTTCGTTCGAGGCGCTGGCGGGGGAGGCGGCGGTCGAAGCGCCGCCCGCCGCAGCGGAAGCGACGGAGGTGGCGCAGTACACGGTGAGTTTCGCGAAGAGCCGGCGCGAGATCCACTGCGGCGCGGGGCAGCACGTGCTCGACGCCGCACGCCAGGCCGGCGTGCGCCTGCCCGCGTCCTGCACGCAGGGCATGTGCGGCACCTGCAAGGTCAAGCTCGTCGAAGGGCAGGTCGAGATGAAGCACAACGGCGGGATCCGCCAGCGCGAGATCGATCAGGGCATGGTGCTGCTCTGCTGCAGCAAGCCGCTGTCGGATCTCGTGATCGACAAGTAAGGGCGGGTGCGGCGGCGCGCGTCGTCGCCGGGCAAGGACGTGTCGTAAAAGAGCGGTCACGCGAATTTGTGGTTGAGGATGCTGGAACCTGAGAGGCGCTGCATTGTTCCCCACCCCAAGGAGATCGACCATGAAACTTCTCGCAAGACTGCTCTGCGGCGGCGCGCTGTCCGCCCTGCTGGTCGCGGCCGCGCCGGTGCTCGCGGATGCGAAGCCGACGCTCAAGATCGGCTACGTCGAGGGCTGGGACGACAGCGTCGCGACCACCAACGTCGCCGCACGGATCATCGAGAAGCG
>NZ_JAAGNW010000076.1:23101-29022 GCF_010645215.1 Burkholderia multivorans | reverse complement strand
CCGGTCTCGATGATGGTGGTACACAGCAGCACGTTGGCGCGCTGCGCGACGAAGTCGCGCATCACGCGCTCCAGCTCGCGCTCGTGCATCTGGCCGTGCGCGATCACGATGCGCGCCTCGGGCACCAGCGCCTCGAGCATCGACTTGCGGTTCTCGATCGTCTCGACCTCGTTGTGCAGGAAGTACACCTGGCCGCCGCGCTTCAGCTCGCGCAGCATCGCCTCGCGGATCACGCTGTCCTCCTCGCGGCGCACGAAGGTCTTGATCGCGAGCCGCTTCTGCGGCGCCGTGGCGATCACCGAGAAATCGCGCAGGCCTTCGAGCGCCATCCCGAGCGTGCGCGGAATCGGCGTCGCGGTCAGCGTGAGCACGTCGACCTCCGCGCGCAGCGCCTTGAGCGCCTCCTTCTGGCGCACGCCGAAACGGTGCTCCTCGTCGATGATCACGAGGCCGAGCCGCTTGAACTGCACGTCGGACGACAGCAGCTTGTGCGTGCCGATCACGATGTCGACGCTGCCCTCGTTGATCTGCGCGATCGCCGCGTTCACTTCCTTGGTGGACTTGAAGCGCGACAGCTCGGCGATCCGCACCGGCCAGTCAGCGAAGCGGTCGATGAAGGTCTGCGTGTGCTGCTCGGCGAGCAGGGTGGTCGGCGACAGCAGCGCGACCTGCTTGCCGCCCATCACCGCGAGGAAGGCCGCGCGCAGCGCGACCTCGGTCTTGCCGAAGCCGACGTCGCCGCACACGAGCCGGTCCATCGGCTTGCCGCTCGTCATGTCGCCGATCACCGCGGCGATCGCGGCGGCCTGGTCGGGCGTTTCCTCGAAGCCGAAGCTTTCCGCGAACTTCACGTAGTCGCGCGGCTCGAGCGAGAACGCATGGCCCTCGCGCGCCGCGCGCCGCGCGTACAGGTTCAGCAGCTCGGCCGCGGTGTCGCGGATCTGCTGGGCCGCCTTGCGCTTCGCGCGCTCCCACTGGCCGGAGCCGAGCGCGTGCAGCGGCGCGCTGTCGGGATCCGCGCCGCTGTAGCGCGAGATCACGTGCAATTGCGCGACGGGCACGTAGAGCTTGCTGTCGCCCGAGTATTCGAGGTGCAGGAACTCGGTCTCGCCTTCGCCGAGATCCATCGACACGAGCCCCATGTAGCGGCCGATGCCGTGCTGCGCGTGCACGACGGGGTCGCCGATCTTGAGCTCGGACAGGTCGCGCACCATCGCGTCGACATTGCTCGCCTGTTCCTGGCGCCGCCGGCCGGCGCGCCGGCCGAGCGCGCCGTACAGCTCGGTCTCGGTGATGATCGCGTAGCCTTCGCCGGGCACCGCGAAGCCGTTCGCGAGCGGGGCGACGCCGAGCGCGAAGCGCGCGTCGCTCTCGAGCCAGGCGGCGAAGCTGTCGTTCGACGCTGCGCGCAGATGATGCTCGGCGAGCAGTTGCAAGATGGTCTCGCGCCGGCCGGCCGACTCGACGGTGAACAGCACGCGGTTCGGCGTCGTGTCGAGATAGGCGCGCAGCGTCGCGAGCGGATCGTCCGCATGGCGGTCGAGCGCGAGCGGCGGCAGCGGCGTCGCCCAGCCGCCCGCCGGCTGGGCGGTCAGCACCACGCGCGCGAACGGCTTGGCCAGCGTGTAGAAATCGTCGTCGCTGAGGAACAGCCGGCGCGGTTCGAGGATCGGCCGCTCGCGATCGTGCGACAGGAAGTTGTAGCGCTGCTTCGTCTCGGCGGTGAAGCGCTTGATCGCGACGTCGAGGTCGCCGCAGATCACGAGCTGCGCATGCGCCGGCAGGTAGTGGAACAGCGTGGCCGTGTCCTCGAAGAACAGCGGCAGGTAGTATTCGATCCCCGCCGACGGCACGCCGTTGCCGATGTCCTTGTAGGTCGGCGCGCGGCTCGGGTCGCCCTCGAAGGTCTCGCGCCAGCGGCTGCGGAACGCGGTGCGCGCGGCCTCGTCGAACGGGAACTCGCGCCCCGGCAGCAGCCGCACGTCGCGGACCGGGTACAGGCTGCGCTGGGTGTCCGGGTCGAAGGCGCGGATCGAGTCGACCTGATCGTCGAACAGGTCGATCCGGTACGGCAGCGGCGAGCCCATCGGATACAGATCGATCAGCGAGCCGCGCACGCAGTACTCGCCGGGTCGCATCACCTGGCTCACGTGCTCGTAGCCGGCCAGCGTCAGCTGGGCCTTCAGGCGCGCCTCGTCGAGCCGCTCGCCCTGCGCGAACGCGAACGTGTAGGCGGCCATGAACGAGGCGGGCGCCATCCGGTACAGCGCGGTGGTGGCGGGCACGAGCAGGATGTCGCAGCGCCCCTCGCCGAGGTCGTGCAGCGTCGCGAGCCGCTCCGATACCAGGTCCTGGTGCGGCGAGAAGGTGTCGTAGGGCAGGGTTTCCCAGTCGGGCAGCAGCCGCACGCGCGCGTCGGGCGCGAAGTAGCGCAGTTCCTGCGCGAGCCGCTGCGCGTCGACCGCGCTCGCGCAGATCACCGCGAGCAGCGGGACCTGCTCGCGCTGGGCGGCGTGGTAGCGGGCGATCGCGAGCGCATCGGCGGAGCCGTGCGCGCCGTCGAACACGAAACGCTGGCCCGGCTTGACGAGGGCGACGGGAGACGGCTGGGGGGAGGCGTTGTCTGGCATAGAAGGCGGCTGGGTTGCGGGGCCCGGGGGCGGCGGTCGTGCAGCGGGCCGGCCAGGGCGAAAGACCTATTATAAAATCCGTCCTTCAATTTAATCTTATCGGCGTTCGCTTCCGTGACTCCCCGACTTTTCGCCCTGATTCCCTGCGCCGGCACCGGCAGCCGTTCCGGCTCGGCGCTGCCGAAGCAGTACCGCCCGCTCGCCGGGCGCGCGCTGCTGCATTACACGCTCGCCGCGTTCGACGCGTGCAGCGAATTTGCGCAGACCCTCGTCGTGATTTCGCCCGACGACACCCATTTCGACGCACGCCGCTTCGCCGGCCTGCGCTTCGCGGTGCGCCGCTGCGGCGGCGCGTCGCGCCAGGCGTCGGTGCTGAACGGCCTGCTGGAACTGGCCGACTACGGCGCGACCGATGCCGACTGGGTGCTCGTGCACGACGCCGCGCGCCCCGGCATCACGTCGGCGCTGATCCGCGCGCTGATCGGCGCGCTCAAGACCGACCCGGTGGGCGGGATTCTCGCGCTGCCGGTCGCGGACACGCTCAAGCGCGTGCCGACGGGCGGCGACGCGATCGCGCGCACCGAGTCGCGCGACGGCCTGTGGCAGGCGCAGACGCCGCAGATGTTCCGGATCGGCATGCTGCGCGACGCGATCCTGGCCGCGCAGCGCGACGGCCACGATTTGACCGATGAGGCCAGCGCGATCGAATGGGCGGGCCACACGCCGCGCGTCGTGCAGGGCAGCCTGCGCAACTTCAAGGTCACCTACCCGGAAGATTTCGCGCTCGCCGAGGCCATCCTCGCCGCGAATGCTTCCTGACCCCCGCTTTCTTCACACGCATATCGGATTACGCATGGATTTCAGAATCGGACAAGGCTACGACGTTCACCAACTGGTGCCGGGGCGGCCGCTGATCATCGGCGGCGTGACGATCCCGTACGAGCGCGGCCTGCTCGGCCACTCGGACGCCGACGTGCTGCTGCACGCGATCACCGACGCGCTGTTCGGCGCCGCGGCGCTCGGCGACATCGGCCGGCATTTCTCGGACACGGACGCCGCCTTCAAGGGCGCGGACAGCCGCGTGCTGCTGCGCGCCTGCGCCGAGCGCATTGCGCAGGCGGGCTTCACGATCCAGAACGTCGACAGCACGGTGATCGCGCAGGCGCCGAAGCTCGCCCCGCATATCGAGGGCATGCGCGCGAACATCGCGGCGGACCTCGGGCTGCCGCTCGACCGGGTCAACGTGAAGGCGAAGACCAACGAAAAGCTCGGCTACCTCGGCCGGGGCGACGGCATCGAGGCGCAGGTCGCCGCGCTGCTCGTGCGCCGCGCGGACTGACGTACCAGCGCACTGACGCGGATCGAGCGGTCCCGCCCCGACGCAAAAACGCCACGCATCGCGCGTGGCGTTTTTTCATGGCGCAAGGCGACGCGCTTACTTGCCTTCGGCGGCGATCACCTGCGCGGCGGCGCCGATCACCGACGCGATGCGGCCGACGTCGCGCAGCTGCGTGACGGTCATGCCTTGTTCGTTCTTCAGCAGCGCGTAGTGCGACTTCACGCAGAAGTGGCACTTGCCCACGATCGAGGCGGCGAGCGCGTACATCTCGAACTTGCGCTTGTCGACGCCGCCGTGCGAAGCGTATGCGCCCATCCGCAGTTCCGCGCGCTGGGTCTTCAGGTCGGCGTCGTCGGCCATCTCCACGTACGGATACCAGGCGTTGTTCATCCCCATCAGCGCCGCCGCGGTGAGCGCCGCGTTGGTTTCCTCGGGCGACAGCACGCCGGCCGAGCGGATCGCGTCGACGAGCGTCGTGCTCTTCGCGGCGAACGCGGCGGCCAGCGCCACGCCGACCGCATCGGCGCCTTCGAGCGACGAACGGGAAATCGTGCCGTCGAGGTTCAGGCGGATGTCCTTCGCGTAGTCGGGGATAAGCGACTTAATCGAATCGATGAATTCCATTGATATCTCCTATGAGTGGGCCGTTAAAAAAGCCCGCGGGCGTGACGTTCGCCGCGGGCTTCACGCAGCAGGCGCTTACAGCGTTGCGCCGCCGACGGTGCGGTTGCACGGGCACAGTTCGTCCGTTTGCAGACCGTCGAGGATACGCAGGATTTCGTCCGGGTTGCGGCCGACGTTCAGGTTGTTGACCGACACGTGCTGGATCGTGTTGTCCGGGTCGACGATGAAGGTCGCGCGCAGCGCAACGCCGGCTTCCTGGTCGCGCACGCCGAGCTGGTCGATCAGCTCGCCCTTGACGTCGCCGAACGCGTAGTGGTTCAGCTTGTCGAGGTCCTTGTGCTCACGGCGCCATGCCAGCTTCACGAATTCGTTGTCCGAGCTGCCGCCGAGCAGGATGGCGTCGCGTTCTTCGAATTGCTTCGTCAGCTTCGCGAACTCGACGATTTCGGTCGGGCACACGAACGTGAAATCCTTCGGGTAGAAGTAGATGATCTTCCACTTGCCCGGGAACGATGCTTCGGTGATCGTTTCGAAGGCCGATTGACCGTTTTCTTCGTGGTGGTTGAAGCCCGGCTTCGCGGCCACAACGGTAAATGCTTCGAGTTTATCGCCGACGGTTTTCATGCGGATGCTCCTGTTATGAGGTAGGAAGAACTGCTGGGTCAAAGCTACTTCGTTGCTGCAACATTTCGGTGACAGCGTCGGGACCCACTATAACTCTATTAAATAATTCTTTCAATAGATTTTAACTAACGAAGCCGATAGTCATTTTCAACCGCGTCGATAGCCCAGGCCGGGTGGGGCCGGGCGGCCGGTTGCGTCATGGGGTCGCACGGCCGCGGCCGCCGGGGAATTCGAGCGTGACTTCGAGGCCGGCGTCGGGCGTGCGGTTGCGCAGCCGCAGCGCGCCGCGATAGCGGCCGACGAGCCGCAGCACGATCGCCATGCCGAGCCCGGTGCCGTCCGCCTTGCTGCGCGAGGTGTCGACGCGGTAGAAGGGCCGCATCACGAGCGCGAGCTGATCCTCGGGGATGCCGGGGCCTTCGTCGCGCACCGCGAGTTCGACGCGCGCGTGCGTGACGCGGGTTTCGAGCGTGATGTGCGCGATGCCGTCGGCGCGGCTCTGGCCATACTTGCGCGCGTTCTCGACCAGGTTGCCGAGCACGCGGCGCATGTCGGTCTCGTCCGCCTCGATCACGGCGGCGGGCGCGAGGTGGGTGGTGATGCGCACGCCGTCCTCGTTCGCGAGCCGCGCGGCGACCTCGTAGGCGATCAGCGACAGGTCGACGGGCTCCGGCGTGCGCTGCGCGGGGCGTGCGCGCCGGGCA
>NZ_JAAGNW010000076.1:18031-23091 GCF_010645215.1 Burkholderia multivorans | reverse complement strand
CCATCTGCTCGATGTCGTCGCCGATCGCGTCCTTGGTCGCCTGGTCGGACGGACTCATTTCGGTTTCGAGCCGTAAGCGCGCGAGCGGCGTGCGCAGGTCGTGCGAGATGCCGGCCAGCATCAGCGCGCGATCGGCTTCCAGCTGTTCGAGATCGCGCACCATCTGGTTGAAGCTGCGGTTGGTCTCGGCCGCGACGCCCATCCCGCGCTCGGGCAGCGCCTCGGGGATCTGCCCCGAGCCGAGCTTGCGCGCGGCGCTCGCGAGCCGCGCGAACGGCTGGTTGACGATGCTCGTGATGAACGCCGCGCCGAACAGCGACAGCGCGAGCGCGAACAGGCCCCAGCCCGCCCATTGCAGGCCGGTGACGGTATCGAGCTGATCGCGGTCGAGCGCGACCCAGTAATCGTCGTCGTCGATCTTGAAGCTGATCCACACGCCGGGGATGTCGTTGACCGATTGCGCGATCACGGTGTCGTCGCCGAGGCGGCTGCGGATGTCGTGCTCGATCAGCCGGTTCAGCGATTCATCGGGCTGCAGCTTGAACTTGTCGGTTTTTTCGCGCGGATAGACGCGCACCCCCTCGTTGCTCTCGAGGTCCTGCAACAGCGCGCGGCGCAGATCGGGATCGGAGTAGAGCAGCGCGGTGCGCGTGAGCTTGACGACTGCGACGAGCTGCAGCGCGACGCGCTGCGCGCGCGGTTCGCGCTCGATCACGCGAAAGCTCTGGAACCACGCGGCGAGACTGACCGCGATCAGCAGCGCGATCAGGAAGAAGGTGCGCCAGAACAGCCCGCCGAACACGAGCGTCAGAAGGCGCCGGACAATACGCATGGGTCGGACGGGCGGACAGGGCGGGCGTATGCGCGGATCAAGCCGCGCCGTCGGGGATGAACACGTAGCCGAGGCCCCACACCGTCTGGATGAAGCGCGGGCTGCCCGGATCCGGCTCGATGAGCTTGCGCAGACGCGAGATCTGCACGTCGAGGCTGCGATCGAACACTTCGTATTCGCGGCCGCGCGCCAGTTCCATCAGCTTCTCGCGCGACAGCGGCTGGCGCGGATGACGCGCGAATACCTTCAGCACCGAGAACTCGCCCGTGGTCAGCGGAATCTCCTGACCCGATTTGGTCAGCGTGCGCGTGGCGAGATTCAGCGAGAACTCGCCGAACTCGAACACCTCGGTGGTTTCCGACGGCGCGCCCGGCAATTCGGCGGGCGCCTGGCGGCGCAGCACCGCGTGGATGCGCGCGACCAGCTCGCGCGGATTGAAAGGCTTCGGCAGGTAATCGTCAGCGCCCATCTCGAGGCCGACGATGCGATCGACGTCCTCGCCTTTCGCGGTGAGCATGATGATCGGCGTGCGGTCGTTGCTGCCGCGCAGGCGGCGACAGATCGACAGGCCATCCTCGCCCGGCAGCATGAGGTCGAGTACGAGCAGGTCGAAACGTTCGCGCACCCAGAGCTTGTTCATCGCCGTCGCGTTTTCGGCGACATAGACGTTGAAACCCTGCTCGCCGAGGTAGCGGCGCAGCAGGTCACGCAGACGCGGATCGTCGTCGACGACCAGAATTTTCGAGGGGTTTTTTGTTTCCATGAGCGGCATCTTATCGCGATTAGGAAAAAGCGCGCGGCTGCGATTTTTCAGGGGTTACAGTCAGTTACAAAATTTACCCGTGCAACGATGCGGAGTAAAGACAGTCGGCACAGACTCCTTTACTCCTACTGGAGATTCAGTAGATACTCCCCCATTCAACTTTTCCATTATCTGCACACCCGATTTCCGCCGGGTTTCTCCAAGTGCCAGAGGTAAGCCGGTTGCCGCGTGACGAAGGGAACAAAACGACGAAGGAAGCGAGGACAGTGATGCGGTCGACGAAGATTGCATTCGTGCTGGCGCTCGTGTTCACCGGCGTCTTCGCCTCGAACCTCGCTTGTGCTCAGCGGCAGGAGCGCGGCGCGCAATCTTACAAGGCGCCGCGTGGAAAAGGCGCGCCGCCGCATCAGTTGCAGGCGGACCGCGGCGGCGACGGCGCGCGTTCCGCCGTGCCGCCCGATCTCGAACAGCGCCGTCGCGACGGCCACATGACTCCCGAAGAGCGGCACCTGCTGCGCCAGCATATCGAAGACGCGGTGCGCGAGCTGTACAAGCGCTGATTGCCGTCGCGCAGGAAAGAATCGGTTGCAACTTCCGCGTCAACTGCGCGCATGCGCGTCGCGTTGAATCGCCAGGACGAAGAGCCGCTTCGACCTCTTTCCGAGGGCGCTCCACGATGAGTCATTCGAATTCCACCGCACGCGTTGCGGCGCATCCGGACGATGCGCGCGCCGACGCCGTCGGTGCCGACGACGTGCGCCATCTGCTGAACCGCACCGGCTTCTCGCCGCCGTCCGCCGAGGTCGCGCGCTATGTGGGGCTGTCGCGCGCGCAGGCGGTGGCGATGCTGCTCGACGGCGCGCGCACCGAAGCGGTCACGCCGCCGCCCGACTGGATCGACGAGCTGCCGCCGGCGCGCGCGCTGCGGCAGACCTGGACGCCCGAGCAGCAGCGCGCGGAACAGCAGACGCGCAACCAGCGCTACGAGGCGCTGCGCGCCGGATGGGTGCACGAGATGCTCGTCACGCCGTCGCCGCTGACCGAGCGCATGACGCTGTTCTGGCACAACCACTTCACCTCGGGACAGGACAAGGTTCCGTATCCTCAGACGATGGCCGCGCAGCACCGGCTGCTGCGCCGCAATGCGCTGGGACGTTTCGACACGTTGCTGCACGCGGTCGCGAAAGATCCGGCGATGCTCCAGTACCTCGACGGCGCGAACAATCGGAAAGGGCGGCCGAACGAGAACTTCGCGCGCGAGGTGATGGAGCTGTTCACGCTCGGCGAAGGGCATTACACGCAGCGGGACGTGTCCGAAGCGGCGCGCGCGTATACCGGATGGAGTCTCGATCCCGACACGCTCCAATATGTTTGGCGTCCGAATCTTCATGACGACGGGGTCAAGACCGTGCTGGGCGAGAGCGGCCCGTTCGACGGCGACCAGGTGCTTGACATCCTGCTCGCCCGACCGGAGGCCGCGCGCTTCATCAGCGCCAAGCTGTGGCGCGAATTCATCTCGGACACGCCCGATCCCGCGCGACTCGACGCGATCGCGGCGCGCTTCCGGCAAAGCGGTTACGACATCAAGGTCGCGCTGTCCGAGCTGCTGCTGTCGGATGCGTTCTGGGACGACGGAAATCGCGGCGTGCTGATCAAGTCGCCGGCCGAGTTCGTCGCGGGCACCGTGCGCCTGTTCGACGTCAGCTACGGCGATCCCGCGCCGTTCGTGAACACCTTGCGCGCGCTCGGGCAGAACTTGTTCTACCCGCCGAACGTCAAAGGCTGGCCCGGCGGCGCGAGCTGGATCAACAGCACGACTCTGCTCGCGCGCAAGCAGTTCGTCGAGCAGCTGTTCCGTGCGACCGAGGCGGCGCGGCGACCCGCCATGCGCGCGGCGACCGGGAAACCGGCGGCGGTCGGGATGCATTTCGATCTCGACGGCTGGCTCGGCGCGTATCGCACCAAGCCGCAGGCGCAGCCGGATGTCTCGACGGAACTGCAGCTGCAGCACGCGGTGCTGCCGCTCACGCCCGTCGCGGCGATCGAGGCCGGTTCGACGAGCAGCGCGTATCTGCAGGCGCTGCTGATGGATCCGGCCTACCAGTTGAAATGAACGCGCGCGGCCGGCGCGCGGGATCCGAGCATGGAAGGACAGCATCATGAATCGACGCGAT
The DNA here is from genome assembly GCF_010645215.1 of Burkholderia multivorans. Lineage (GTDB taxonomy): Bacteria > Pseudomonadota > Gammaproteobacteria > Burkholderiales > Burkholderiaceae > Burkholderia > Burkholderia multivorans_A. The sequence goes on along the minus strand of NZ_JAAGNW010000076.1, from coordinate 19,322 downwards.
TTTCTGGCCCTGACGGGGCTCGCAGGGGCAGCGGGCGTCTCGCTGTGGATGCCGGGCGCATGGGCCGCAGGCACGCCCGCGCACGGCGGCGCACGTTATTCGAACGTGTTGATCCTCGTCGAGCTGAAGGGCGGCAACGACGGCCTCAACACCGTGATCCCGTATGCGGATCCGGCCTACTACGCGATGCGCAAGAACATCGGCATCAAGCGCGAGCAGGTATTGCAGCTCGACGAGCACAGCGCGCTGCATCCTGCGCTCGCGCCGTTGCTGCCGTTGTGGCAGCAACGACAGCTCGCGATCGTGCAGGGCGTCGGCTACCCGCAGCCGAACCTGTCGCATTTCCGGTCGATCGAGATCTGGGACACCGCCTCGCGCTCCGATGAATACCTGCGCGAAGGCTGGCTCACGCGCGCGTTCGCGCAGGCGCCGGTGCCGGCGGGTTTCGCGGCGGACGGCGTGGTGCTCGGCAGCGCCGAGATGGGGCCGCTCGCGAACGGCGCGCGCGCGATCGCGCTCGTCAATCCCGCGCAATTCATCCGCGCCGCGCGGCTCGTCGAGCCCGTCGCGTTGCGCGAACAGAATCCCGCGCTCGCGCACATCATCGACGTCGAGAACGACATCGTGAAAGCGGCCGACAAGCTGCGGCCGCGCGACGGGATGATCGCGTTCAAGACCGCGTTTCCGGCGGGCGCGTTCGGCACCTCGGTGAAGACCGCGATGCAGGTGCTCGCCGCGTGCGACACGCCGCAGCACACGCCTGCGCAGGGGCAGGGCGTCGCGGTGCTGCGGCTGACCTTGAACGGCTTCGACACGCACCAGAACCAGCCCGGCCAGCAGGCCGCGCTGCTCAAGCAGCTCGCGGACGGACTGATCGCGATGCGCGCGGCGCTGACCGAGCTGGGCCGCTGGAACGACACGCTCGTGATGACGTATGCGGAATTCGGCCGCCGGGTGCGCGAGAACCAGAGCAACGGCACCGATCACGGCACGGCTGCGCCGCATTTCGTGCTGGGCGGGCGGGTGAAGGGCGGGCTGTATGGTGCGCCGCCCGCGTTGGGGCAGCTCGACGGCAACGGCAACCTGCCGGTGGCGGTCGATTTCCGGCAGCTTTACGCGACCGTGCTGGGGCCATGGTGGGGGCTCGACGCGACCGGCGTGCTCGGGCAGCGCTTCGAGCCGCTGCCGCTGCTGCGCGTGTGACGGAGGGTGGGGCGCGCGATGCGCGCCGGCGTCAGCGCTTGCGCGCGGCGCGCCACGCGACCCACAGCTTGCGGATCGGCGTGAGCGC
>NZ_JAAGNW010000076.1:14415-18021 GCF_010645215.1 Burkholderia multivorans | reverse complement strand
ATCGAGCAGCGTCTGCGCGAGCGCCACCTGCGCGCGCAGCGTGCGTTGCGCGCGGCGCGCGTCGGCGGGGATCGCGGCCAGCGCGGCGTCGAGTGCGGCGCGCGCGCGGTTCGCCTGATACTGCATCAGCTCGATGAACGCAGGGCTGTAGCGGCGGTTGAGCAGGTCGGCGGCGGTGACGGTGTAGCGTTGCAGTTCGTCGATCGGCACGTAGATGCGGCCGTGGCGCGCATCGTTGCCGAGATCCTGGATCAGTTGCGCGAGCAGCAGCGCGCGGCCGAGCGCGGCGGCCCAGGTGTCCTGCGCCGCGTCGGCATGGCCGGCGCTGGCGCGCGCGACGAGCGCGGCGAAGCTGCCGCCGACCTGGTCGAGATAGCGTTGCAGGTTCGCGAAATCGAGGTAGCGGGCTTGTTCCAGGTCCATCCTGAAGCCGGCCACGAGCGCTTGCAGCAGCGGCGCGTCGGTTGCGATCGCGGGGTGGTGCGCGGCCAGCGCCTTCGACACCGGATGCGACGGCTGGCCTTCCGCGAGCGCGGCGAGTTCCTTTTGCCACCAGGCCAGCTTCGTGTGGCCGATGGTCGGATCGCTCGTTTCCTTGACGGTTTCCTCCAGCTCGCGACGCAGCGCGAACAGCGCGGTCAGGAGCGGCTGGCGGGCGAACGGCGCCTGGCGCAGCGCGTAGTAGGCGCTGGAGCCCGGGGGCGCGGCTTTCTGCTGGCAATAGTCGTCGAAATTCACGGGTCTGGAGCGAGTGGGGGCGAGGACGGTGGGGCGCGGCGGTGGACGGGCTGGATCACCGCGCAGCGGACCGCGCGGCATTCTAGCACCGCGGCGATTTCGGGGGCGCCGCTAGAGACAAGCGCGGGCGGATCGGTTAGAATCTCGCGCTCGCGCTTTTGGGCGGCTGTCCTGTCATGCAGGGCGAGCGGCCCTCGAAGCCCGCCGACCGGCGGGTTCGACAGTGCCGAGGCGCGTGAGTGGCGAAATTGGTAGACGCACCAGGTTTAGGTCCTGACGCCCGCAAGGGTGTGCCGGTTCGAGTCCGGCCTCACGCACCACAGATTCTTCCCAACTAGAGCCATGGTTGACCTAAAGCCCAGTTAATCAAGGGTTTACGGGTCGCTTAGCTATCCGCGTTGCTCATTCCTCCCATTGATAGCAGCCACCCGATCCGGTGGCATCGTTGGGGGCAGTCGAGATGCCTCCATGTTCACATGCGCCTTGCCGATGTCGCGATCGGGATGGCCAGGTTTCGTGAGAAGGCCTGCAAGAACTCGGTGATAAAGTGCGCTGTCTGCGTGGCCGTCGTGGATCCAAAAAAGGCACTGAGAGGAAGAAAATGGCGAACGAAAACATGCGCCTCAGCGATGCTGGCTGGGCCGCACTGCGTGAGCGCGAGCAGGCGGTCATGCACTACTCAACGATCAAGCGAACAACTGCACGTTCGGCGTCGGCACCCTTGCGCATACCGGCGCGTGCACGCCCGAAGAGCTGCGGCGCCCGGTGACAGCCGCACAGGTCAATGCACAACTCGCTACGCGCGTTAGCGCTGCAGAGGCGCAGGTCCGCCGGAACGTTACGCAGCGCGAACTCACGCAGGCGCAATTCGATTAGTTGGTCAGCTACACGTACAACGCCGGCAACACCGGGGCGCTGTCTGCGCTGCATTCTGCGAACCGGAACGATGATGCTGGGGTCGTTTCGCACATGAGCCAGCGCATCTACATCCACCCACGCGATGCACACGGACGGCGTCTCGCCCCGGTTCGATCGACTGGGCTCGCCAACCGGCGCCGCCTGGAGGTTGCCCCCTTCCAACGCCAGAGGACCCGATGAAGAAGCACTTTCTCTGGATGCTCTTGGTAATGTCGGCGGCCGCGGTGGCCGACCAGACGCCTGGTGACGAGATTTCGGCGCGTAGTGGCCTGCCGGCCAGCGAGGTCGCCGCATTGCTCAGCAACTGCGATGGGAGCCAGACAAGCATGAATTTCTGCGCGTGGCGTGACCAGATCGTCGCCGAGCGCGAACTGCAGCAGATTATTGACCAACAGGGCAGCGAGCACCCGGATCGCAAGGCAGCGCTCGAGGCGCGAATTTCGAAATGGAAAAAGGCGCGCGACGCGTCTTGCGAGAAGTCAGCCCGGAAAGAGTGGGGCGACGGCGAAGATGACGAAGCGACTCGTGGCATCAAGCCACAAGGGGACGTGACGGCGAACCGACGTAAAAGGTGAAGTACCAACTCACGGATCGGCAGAAGATGATTTTCTTTCCGGGCTGGAAGGTGGTCTTCATGTTCGCTATTGAACCGCGCCGGGAATCGTGGAGGCTGGTTGGTTTAAGTTAATGCAGGCACGTCAGGGGCATTTCTGAGTTGCCTGTAGTAGTTTGTCTCAGCACCATCAAACATCTATCTGCACAAGCACCGAAAGGCTTCACAAGTCATGTGTTTTCAATGGCTTGTGGCATTTCGGTAGCCATACCTCCCCAACTCACCACATGAATACGCCTTGCCGGTCCCGGGCGTTGCGAACGCGTTGAGGCCGTGCAGTCAGATTGGCGCCCCGGTTCGCGGCGCAGCCGCCTCTGCGCGCGACGCATTCCGGGATTGCATCTCCGTCGCGTGAATTCATTGATATGACATGGTGAACGAAGCTTGTCCGATGGCGGCTCCAGGCGTCAGCGTGCCCGATGTGCGTAGATATCTCGCCGTCAGCGGGATGCTGATGTTTTCGCTCGTTGCATTGCCGATGCTCCACTGATTCTGGTTGCCGGCGATCGCGGAATCGGGACCGAACTTGATCGGGATGGCGTTGTAGAGGATTTGATAGCCGATACCCTTTGCACTTGACGACTTGTTGAGGGACAGGACGTTCGATGCATTGTCCGGTTTAGCGACATCCGTCAGCGTCAGATTGATGCCGACGCCGATCGCGCAAGTATCCAGATCGATGGAAAATTTCGTGTCGCCCGTCGTCGAGCCGATGTCCTGCAGGTCCTTGCTCATTATCCGAGGCAGATCGACATCGATCGACGAATGCTTGACCTTGCAGGTCTGGCTCGCCACGGTCAAAACGCCCTCGACACGGAGGACGTAGCTCGTGCGCACCCCGTCCTGCATGGCTCGCCAGGCCATGGTGGGAAGCTGGCTACCGTTGATGGTTCCGGACTGCACCGGCCCGGTCACGACGAGCGTGATTCCAGCGTTGAAGTTCTCCTTCGATGTATTGAAGACCGAGGTTGTCATGTTGAAGGGAGCGATCTGCGTATTGCTGATTCCTGGAACCGCGGCGCGGAACTGGATGCCGATTCCTGGTATGCCGGTTTGGTACGTGTCTTTGTAGCCGGGCGCAAGTGTTCCGCCGCTAATCTCGGCTGTGGTCTGCACTTGCCCCGGCGTACATCCCGTGGAGATCTCATTCCAGCCGTGCGCGTAGGTCGTCTCGGTGCTGCCAACGACTTTGTTTCTCGGGATCAGCCAGTCGTTTACGATTACAGATTGATAACGGGGAGTGGTGATAATAGATCCGTTCTCCTTAAACAGCTGGCAAGACGAATGAGCGTAATTCGAGAAAATCATAGCAGAGGCAAGTAGTACAATTTTTATCG
>NZ_JAAGNW010000076.1:13377-14405 GCF_010645215.1 Burkholderia multivorans | reverse complement strand
GATGGTTCCGGCGATGGGGTGGGCTGAAATTGTTTTGTCAATATTTTGTTTTAGAAAATTAAAATTTAGAATTAAAAATTCGCTTTTGATTGTCGAATAAATTTTCTCGCGTTGATATGGGACGAGTACTAAATGATATTGAAATTCATCTTGCACGAAGTCGTCACATGGCATCTCCGAGGCATGCTGCCGGCAGCGGTCGAAATTCGACCAGATCGATGCGGTTTCGATATCCTGGGGCCGAAAACTGTTTGACCTCAGCGTGATTGCCGGGCCGGCGACGGGAGTGAACTTCCTGCCGCGTGGGCTGAACGTGATGAATCAGAACGGTCGTGCATTCCGGGATCTTGGCATCGACGACGGTAACGGGCGAATGTCGATCAGTGGTAGTGACCAGCAAGCGCAATGGATTGTAGATAAGGAGGAGGTTGTCGGCGAAGGAATTGGCGGTAATCAGGTTGTCCGTCAAAGGGGGCGTAGGTGAGTGTTGTTTGAGATTGCTTAAATTCAATGGGTCGAATGGCGTCGGCTATCTTGTGATGGGCATTGATATTCGAGGTGGTAATTAAATTTCTTTCGACTGGAGTGTCATTGTTCGACCTGAAAAAATCGCGGCGATGCAAATCTGAGTGGCGCGAATAATATATATTGGCGACTGCTTTCCCGGACCCTAACGCTGTCCGCGAGGTATCGCGCCGAGACAGGATGGTCGACGCATACGATGCCGTCCCGGCGCCTGCGCGCTCGTATAGGTCGTGCGACGTCGATTGCCGATCACGCGTTTGCGAAACGCATGATCAGCGGATCGAGCCACATAACTATCGATACCGAGGCGTCGATTAGCGGATATCCGCCTCCGAACGGTCATAAACCTTGCGCCCGCTGACCCACGTCTCCAGCGCCTTGATGTCGCGCAACCGATACGGATTCCCGGGCTGATTGCCTTGCAGCGGATCGTCCGCCAGGATCACGAGATCGGCCTGTTTCCCTTCCTTCAAGGAACCGATCTGATCATCGAGATGGCACTG
>NZ_JAAGNW010000076.1:6147-13367 GCF_010645215.1 Burkholderia multivorans | reverse complement strand
GCCGCGTCGATGGTCACCGCGCGCAGCGCCTCGGACGGGCTCAGGCATTCGGCCGCATTCAGGGTCGCCTGTTCCGGGTCCGCCTCCATCGTGCGCCACATCGCCTGATCCATGTAGCGCAGCGGCCCCAGCGGAGACACGAAATGATCGCTGTGCAGGCTGACGCGCAGGCCCTCGTTCAGCGCCGACTTGCAGCGGTCGAGCTTCTGTGCGCGCGCTTCGCCCAGGATGGTTTTCTGGAACGCACGTCCCCAGTAACCCACGTGGCCGATCAGGAAACTGGGCGAGATCGACAGCCGCTTCATGGCGTGCAGATCGTCGTCGCTGAGGAGCGAGGCATGCTCGATCCGATGGCGCAACGCGACCGGCGTCGCACCGGGTTGCGCGGCGTCCGACGCAGGCGGAGGAACCTGGCTCAGCGCCAGTTGGTAGGCCGCCAGCACATTGGCGATGGCTTCGTCCCCATTGGCATGGGTCAGGACCGGCCATCCCGCCTTGACGACCTGTTGCATGACGTGCGCCATGCTATCGACGGGCGAGAAGTTGAAGAGCCCGTTGGGCCCGACGCCGGGGACGCTGTGCTTGGCGCAGCACTTGTACGGCTGGCTTTGCAGGCCGGTCAGCCCCTGGTTGGAGCCGTCGGCAATCAGTTTCATCGCGCGGATGCTGAACAGCGCCTCAGGCGCGCTGGCGAATTCCGGCTTGAACTGACTTACCCACATCTGCCACAGATCGTTGTTGCCGAACAGGGCCGCGCCCATGCGCGCCGTCATCAGCGGCGTTTTCGCCAGCGCTTGCATCAGGACGACTTCATAGAATCCGATGCCCATTCCCAGACCCGCGTCGAAGACGGTCGTGATGCCGCGCGAGTTCGCCTCCTGCAATACCGCCCGCATCGCGAGCAGCAGGTCCGCCGGTTGCGGCTTGGGGATGGCGCTCATCAGCTGATCGACCCGCGTTTCGGTCAGCACTCCGTCGGGATACTCGCCCTCGAGTCCGGCGGCCTGCAACGCGGCGCTGTTGGCATAGCCGAGATGGCCGGAGGCGTTGATCAGGAACAGGCGCACGTCCTTGCTGATGTCGTCCAGCCAGACGCGGTCGATATCCACCCAGACATCCATCAACGACGGATCGACGCCGCTTCCGCACACCCATGCGTCGCTTCCGGCCGGCACAGCCTCGACGGCAGTGGCAATCTGCTTGCGGATCCAGTCCGCGCTGTAGCCGGTGCGCAGCTTCTGCTCCTCGAACGGCGTCACATTGATCCAGGGCGCGATGCTGAACACCGCGCTGGGCAGCAGGTGCATGTGCGGCTCGACCAGTCCGGGCAGCAAGGTCTGGCTGCCGTGCAGTATCCGTTCGCTGGCGTTGGGGTGACGTTCCCACATGCGTTGGCGCACCTCGTGCAGCGTGCCCGCGGCGACGACCTCGTGATCGGCGATGCCCAGCGCGTCGACGCGCCGGGTGCAGTCTTCCGGATCCGGATAGATGCGTCCGCCGTGGAAAATGATGGCTTCGGGTTTTCGCGGCGCTTCCAGGCGGCTCAATTCCTTGAGCAGGTCTTGCCAGGCGGTTTCGCTTTGGCCCAGGACGGGCGCCAATAAATGCGGGCTGCAGCATGCACATCCGAGCTGGTGTCGCTGGAACATAATGGGCTCCTTGTCAGTTTTTATTGATTGCGCGAACGCATGGCTTACGGAAAGCAAAATCGACGGCTGAGCGGGTGCGCGAAATCCGCGTATTCCCACGCGCGGGCTACGACTTCGACGGGTGCTGCCACGCCGCCGGCATTCATGACGGCGCGCGTTTGCGCCCCCTTGTTGTTCGCCGTCGGCAAGGTCGGGAATCGAGACGCCGAAGGCGGAGGGCGCTGAGTCACGTGATGCGGAATCGATGAAGCTCGCTTCCGGAATCCCATCGGGACATCGCGCCAGCTCCGTATGCGATGACGCCCGGAGCGGCGCAAATGCAATCTCCGATGATATTTATAAATACGATCTTTATATGGAGCGAGATCAAAATACCTGCGCCGATATTCGCGGGCAACTACGATAAATGGCGGGAAATTACGATGATAATTCGAGGTATTTTGTGAAAAATAAGTTGATTGCCCGAGTTTTGTCGGGGAATGCGGGTGGCTGCGCAGACCGGGGGACGGCGGCACCCGCCGGCCCCGGATCGCCTCAACCGGCGTCGCGCATGCCGCGCAAATGAAGGCTTCACCCGACCGGCGCGGCGGCGGTGGAAAAGCGTCGTTGTCCGACGCCTAATAACCGAACTGCGTCGCCAGTTCGTCGATGAGTTCGCGCTGGAACGCGTTGAACCGCTCGCCCGGCTGCTGCGCGGTCATCAGCGCGAGGGCGGGGTCCTCGACCGCGGTGCGCACTCCCGCCAATGTCTCGACGATCGCGAGACCGCAGAACGGCACATACGCCTCCGAATAGCCGCCTTCGTGCACGACCACCAGGCGTCCGCCGCACAGTCGCTCTGCCGCGTCCTTCACGCCTTGGGTGAGATGCCGGTAGCTGTCGCTGTGCAACTGCATGCGGGCGAGCGGATCGACCGCGTTCGCATCGAGCCCGCCCGCGCCGACGATCAACTCGGGCTTGAACGCCTCGAGCGCGGGCAGCACGATGCGCGCAAACGCATGGCGATAGGCATCGTCGCCCGCGCCCGCGAGCAGCGGAATGTTGAGATTCGCACCCGCGCCCGCGCCTGCGCCGCGCTCCTCGGCGCCGCTGTAGCCGGGCGGAAAGCAGCGGTCCTGATGCAGCGAGATCGTCAGCGTATTCGGATCGTCGTAGTAGATCGACTGCGTGCCGTTGCCGTGATGCACGTCCCAGTCGATCACCGCGATGCGCTCCACGCCATGTTTCGCGCGCGCGGCCTCGAGCGCGATCGGGATGTTGGCGAGCAGGCAGAATCCCATCGGCTTGTCGCGCAGGCAGTGATGGCCGGGCGGCCGCGACAGCGAGAACGCATTGGGTGCGCGCGCATCGAGCACGGTGTCGATGGCCGCGAGCGCGAGCCCGGCCGACAGCGCCGCGATTTCATAGCTGCCCGGGCCGAACGGCGCGAGATCGCCGAGGTCGCCGCCCGTCGTGTCGCTCAGGCGCTTGAAGGCATCCAGATACGACGCGGGATGAATCCGCCGCAGATCGGCCTCGGTCGCGACCGGCGCGGTTTGCATCGCGAGCCGGGCGCCGAGCCCGGAGGCCTGCACGAGCGCAAGCAGGCGGCGCTTCGAATCGGGCGATTCCGCGTAGCCCGCGGCCGACGGCGGCTGGACCCAGCCGCCGACCGGCAGGAACAGCGCGTGCATGCCGCCCGTATGCCAGAACGTGCGTTCGTCGGTGAAGAATGCGGTTTTGCTCATGGGATCGATCAGGTGGGTTGAGAAGGCAAGTGGGGGTCAGCCGGCGCGCCGCTCGACCCGCAGCAGCAGCGCGAGCGACGCGAACGCCACGACGGCCGCGAGCGCGAACAGCTGGCGCTGGGTGCCGCCGCCGTCGAGCAGCAGGCCGGCGACGAGCGGTCCGGCTGCGAGCCCCGCGCCGATCACGAGGTTGAGCGTAGCGATCAGGCGACCGGATGAATCGACGCGCGCCACGCTGGCGAGCGCGAACGGCAGCACGAAGGTCCACGCGAACTTGAAGGCGAGGATCGCGACGACGAAGCCGGATGCGCCGGCCTGCGCGGCGAGCAGGGCCAGCGCCCCGACGAGGATGCCGTAGCCCGTGCACAGCATCGCGCGCCGCGCCGCGCGTCCGCCGAGCAGCGCCGCGAGCGTCGCGCCGGCGATGCCGAACAGGCTCGCGATCGCGAGCACGGTGCCGGTGGCGGGCGCGTCGAAGCCGGCGGCGGTGGCCGCGCGACCGGCGAAGGTCCACACGCCGCCGATCGCGAGGTAGAAGGTCAGCACGCCCGCGATGGCGAGCGCGGCGAGGCGGGCGGACGAGGCGGGCGGCATCGTCTCGTCCCGGCCGGCGGTGCGCGCGCCGAGCGCGGCGGGGAAGGCGCGCGCGAGCGGCGCGGCGAGCGCGCCGAGCAGGGCCAGCGCGAGGTACAGCGCGCGCAGCCCGAACAGCTGGAACACATGCGGCAGCACGAACAGGCCGATCGCGCCCGCGATCAGCTGGCCGATCACCCAGAAGCCGTAGACCCGATCGTGGTTGCCGCTGGTGGCCGCGCTCGTCATGCATAGCACCATCAAGGTGCCGCCGCCGAGCGCGGTGACGGCGCGCAGCGCGAGCAGCGCGGGGAAGCCCGGCATCAGGCCGGCGGTGGCGAGATTGCCGGCGCAGAACACGGCGATCGCGAGGGAGGCGACGCGCGGCGCGGCCACGCGCCCGAGCCACAGATAGGACGGCAGCGTCGCCGCGCTGAACGCGCCCAGTTCCACGAAGAAGTACACGCCGACCTGCGAGGCGGACAGCCCGAACTGGGCGGCGAGTTGCGCCGCGACCGCGGGCGCGACGAGCAGCAGCAGCGGCGTGATGGCGGCAAAGGCCACGAGCGCGGCGAGCGTGGCCGATGTGAAGCGCGGCGCGGCGGCATGCGGGGCGGCGAGCGGCGCGGGCTGTGACAAAGTCTCGGGCATGGTCGGATCCGGTGAGGTGGCGGGTGGTCAGCGCGCGCGCGCCGGGCGGTGCGGTCGGGCCGACGGCGGGCGCCGACGGCGCGGATGGTGCGGCGTCGCCGTGCCGTCGCGGTGCGGGGGCGGGTGATGCTGCATCGACGTTCCTTGCCTTGGGTCGGGATCAGGTGCGACGAGTGTCGGCGGCGGTCCGGACGTTGCCCAGTCGTGCAGATGAACGTTGAGGAAAACCCGTGCGAGCCGGACGGCCGTGCGGCGCCGGGGGCGGCGGATCGTCCCGCCGCTGCGGCGCGGTGCGCCCCGTCCAAATGAACGGGGCGTGGGCCCGCGCGCGGCCGGCGGTTTTTCAAAAAAGCGCTCGCTATAATCGTTCGTTCATCGCGGTACGCGGCCCGGGCGGTCCGGTCGGGCGAAGGAGCTTCAGTGACGGTCAGCGCAGGAATCCTGCAGTACCCCGACGCGTCGCACGACGTGCCGGCCGCGATCGTGCTCGACGAGGCCGCCTGGCCGGCGCGCATCGCCCGCCGGGCCGACTTCGCGGGCGTGCCGGCCGCGGCGGCGGCGTCGCCGCGCGAGCTGAGCCTGTTGCTGCTCGACCTGTACGCGCTCGCGGGCCAGGTCGGGATCGGCGAATTCGAATGCCGCTTCTTCGCGCTGCTGTCCGGCTATCTGCCGTTCGACGCGGCCTGGACCGGCGTGACCACGCACCTGCCGTCCGGCCCGGTGATGCACAACAGTTACCTGTACCGCCTGCCGCACGCGTTTTTCAGCGACTGCCTGCGCGTGCGCGATGTCGATCCGCTCGCGGCGCGGACCCTGGCGGCGGTCGGTCGCGCGGCGCGGGTGTCGGCGCTCGACGCAGGACTCGATGGCCGCTTTCGCGACTGGTGCGTGAGGTATGGGCTGGCGCAACTGATGTGCGTGAGCGTGTTCGATCGCCGCTTCGGACTCACGACCTTCCTGTCGATCTATCGGCATGGTCTGCATCAGCCGTTCAGCGACGACGACGCGCGACGCTACGAGGATGTGATCCCGCATCTGGCCGCGGCGCTGACCGTCAACCGGGCCGCGCATCTCGCGCGCTTGCGTGGCGAGGCGGCTGCGTCGACGGCGCGTGCGATTTGCGACAGCCTCGGCGTGCTGCACCACGCGGATCCGGAATTCGAGGCGGCGCTGCGCGGCGAGTGGCCGCTGTGGCGCGGCGAGCGGCTGCCGGGCGAACTGGTCGAGCATGTGCGCGGCCATGCCGGGCAGCCGTTCCTGGGCGAGGCCTTGCGGGTGCAGTGCACGAGCGTGGCGGGGCTGTTCCTGCTCGAGGCGCGCCCGCGTTCGCTGCTGGACCGTCTGAGCCCGCGCGAACTGGCGGCGATCCGCTACTACGGCGAAGGGCGTTCGCACAAGGAGGTCGCGCAGCGCATGGCGATCTCGCCCGCGACGGTGCGGCATTACCTGCGCTGCGCATATCGCAAGCTGGGGATGCACGACAAGAGCCAGATCCCGGGCGTGCTGGGCGCGCTGGACGCGCCGCAGCGGCGCGCGGGCGACGCGCCGCCCGACGCGGCATGACGGCGCGGCGACGCTCAGTAGCTGGAGCGGTAGTTGGTGCCCTGGTCGTAACGGTTTTGCCAGTGCTGCAGATATTGCGCGGCGAGCGTCGGGTTGTTCCACACGACGAGCACGTTCTCCGAATTCCGTGAGGCGGCGGAGGCCGAGTAGTTGAACGAGCCGGTCTCGACGTGGCGGCCGTCGACGACGATGTACTTGTCGTGATGGATCGCGTAGCGGTCGATCGTGCGGGTCGGCACCTTCGCGTTGACGAGCAGGTTGAGCGCCTGCTTCGACGCCTTCGAGCGATTGCCGTCGTTGTCGACGACCACGGCGATGTCGACGCCGCGTTGGCGCGCGTCGAGCAGCGCGCGCACCACTTTCGGCGAGGTGAACGAATAGCCGGCGAGCCGCAGCGACGTGCGTGCGGCCCCGATCACCTTCAGGACCAGTGCTTCCGCGCCGCCGTCGGGCGAGAACGCGGCCTCGATGACCTGGCCGGCCGGCGCTTCGCGCGGCGGCGCCGAGAGCAGGCGCGACAGGTAGGCGACGACCTCGTCGAACAGGGTGTCGGTGGGCGTCTTGGCGACGGCCAGTTGAGGGGCGGACAGCAGGGCGACGGAGAGACACGCGGCGGTCAGCCGGTTGCGCAACAGCATGGGGTTCGGGCGGAGCGTGGAAAACAAACGAGGCGAGAGTGTAACGGCAGTCGGTTGGTTTCGCGAAGCGATGCGTGCAGGGGGAGCGGGACGAAGGGGACGTGCCGGATGGGCGAAGGAGAGGGCCGGCCGGATCGACGAGCGGGTGCCGTGCATGCCTGCACGCGCATCGGCACGCAGGCGGAAGCGATGCGGCCGACCCGGATGGATGGCCGGCCGCGCAGCCGTCTACAGGATGTGGACGACCAGGTAGGCGATCACGAGCACGCCAAGCGGCACGCCCAGCAGCCAGGCGATCAGGTACTTGCCCATTTCGGCGCTCCTCGATGAGGGTTGAAGGGCGGGACGGCCGATCACCGCCCCGCATGCCGGGTCACAGCGATTTGTCGAAATCCTTCAGTTGCCGCTCGGCCTCGTCG
>NZ_JAAGNW010000076.1:0-6137 GCF_010645215.1 Burkholderia multivorans | reverse complement strand
GTCGCGTGCGATGCCGTAGCGCTCCTGGATCTTGCCGGCGAGGTAGTCGCGATTGCCTTCGGCGACCGCGAGATCGTCATCGGTCAGCTTGCCCCATTTCGCCTTGAGCTTGCCGGTCAACTGCTTCCACTGTCCCTTGATCTTGTCTTCGTTCATGCTGTTCTCCTGGTTGGGAATCGCCGCCGCCGCGAGGGCGCGGCGGCGGTTCGTGCGAATCGATGGGTGGTGCGTCAGGCCTTCGCCTTCAGGCCGGCCGCATCCACGTGCTTGACGCCCTTCACGGCGCGCGCGACGGCCACGGCCTTCTTGACGGCGATCCGGGTCGGCAGCACGCCCGTGAGCGTGACGATGCCGTCGATCGTCTTCACGCCGATCTCGGTGCTTTTCACGCCGTCGGTGACGGCGAGTTCACTCTTTACCTTGGTGGTGATCCAGGTATCGGTGACGGGCTGGCTGGATTCGGCCGCGGCGCCGTCGCTGGCCGGTTCGGTTTGCGCGTAGGCGCTGCTCCAGCCGGCTGTGCCGAACAGGAATGCGGCACTGATCGCGAGCACGGACGAAATGGATTGGGTTCGGGTCATGCGAGCCTCCAGGGGGAAAGAAAGATCGGGCGGCGAGCGCTCAGGCGCACCGGGCCGGGATCCGGAGCACGATCGGCGTGCCGGGCGGCGGCACGTCGGGCGGGACCGGTATGCCGGGCGGCACGGGCTGAGGCTGCCCGGGGCGCGGCTGGCCGGGCTGCGGCGGCGGTACGTCGGCCGGCGGGCGCGGGTCGGGCGTCTGGTGCAGGTTCATCGGCTACCTCCTTGCTGCGGATGCGTTGGAATGCGTGACAGGTTCAGAATACGGAGCGGCGACCGGCGTCGACAGAGGCAAATGCACCCGGTTTCCTAGTGCGTTTGCGCCGGTCGGCGGAGCGTCGGCCGTCGCCCAGGACGCCATGAAAACTGGTTGTGTTCGCAACCATGAATGCCTATCCTCGTCGGCACGACGACACCAACCAATCAGGAGACTCGACGATGAATGCATCCCCCGTGCGTGTGGCCGTGGTGGGCCTGGGCGCGATCGGCGGCCTGTTCGCCGCGGCGCTGGCGCAGGCCGGCTGGCAGGTCAGCGCGTTCGCGCGCGGCGCGACGCTCGACGCGATCCGCGCGGATGGGCTGCGCATCGCCGACGAACAGGGCAGGGAGACGGCCGTGCGGCTCACTGCGAGCGACGACGCGGCGGCGTTGGGCGAGCAGGACTACGTGGTGCTGGCGCTGAAGGCGCAGGTGCTGCCGGCGCTGGCGTCGCGGCTCGCGCCGCTGGTCGGGCCGCGCACGGTGGTGGTGGGTGCGATGAACGGGTTGCCGTGGTGGTTCCTGCACGGCTGCGCCGGGCCGCTCGACGGCGTCTGCCTCGAATCGATCGATCCGGCGGGCGCGGTGTCGGCGGCGCTGCCGCCGGCGCAGGCGATCGGCTGCGTGGTGCACCTGTCGTCGGCGACGTCCGCGCCCGGCGTGGTGCGGCGCGGGCGCGGCAACCGCCTGATCGTCGGCGCGCCGGATGCGGCCCGCGAGGCGGCCGCCGCGCGTTTCGCCCGGGCGCTTGCCGCGGGCGGCTTCGAGGTCGAGACGAGCGCGGCGATCCGCACCGAGATCTGGGCCAAGCTGTGGGGCAACATGAACATGAATCCGCTGAGCGCGCTCGCGGGTTCGACCGCCGATCGCCTGCTCGACGACCCGTACACGCATGCGCTCGCGCTGCGGATGATGGAGGAGGCCGACGCGATCGGCGCGCGGCTCTCGCTGTCGACCGGCATGAGCGGGCCGGAACGGATCGCAGTCACGCGCCGGCTCGGCGCGTTCAAGACCTCGATGCTGCAGGACCTGGAGGCGGGACGCCCGCTCGAGATCGGGCCGATCCTCGGGGTGTTCCCGGAGCTGGGCCGCCGGCTCGAGGTGCCGACGCCTTACTGCGACGCGGTGCTCGGCCTGCTGCGGCAGCGCGCGGCCAACAGCGGGCTGTGAGCGGGGCGCGGGGCCGGACGGCGCCGCGCCGGGCCGTCAGGCGAGGCGGTCGCTCAGGCGCGCGATGATGCGGTCGAACGCGCGTGCGAAGACCTGCTGCTCGTGCTCGCTCAGGCCGGCGAGCAGCTCGGCGTTCCATTTGCGCGCGATCGGCATGATGCGGCGGTTGAGCGCGACGCCGTCGCGCGTCAGCGCGACCAGCACGACCCGCGCATCCTCGTCGCTCGCGCCGCGTTCGACGAGCCCGCGCCGGATCAATGCCTCCGCCGCACGGCTGGCCTGGCTCTTGTCGAGGTGGGTGTGGCGGGCCAGCTCCATGATCGAGAACGGGCCGAACGCGCCGATGGCCGCGATCACCCGCGCCTCGGGCAGCGAGATGCCGAGCTTCGTCTGATAAAGCTCGCCGATCCCGCGATCGGACAGCTTGTTCAACACGTGCAGGCGGTAGGTCAGAAACTGCTCGAGGCCGGCTTTGCTGCCTTTCATGTCGGAATCCTGAAGGAGGGGAGCGGCCCGATTGTTGCCGTATCCCGGCGCGCGGTCAACGTCGGCGCGCGCGATGCGGCGGCCGCGCGACGCCCGAGCCGCTTCCGGCGAGGCGGGGGGCGTCGCGCCGACGGCCGCCGTTTCAGGCGCGGCCGTACTTCAGGCGGGTCAGCTGTTCCGCGGCGTCGGCGAGCAGGCGGGCCGCGTCGCGGATCGCGACGTCGAGCGTGATCGGGCCCGGCGCGGGCGAGAAGCAGCCGTCGAAATGCGCGCCGAGCGCCGCGAGCGCGGCGGCGTCGACCGCGCCCGACAGCAGCGTGGCCGGCACGCCCGCCGTGCGCGCATGCCGGCAGGCGACGAACGGCGCCTTGCCGTGCAGCGTCTGCGCGTCGGAGCGGCCTTCGCCGGTGATCAGCCAGTGCGCGCCCGCGAGCGCGTCGTCGAGGCCGATCTGCCGCGCGACCACCTCGGCGCCTGCCTCGAAGCGCGCCCCGAGCATGTGCAGCGCGAAGCCGAGCCCGCCCGCCGCCCCGGCGCCGGGCAGGTCGCGCGCGCGGCCGGCGGGCGTGCCGGGGCGGCGCGGCAGCGCGGCTTCGAGCAGGTCGGCGAAGTGCCCGAGCGCGGCGTCGAGCGGTTCGACCTGGGCCGGCGTCACGCCCTTCTGCGGGCCGAACACCGCGGTTGCGCCGTGCGCGCCGGTGAGCGGATTGTCGACGTCCGACATGCCGATGAAGGTCGCCTGCGCGAGCCGCGGATCGAGGCCTGCCGCGTCGAGGCGGGCAATGCGCGCGAGCGTGGCGGGCGTCGGTTCGAGCGCGCGGCCGTCGGCGTCGAACGCGCGCAGCCCGAGCCCGGCGAGCAGGCCCGCGCCGGCGTCGTTGGTGCTGCTGCCGCCGAGCGCGACGTAGAAGGTGCGCACGCCGTCGTCGAGCAGCGCGCGGATCGCGTCGCCGAGGCCGCGCGTGCTGCGCGCCTCGACCGGCGCGGCCATCCCGGCCGGGTCCGTGATGCCGACGACCTCGGCCGTCTCGACGAGCGCCGTGTCCGGTGCGAGCCGGCCGACCGCCGCGTCGCGCGGCGCGAGCGCGGCGCCCGCCACGCGCAGCGTGCGGTGCGCGCCGCCGTGCGCGAGCATCGCCGCGAGGGTGCCCTCGCCGCCGTCCGCCATCGGCCGGCAGCGCAGCTCGGCGTCCGGCTGCGCGCGGCGCACCCCGGCGCCGATCGCGTCGGCCACCTGCGCGGCGGAAAGCGAGCCTTTGAAGGAATCGGGCGCGATGACGACGACGGGCGGATGCGGCATGGTGTCTCCGGGCATGGAATGTCGATTGGTATGAGGAATCCGGCGGCACGCGGCGCCGCGTCGGAGCGAAGCTTAGCAGGGCGGCCGCGGGGCCCGGATACGGGGCGGCGCATAACCGGCATCGCACGGGGTGCGGGCGTGCCGTCGGCGGTCGCGGGGCGAGCGGGGATGGAATCTCGCGGTGCGGGGAAAATAGTTTGCTAGAATAGTCGATTCTTCCGGCCAAAGCCGTGCTTGGAAGCCGTCTGCGCTGCGCACGCTCGTCGTTTGCGCGCGGGGCGCGCAAGGCGGCGCGGGCACATCCGCCGCCGCGCGGGTACGGCAAGGAAAACCGATTCGCTCGAATAATTTTAGGACGATTGAAGCCATGGCTAACGTTGTTGAAAACCTCGGCAAGCTCGAACGCCGCGTCACGATCTCGCTGCAGAAGGCAGTCGTGCAGAAGGAAATCGACGCCCGTATTCAGAAACTCGCGAAGAACGTGCGCATGCCGGGCTTCCGCCCGGGCAAGGTGCCGCTCAAGATGGTCGCGCAGCAGTATTCGGGCCAGGTCGAGGCGGAAGTGCTGAGCGACAAGATCGGGCAGGAATTCTTCGACATCAGCCGCGCGGAAAACCTGCGCGTCGCCGGCCAGCCGAGCTTCGCGCCGAAGCAGGACGCCGTGTCGGAAGAAGCGTACGCGTTCGACGCGACCTTCGAGGTCTACCCGGAAGTGAAGATCGGCGAACTGGCCGCGGCCGAGGTCGAGCGTTCGACCACGACCATCGGCGACGCCGAGATCGACCGCACCCTCGACATCCTGCGCAAGCAGCGCGTGCATTTCCACGCGCGCGGCGAAGGCGGCGAGCACGGTGACGGCGGCGCGGAAACGGCTGCGCAGAACGGCGACCGCGTGACGGTCGACTTCGTCGGCAAGATCGACGACGTCGCGTTCCAGGGCGGCACCGCGGAAGACTTCCCGTTCGTGCTCGGCGAAGGCCGCATGCTGCCCGAATTCGAGAAGGCGGCGCTGGGCCTGAAGGTCGGCGAGTCGCGCGAATTCGACCTGAAGTTCCCGGACGACTACCACGGCAAGGACGTCGCGGGCAAGACCGCGAAGTTCACGGTCACGATGAAGAAGGTCGAGTGGGCGCACCTGCCGGAAATCGACGCGGCATTCGCGAAGTCGCACGGCGTCGAAGACGGCGATCTGACGAAGATGCGCGGCGAGATCAAGGAAAACCTGGAGCGTGAGGCGAAGCGTCGCACCCAGGCGATCGTGAAGAACCAGGTGATGGACGCGCTGCTGAAGATTTCGGAGCTGGACGTGCCGAAGGCGCTGATCGAGCAGGACCAGGAGCGTCTCGTCGAGATGGCGCGCCAGGATCTCGCGCAGCGCGGCGTGCCGAATGCGGCGCAGGCGCCGATCCCGGCCGAGATGTTCACCGAGCAGGCGGAGCGCCGCGTGAAGCTGGGCCTCGTGCTGGCCGAACTGGTGAAGTCGAACGGCCTCGAAGCGAAGCCGGAACAGATCCGTGCGGAAGTGGACGAGTTCGCGAAGAGCTACGAAGACCCGAAGGAAGTGGTCCGCTGGTATTATTCGAACCAGCAGCGCCTCGCCGAGATGGAAGCGTTCGTCGTTGAAAGCAACGTCGTCGACTTCGTGCTGGGCAAGGCGAAGGTGACGGACAAGGAAGTGAGCTTCGAAGCACTGGCGAGCGCGACGGCGCAGGCCTAAGCGTTGCTCCAGCGGCGTGCCGGCTGTCCGAGCGACGGCCCGCACGCCGTTTTCGCATTCTGTGCGACTGCCGGTAACATGGTGGTCGCGGTTTGCTTCCGCTCCGTTCAATACTCACTCGGACAAGGCTCATTGAATGATCAATCGCGCTCAATTGCTGGATACGTTGGCTTCGCACGCTCCGCGGGATTTCGAGACCCAGGCGCTGGGTCTGGTGCCGATCGTCGTCGAGACGAGCGGCCGCGGCGAGCGTTCGTATGACATCTATTCGCGCCTCCTGAAAGAGCGCATCGTGTTCATGGTCGGCGAAGTGAACGACCAGACCGCGAACCTCGTGGTCGCGCAGTTGCTGTTCCTCGAGAGCGAGAATCCCGACAAGGACATCAGCCTCTACATCAACAGCCCGGGCGGCTCCGTGTCGGCCGGTCTCGCGATCTACGACACGATGCAGTTCGTGAAGCCCGATGTGTCGACGCTGTGCATGGGCCTCGCGGCCAGCATGGGCGCGTTCCTGCTCGCGGCGGGTGCGAAGGGCAAGCGCTTCGCGCTGCCGAACGCGCGCGTGATGATCCATCAGCCGCTCGGCGGCGCGCGCGGCCAGGCTTCGGACATCGAGATCCAGGCG
>NZ_JAAGNW010000075.1:25754-29421 GCF_010645215.1 Burkholderia multivorans | reverse complement strand
GATAATGCCGACGTCCTTGTCGGCGTGCTGACCAACGGAGACATTCGCCGCTTCCTGATGCAGGGCGGCCAGACCTCGGCGCCCGTGTACACCTGCATGAACCGCAATTTCCACGCGCTGCCGCTCGGCACGACCCGCGAGGAACTGCTCAAGCTGTTCGACCTCGGCTACAACGCGGTGCCGCTCCTCGACGCGAACGGCAAGCTCGTCGAGTTCGCCACGCCCGATTTCTTCCCGCCGACCAAGGAAGTCGCGGTGCTGTCGCGCGCGCGCGCGCCGGTGCGCATCAGCTTCTCCGGCGGCGGCACCGACCTGACGTACTACTTCATGAAGAATGGCGGGGTCGTGCTGAACGCGTCGATCGCGCTGTACGCCCATGCCACGCTGATCCCGTCGTCGGGCTCCGAGATCAACATCATTTCCCACGACATCGACCGGCACGAGTACTACCCGACACTGCGCGCACTGCTCGACAGTCCGGAGAAGGGGCTGCTTTCGTCGGTCGTGTCCGTGATCCGCCCGGACTTCGGCTTCGATCTCTACGTCCACTCCGACTTCCCGGTCGGTTCGGGTCTGGGCGGTTCGTCGGCGGTCGCGACGAGCGTCGTCGGCGCCTTCAACGAACTGCGGCTCGACAAGTGGAGCACCTACGAGATCGCCGAGCTGGCCTTCCAGGCCGAGCGCCTGTGTTTCAATATCTCGGGCGGCTGGCAGGATCAGTATGCATCGGCGTTCGGCGGCTTCAACCTGATCGAATTCGACGGCAAGCGCAACATGGTGCACTCGCTGCGCCTCGAGGATGCGATCCGCAACGAACTCGAGGAATGCCTGGTGCTGTGCAACACCGGCATCGAGCACGATTCGGGCAAGATTCACAAGCAGCAACGGGAAGATTTCCACAAGACCGATCGCAACAAACAACCGCTGGACATGGTCGAGCTGTGCCGGAAGATGCACAAGCACCTGATCCGCGGCGATCTCAATGACTTCGGTACGAGCCTGCACGAAGCCTGGGTCATCAAGCATGGCCTGTCCAGCGCAATCAGCGGCAACACGCTGGATGCAATCTACAATTCGGCGCTCGAGGCCGGCGCGTTGGGCGGCAAGCTGCTGGGCGCGGGCGGGGGCGGATTCTTCCTGTTCTACGTGCAGCCGCGAAACCGCGCCGCCGTATGCGCGCGGCTCAAGGCGCTTGGCTGCACGCTCAGCACCGTCCGCTTCGAACAAGAAGGCGTAACATCGTGGAGAACCAAAGCAGAATGAACCCATCGACATTCAAGATTGGCGATTTTACGATCGGGGGCTCGCGAACCTTCGTGATCTCCGAGATCGGCAACAATCACAACGGCAGCCTCGAGCTGGCCAAGCAACTGGTCGACGTCTCGATCGAGGCCGGCGCGGACTGCGTGAAATTCCAGATCCGCAACCGCGCGGCGCTCTACCGCACGGCACCGGGCGAGGAAGGCTCGGAGGACCTGGGCGTCGAATACATCCAGGACTTGCTGAACAAGGTCGAGCTGACCAACGACGAACACCGTGAACTGCGCGAATACTGCCGCCAGAAGGGCGTCGAGTACATGTGCACGCCATGGGATGAGCCCAGCGTGGACGTGCTCGCGGGCTTCGACGTACCGGCGCTGAAACTCGCTTCGGCCGACCTGGTGAATCCGTACCTGATCCGCAAGGCCGCCAGCCTCGGCAAGCCGCTGATCCTGTCCACCGGGATGTCCTTCGAGCCGGAGATCGAGGCCGCGGCCAAGCTCGTCAAGAGCCTCGGCGTGCCGTTCGCCCTGCTTCACTGCAACAGCGCCTACCCCGCGCCGGAGTGCGACATCCATCTCGGGTACATCAAGCGCCTGCAAGAGATCCATGACGTGATCGGCTATTCGGGCCACGAGCGCGGCACCGCGATCACGATCGCGGCGGTCGCGCTGGGCGCGAAAGTCGTCGAGCGGCACATCACGCTCGATCGCAACATGGAAGGTCCGGACCATGCGGCAAGCCTCGAGCCGGCCGAGTTCAAGGCACTGGTGGACGGGATCCGTCAGGTCGAACAGGCGCTGCCGTGGACCGGCCCGGGCCGCCTCGCGAGCCAGGGCGAACTGCTCAACCGGGAAAACCTGAGCAAGAGCGTGATCGCGGCGCGCCCGATCGCGCAAGGCGAGACGTTTACCGAAGACAGCCTGCGCGTAGCAAGCCCCGGCCAGGGTCTCGCGCCCTATCGCCTGCCCGAGCTGCTCGGCAAGGTCGCCCCCCGCGACATCCGCATCGGCGACTTCCTGTATGAAGGCGACCTGACCGGCGAAAAGCGCGTGAAGCGCACGTATCAGTTCGCCGGTTACTGGGGCGTGCCCGTGCGTTATCACGACTTCGAGAAGTACACGGAGATGATCGATCCGGATCTCTACGAGTTCCACCTGTCGTATCGCGACCTGTCGCTCGCCCCCGAAAACTACGTGAAGGAAGTCGGCTGCAAGCGGCTCGTCGTGCATGCCCCGGAGTTGTTCGAGAACAGCGAGCTGCTCGACCTCACGGCTGACGACCTGAGCTATCGCCAGCGCTCGATCGACAATCTCAAGCGCGTGGTCGACGCCACGGAGCGCATTCGCCGCTTTTTCCCCAAGGCGGACTCCGCGCTGATCGTCGCGAACATCGGCGGCTTCTCGATGGACACCCCGTTCCCGCTCACCCACCGCGCCGAGTTGTACGATCGCTTCGTCGAAGCGTGCGCAAAAATCGATTTCGGCTCGACCGAACTGACGCCGCAGAACATGGCGCCGTTCCCGTGGCACTTCGGCGGCCAGCGTCACCAGAACATCTTCATGATGCCCGACGAGCTGGTGCAGAAGGCACAGGAACTGAAGCTCCGCTACTGTACCGACCTGTCGCACCTGCAAATGACATGCAGCCATTTCGGCCTGGATTTCCAGGACGCGCTGGCGAAATTGCTGCCGTATTCGGCCCACCTGCACGTCGCGGATGCGCTCGGCGTCAACGGTGAGGGTGTCGTGATCGGCACCGGCGACGTTCGGTGGCCGGAGACCTGGAAGAAGATTTCGGCCTATCCGAACGTCAGTTTCATTCCCGAAGTGTGGCAAGGCCACAAGGACCACGGTGCTGGTTTCTGGCACGCGCTGGACTTCCTCACCAAGCTGGGTTGACCGTCACGATGAACGTCGCAGAATTTATCCTCTCCAACATCCAGAAACTGGGCACCGACACCGCGTTTTGCCTGACGGGCGGCATGGCCATGCACGTCAACCGCGCGGCGGCGGAATCCAGCATGCGGATGATCTACTGCAACCACGAGCAGGCCGTGGCCGCCGCGGCGGACGGCTACGCGAAGGCGAAGGACTATGTCGTACCGGGTCTCGCCATCGTCACGTCGGGTCCGGGCGTCACCAACACGATCACCTCCGTCGCATCGGCTTACTATGACTCCGTGCCGATGTTCGTCATCGCGGGCCAGGTCAAGCGCGCCGACATCAACGCGCACGGCGTACGCAGCCGCGGCGCGCAGGAAACGCCGCACCTGGACCTGATGCGTCCGGTCACGAAATGCGCCTTCCGCTACACCCCGGCGGAAATCGACGACGGCACGCTGGCCACGTACCTGGCCCAGGCCGTCACGGGGCGCAAAGGCCCGGTGTTCATCGAGATTCCGCTC
>NZ_JAAGNW010000075.1:25130-25744 GCF_010645215.1 Burkholderia multivorans | reverse complement strand
GGCCATCGTCGATGGCCTGAAAAGCGCAAGCAAGCCGGTGCTCGTGATTGGCAACGCGCTGCGCATCGCGGGCATCCCGCGCGCGACGATCAAGCAACTCGTCGAGAAAATCGGCGTGCCCACGCTGTTCACCTGGGCCAGCTTCGACCTGATGGCGCACGATCATGAATTGAATTTCGGTTGCGCGGGCGGCCTCGCCCCCACCCATTCGAACCAGATCATCCAGTCCGCCGACTTCATCGTCTTCCTCGGCACGCGTCTTGACCTGCTGACCACCGCGTTCAACCCGGCGAACTACGGCAAGAACGCGCGGCGCATCGTCGTGGAACTGGACGAGAAGGAAATCGCCAAGAACGCCGGGCTGCCCAATACGACCTTCTTCAACGAGAACGTCGCCGGCGTGGTCGATGCGCTCGTCACGCGCGCCCCCGCAAGCCAATCCTCGGAGTGGCTCGCGCACTGCAAGACCCTGCTCGCCAAGGATCGGGCGGACGAGCAAGCCGCATTCGGCTCGCCGCGTCTGACCACCTATCAGATCTCGGATGTGCTGTCGCAGTCGCGCCTTGGGAAATATGTCGTACCGACCGCGTCGGGATACGCCATCGAAGGCATCG
>NZ_JAAGNW010000075.1:7522-25120 GCF_010645215.1 Burkholderia multivorans | reverse complement strand
ATCGCGCGCTTCTTCAAGCCCACCGAGGGGGCCAGCTTCGCCTGGGCGGGTCACGTACTGGGCTCGATGGGTCTCGGCCTGCCGACGGCCGTGGGCGCGGTGGCTGCGCTCCAGCAGCCCGTCGTGTGCCTGGAAGGCGACGGCGGCCTGCTGTTGAACGTCCAGGAGCTGTTTACGCTGGCCGCCAACCCGGACCTGCCGCTGACGGTCGTCGTGCTGAACAATCGGGGCTATCAATCGATCGTCAAGTCGCAGACCCGAGCGTTCAAGAAGGAATTCGGCGCCTCGGCGGCCTCCGGCCTGTATGAGCTCGAGTTCGAACTGCTCGCCAAGCTTGCCGGCCTGCCCTACGAGAAGTGCGATACGCTCGAACAGCTCAAGGCCAGCCTGAACAGCGGCGCGCCGCGCCGCCTGATCGACGTCTCGGTCGAGGAAGACGGCTATCGCGGCCCGGCCGTGACCACCAAGTTCGACGAGAACGGCAAGCCGTATTCGACGGACATCGGCGACGTCACCTGGGATCGCTGAGCGGGTGACGTCGTTCGCAGCGAAACGCGGGTTTCGCTGCGAACGCACACCGGGCGGCCTGGCCGCCCGGTTTCTCCTGTCGCGACGCCTCTGGCGCACCTCGCTGATCGCCGACGCGGTCCGGAGGTAGCGCCGGCGGGCGGGCGTACGCATCCGTACGCCCGCCCATTCGCCTTCTAGTAGTACAGCGCGGCCCGAAGCTTGCGCTTCCACGGAGGCGGCAAGGTCGCGACCAGCGCATAGGTCAGGCGACGACGGTAAAGACGCACCACCAGATTCCGCGTCGCGCGCCGGAACCGGCTGACAGGCGGCGGCGGCAGCACGTTGACCGGGTAGACGTCCCGCAGATGCATCACCGGCTCGACGAGCTGGAACTGCTCCATCTCGTCCGGGCTCAGGATCTGCCAGTGTTCGTGATATCTGGGCGCGTCGATGAATTTGTAGGCCAGCAGGAAATTATCGTTGTCGTTGACATGCGAGACGACAAAACCCTTCGGGTGCAGGCGGACGTAACGATTCCCGATCTGGCTGACCGTCAGTGTGCCGAAGCGCAGCGCCAGCGAGTCCACGCCGAGCGCATCGTAGATCAGCCCCAGCTTGTCCGCGAACACCCCCTCCTGCATCTTGCTGCCGCCAAGGTACAGTTCCCGGATCATGTCGTTGAGAATCGCCTTTTCCGGGCAGCATTTGCACAGGAAATCGTAGATCTCGTCGAACTCCTCGGCCGTGATGTGTTCGCTCTGCTTGAACCAGCCGAAGCGGATCTGGGCAACGATATGCGAATAGATCTCGTCGATTTGCCGGCGCAGCAGCGTCCCTTCGGAACACATCGAACGGCGGACATCCGCATGGTCGTAGGCGCCCTGCCTGATCAGATAATTGAACTGGCGAACGAGGCCGAACGACCACGCGTAATAGCGGTAGGTCTTCGCAAGGCTCGAGTATCGCGACCATTCCGAGTCGTCCCCGGCATGGTAGGCCTTGCTCTCGATCTGAGCGATATACATCTAGAAGTACTGCACCGGATCGTCGCGCAGCGTGGCCAACGCCGTCGCCACGTGCGAGAAGTGCGGACCACAGGTGTCGATGATCTCGCGCCAGACTGCTCGATCCAGGCAGCGCCGCTCGAAAATCCACGCATACATGCCGGTCGCGATGAAATTGATCCCCGTGCTCATGACGAAGCACTTGTAGGACATCAACCCGCGATTGGCGAGCATATGCGTGGAGGGAAGACTATTGGTCTTGCCGGTCTGATCGATCCAGCTGGAATTGAAGTACGCCGCCGGCGCGGTCGGAGCCGCCAGCCAGGCATCCAGCAGCTTCAGGCCTTCCGGAAGGAAAATGCGCTTGTCGCCGGCGATCCAGAGATACTTCCCCTTCGCATGCGCGGATGCCGAATACGCCGACTCCTCCGCGGTCAATTCGAACCGCTCCGAGCGCACCACCTTCATGGCATGGAACAACGGGCGAATCGTCTCCAACCGGGCCTCGACGCGCGCGTAGTCGATAGGCGAGCTGGGATCGGGATTCAGAAAGACGATCAACTCAGCGGCAGCGAGCAGCGATGGAGGCGCGTTGTTTACTACGGAATCCAGGCAGCGGAAAAGATTTTTTTCCTTGCCGGTCGTCGGTACAACAAGCGAAATTAATGGACCGTCCATCCCATCCTCATAAGTAAAGACCTCACACCTGAAACGACGAATTCAATTGCATGAGACGACCATCTGACCACCGGCTCCGGCCATCATTGACGCCTCCAAAGGATTCACATTTCGGACGACTATAGAACATACAGACAAGCCGGCAGCATGCTATCAGGCATTCGCAGCGCCGCCTCGCGTGGATGCGAGCGGCGAACCGCGGCGCGCGGTCCGGCGCCCGCCGCACATCCATCACGCGAATGAAAGTGAATCGCAATCTTTGTTCTCCCACGCAGCACAGCGACCACGCCGGTCGCGCTGCGCGGCGACGCGCAATCATGCCAGTCGCGTTGCCGAAGATACACCCCCTCACGGCACCAGAGCTAGTCGCGGAATCGCCGGATACACCTCGCCTCGCCCAGAGGCTATGTCCCACGTGCGCCGGCCCCATCCCGCCGAACAGCGCCTGCGACACCTGACTGACGCGCGCAGGTGAGGCACCTGACGGTGAAGCGTGGAAGGAGGAATCTGATGGCTCGCCGGGCCGCTGCTGGCGCGCCCGGCACCGCAGCGGGCTGCCACGTAACAACGTCGATCAGGACAACAGGAAGACCTACCCTATGCGATGCGACGGTTCGCTGCTCCGATCAGCCGCTGGGGGACATGAAACCAAGCAACCGGCACCCAGGGTATGACGCACATTGCGACGCTGCGCCGAACAACCGTTCCACCCGCGCTTCCGACGTGTTCGAATACTCGGGACGCGCGGGCGCATATCAACCGGCCATCACGTTTCCGAAACGATCGTGCCGTGCTCCATCGTGATCCGGCGCGTTGCCAGGCGCTCCGCGAGCCCCGCGTCGTGGGTCGCAAGCACGAGAATGCCCGCATCGCTCACGAACTGCTCGAGACGTGCTTCGGCCTTGTGCTTGAAGTGGTCGTCGCCGACGCTCATCCACTCGTCCATCAACAGAATCTCGGGCTTGATGATCGTGGAAATCGAAAATGCGAGGCGCAGCGTCATACCAGACGAATACGTCCGCACCGGCACGTTCAGGAAATCGCCGAGTTCGCTGAACTCCGCAATTTCCTCGGACAGCCGTGCGATCTCCTTCGCCTTCAAGCCGAGGAACAGCCCGCGCAGGAACATATTCTCGTAGCCCGTCGACTCCAGATCCATCCCGAGCATGGAATCCAGCAGGCTCGTCACCCGCCCCTGCACGCGCACCTTACCGACTTCGGGCTCGTATACGCCCGCCAGCACCCGCAGCAGCGTCGTCTTGCCCGCGCCGTTGCCGCCGACCAGCGCAATCCGGTCGCCGCGCGCAATCTCGAGGTTGATGTCGCGCAGCGCCTCCACGACCGTATGGCCGTGATCGCTGACGAACTTGCCTCCCGTTGCGGCTGCCATCACTGCGCGCTTGAACGAGCGGTGCTTGGCATCGTAAATGGGGAAACGAACAGTTACATTCTGAAGCGAAATATGCATTGATGCGCCCCCGTCAGAGCCAATACGTCACGCGGTGCCGCAACTTGCCGAGCATGAACAGCGCGGCGGTCACGCCTACCACGGCCATGACCGTCGAGCCGATCCAGATCGTCGGCGCCGGCATCGCCCCCAGCAAATGCTCACGCAGGAGTTCGAGCAGATAGAAGAACGGATTGAAGTGAATCAGATGCTGCCGCTCGGGCGACAGCTGTTCGGCCTTCCAGATGATCGGCGTCACGAAGAACAGGACCTGCACCAGGTTGCCGATCACCGGATGCATGTCGCGATAGCGCGTGCAGAAGATGCTCGTAATGCAGCCCATCCAGAACAGGTTGGCCAGCACGATCACCATGGCGAACGGCAGCACCAGCAGCGTAGCATTCAAGTGAATCGGCATGATCGCCCACACGATCACATACACGATGAGATTGTGTGCAAGGATGAGCATGTGCCGCCACATGACCCGGAAGACGAACATCGACAACGGCAGCTTCATCTGCCGCAAGTAGTTGGTCGAGTTCGAGAACGCCTCACCGAAGTCGGCGATCTGGCCGGCCATGAACCCCCAGATGATCAAGCCGAGCGCAAGATGCGGGATGAAGCTGGCCGGATCGTATTTGAACAGTGCGCCGTACAGCGGCCCCATGGCTCCGATCATCACCGCCATGCTGATGGTCAGCCAGAACGGCCCCAGCATCGAACGGCGGTAGCGCTGGCGAATATCCTGCGTACCCAGCGCCATCCATAGATCACGACAGCGCAATCCTTCCCGGATGTCATTAAAGGCGTTTAAATACTTCACACTCAGTGATAGAAAGATCAGCCTGCAAGACTGGGGTTTGATTGAGCGTAGACGGGACAGCACCGGTTCGAACCCCGATGCCGTGCCTGCTGATGCCGGCGGCCGAGCGCTGCGCGCACACTGCCGGGTAACATCTTACGCCCCGCGGAAACGCTATAAAGCGTGGTAGATAGGGAAAGCCACAGCGAGCGCAATCCCGGACATTCATCCGATACTTTTGGAGTATCCCGCACGCCACCTGCTTTGTCAACGCTACATCCGGCGCGCCTCAGCGCCCCGCGAGGCACAACGCCAGCGCATCGCGCCAGTGCGGCGCGCGCAATCCGAACGTGTCCGCCAGCTTGTCATTCGACAAACGTGAATTGCGGGGCCGAGGCGCGGGTGTCGGGTAGGCCGCGCTCTCGATCGGCAGCAGCCGCGGCCATTTCTCGAGCCCGCTCATCTCGAAGATCGCCTCGGCAAATCCGTACCACGACGTCTGTCCGTCAGCCGTCAGGTGGTACACCCCTTCGTGACGGCTCCACCAGTCGTCCCAATCGTCGTCGCGACTCCCCTGCGCCAGCACCTGCGCGCTCAGCATCGCGATGGTCGACGACCAGGTCGGCGCGCCGATCTGGTCGGCCACGATGCGCAGCTCGTCGCGCTCCGCGCCGAGCCGGAGCATCGTGAGCAGGAAGTTGCTGCCTCGCAGGCCGTACACCCAGCTCGTCCGGAAGATCAGGTGCTTGCAGCCCGATCCGGCGATCGCGCGCTCCCCCGCCAGCTTGCTTCGACCATACGCGTTGAGCGGATGCGTCGAGTCCGATTCGAGATAGGCGTCGGCCTTCGTCCCGTCGAATACGTAGTCAGTCGAGTAATGCAGCACCTTCGCATTCAGACGGCACGCCTCCTCGCCCAACACGCCCGGCGCTTCCGCATTCAGGCGCATCGCACGCGCGTCGTCCGCCTCCGCGGCGTCCACCCCGGTATGGGCGGCCGGATTGACGACGAGATGCGGCCGGACTTCGCGCATGACCCGACGGATCTGGTCGGGATCCGCCAGATCCATGCCGCGCCGGTCGACAGCCACCACCCGCCCCAAACCCTGCAGGCTGCGCGCGAGCGCAAATCCCACCTGGCCCGTGACGCCCGTCAGCAGGATCACGCGTTCCGCACGCCGTGTGGTCGACGCGCTCATGCGACGTAGTACTCCGCATCGACGAAACGCAGGCCGGCCGCATCTTTCGCTGCAAGAACCGGCTCGGTATCGATCGGCCAGTCGATCGCGAGGTCGGGATCGTTCCAGACGATACTGCGCTCGTGCTCCGGGTACCAGTAATCGGTGGTCTTGTAGAGCAGCTCCGCGGATTCGGACAGGACGACGAATCCATGCGCGAAGCCCGGCGGCACCCACAACTGCCGAAAGCTCGCGGCGCTCAGGGTCACGCCGGTCCATTTGCCGAAGTCGGCCGAGCCGCGCCTCAGGTCGACCACCACGTCCCAGATTTCGCCCGCAACCACCCGCACGAGTTTGCCCTGCGGATGACGGACCTGGTAGTGCAGCCCGCGCAACACACCCCGCGCCGAGCGCGAGTGATTGTCCTGCACGAAGGTATAGCCGGGCGCGACTTCCTGCTCGAACTCGCGCGCATTGAAGCTCTCGAGGAAATAGCCGCGCGCGTCACCGAATACGCGCGGCTCGATCACCTTGACATCGGGAAGTTCCGTCGGTGTTACTTGGATTGCCATGCCGCCTGATCCGAAAGAAGGTTGAGCAGATACTGTCCGTAGCGGTTCTTGGCGAGCGGAGCCGCGAGCTTCTGCAATTGCGCCGCGTCGATCCATTGCCGGCGATAGGCAATTTCCTCAGGACAACAGATCACCAGGCCCTGACGTTTCTGCAAGGTCGCGACGAACTGCGCCGCGTCGATCAGCGAATCGTGCGTACCGGTGTCGAGCCACGCGTAGCCGCGCCCCATGATCTCGACATCGAGCGCGCCGCGCTTCAGGTAGTGCAGGTTCACGTCGGTGATTTCCAGCTCGCCGCGCGCGGACGGCTTGATCTCGCGCGCAACGTCGCACACCGTGTTGTCGTAGAAGTAGAGCCCCGTCACCGCATAATTCGAACGCGGCTGCACAGGCTTTTCCTCGATCGAGATCGCGCGGAATTCGCGATCGAACTCGACCACGCCATAACGTTCGGGATCCTGGACGTGATACGCGAACACGGTTGCGCGGTCCGTCCTCGCGTCCGCGTGTTCGAGCTGCCCGGCGAGATCGTGACCGTAGAAGATGTTGTCGCCGAGCACCAGGGCGGACGGGTCGTTGGCGATGAAGTCCCGGCCGATGAGAAACGCCTGCGCGAGCCCGTCCGGCGACGGCTGCACCGCATAGCTCAGGTTCATCCCCCATTGGCTGCCGTCGCCGAGCATCGCCTCGAACCGTGGCGTGTCCTGCGGGGTCGAGATGACCAGCACGTCGCGGATACCCGCGATCATCAGCGTGGACAGCGGATAGTAGATCATCGGCTTGTCGTAGATCGGCAGCAACTGCTTCGATACGACGTGCGTAATCGGATAGAGCCGCGTGCCGGATCCGCCTGCCAGGATAATGCCCTTGCGTGCCATTGCATTGGTCCTCAAGCTTGCTGCCCGTACTGGGTCTCGATCCACTGACGATACTCGCCGGACATCACCTCGTCCACCCACGTCTGATTGGCGAGATACCAGGCGACCGTCTTGGCGAGCCCTGTCTCGAAGGTTTCCGCGGGTTTCCAGCCCAACTCGCGCTCCAGCTTGCGCGCGTCGATCGCATAGCGGCGATCGTGTCCCGGACGATCCGCGACGTAGGTGATCTGGTCGCGGTAGGAACCCGTCGCACGAGGTCGCGCCACATCGAGCAGCCCGCACAACGTCTCGACGACGTCGAGATTCTTCTTCTCGTTCCATCCGCCGATGTTGTAGGTTTCGCCCGGCACGCCGCGCGCCAGCACCTCTCGGATCGCGTTGCAGTGATCGCCGACGTACAGCCAGTCACGCACGTTCTGGCCGTCGCCATACACCGGCAACGCCTTGCCCGCGAGCGCATTCGCGATCATCAACGGAATCAGCTTCTCGGGAAACTGGTACGGGCCGTAATTGTTCGAACAATTCGTCGTCAAGGTCGGCAGTCCGTACGTGTGGTGGTACGCACGGACAAGATGGTCCGAACCCGCCTTGGTCGCCGAATAGGGGCTGTTCGGCGCATACGGAGTCGTCTCCGAGAATGCCGCGTCATCGGCCGCGAGCGAACCATATACCTCGTCCGTCGAGACGTGCAGGAAGCGGAATCCCGCCCGCTCCTCGCCGCTCAGGCCGTCCCAGTGACGACGCGCGGCGTCGAGCAACGTGAACGTGCCGACCACGTTGGTCGCGACGAAATCGGCAGGGCCATGGATCGAGCGGTCGACATGGCTTTCTGCAGCAAAATGAACGACCGCCCGCGGACGATATTGCGCAAACAACGCGTCGAGCGACGCCTGGTCGCAGATATCGACCCGCGCGAATACGTGCCTCGCATCGCCTGCAAGCGGCGCAAGCGTACGCAGATTACCCGCGTAGGTCAGCTTGTCGACGTTCAGGACGGCCTCATCGGTGCCCGCCAACCAATCCACTACAAAATTGGCGCCGATGAAGCCCGCGCCGCCCGTCACCAGAATCATGGGGTTCCTTCCAGAAATCCGTGCCAACTGCCCGCAGGCGTCGGCGCGAAGGCGTTCAATCACCTTCTCACGGTCGGCATTTTACCCGCTCGCCGACCCGCGACGTCAGGCGAGGTCAATTTTCCGGCCATGCAGGCGCGCGCCCCGCCCGCAGAGCCTGTGACACAATGCCAGTCATCCGAGCCCGACCCAGCTTTCGACATGACCCACACGCCCGTCGCGTTCGGCGACATCCAAGGCTGCCACGCAGCATTCCGGACGCTGCTCGACACGCTCGCCCCCGCCCCCGACACCCCGCTCTGGTTCGCCGGCGACCTCGTCAACCGCGGCCCCGCCTCGCTCGCCACGCTGCGCGAGATCATCGCGCTCGGCCCGCGCGCCACGGCCGTGCTCGGCAACCACGACCTGCACCTGCTGTCGGTCGCGGCCGGCATTCGCACGCTCAAGCCCGGCGACACGATCGGCGAGATCCTGGCCGCGCCGGACGCCCCCGACCTGCTCGACTGGGTGCGGCAGCGCCCGTTCGTGCACGTCGAGGCGGGCATGCTGATGGTTCACGCGGGACTGCTGCCGCAATGGGATGCGACGCTTGCGCTGGAGCTGGCGGACGAACTGCAGCGCGCGTTGCGCGCACCGGACTGGGTCGACACGCTGCGCAACCTGTACGGCAACGAGCCGAACCAGTGGCGTCCCGACCTGAAAAGAAAGGACCGGCTGCGCGTGGCCTTCAACGCGTTCACCCGGATCCGCTTCTGCACGCCCGACGGCGCGATGGAATTCCGCGCGAACGGCGGGCCCGCCGCCGCGCCCGCCGGCTACCTGCCCTGGTTCGACGCGCCCGACCGGCGCAGCGCCGACATCACGGTGGTGTTCGGCCACTGGGCCGCGCTCGGCCTGATGCTGCGCGACACGCTCGTCGCGCTGGATTCGGGCTGCGTCTGGGGCAACCAGTTGTCGGCCGTCGTGCTCGACGCCGATCCGGCGCGGCGCACCTTGACGCAGGTCGCCTGCGCGTCGTGCGGGGCGGCCGGCGAATAGCCCGTCGCCGCGCAGCGAGCGCTTAGCCTTCGCCGCGCGTCAGCGTTTCCGCCCCTGCCTCCTGCACCGGCGCGTCGGCCGGCACGGCAACCCGCGCGGCCGCCGCAAAACGCGCGCGCGCCGCATCGCCCGGCCGCGCGCACTTTTCCTGCAACACCGCGAGCGACGCCGCCACCGATTGCTGCGCGCGCGCGGCCAGCTCGCGTCGGTCCGCACCCGGATCGAGCGGCGCGCCGACATACAGGTGCGCGGTCAACGGGCCTTCGCGCAACACCCGGTCGAGCGATTCGCCGAGCGACATCTCGCCGATGTAGGCCGGCGCGAGCGACTGCCGCCCCTGCGCGTCCTCATACATCAGGCAGACCGGTTGCACGGGGCAGCCGGCCGACACCGCGGCCTGGAACAGGTTCGCATGAAACGGCAGCAGCTCGACGCCGTCGGACGTCGTCCCTTCCGGAAACACGCAGATGAGCCCGCCGCCCTGCATCCGCTCGGCCAGCTCGTGCATGATCCGCCGCGCCTCGCTGCGCTTCTCGCGCTGGATGAACACGGTGCCCAGCCGTTCCGCGAGCCAGCCGACCACCGGCCACTGCCGCACCTCGGCCTTCGACACGAACGGCGTCGGACGCCAGGCATTGATCACGTAGATGTCGAGCCACGACACGTGGTTGCCCACCACGAGCGCACGCGCATCGAGCCGCGCGCCGTCGTGATGCACGACGAGCCGCATGCCGCACAGCCGCAGCATCTTCTCGGTCCACGCCCGCGTGAGCTGCTGGCGGCGCGCGGGGGTCGCGCGCCCGAAGCACAGCGCGATGGTCGCCATGCCGTGCAACAGGTGAAGCACGAGACGCACCTTGCGCAAAGCGTTCATCGCGGCTCCCCGCTCAATGCCGCTCGAACGCCACGTGGCCCGCGACGAGCGTCGCGCGGACCCGGGCGGGCAGCTCGTAGCCGAGGAACGGCGTGTTGTGCCCCTGGCTCTTCAGCGCGCGCGGCTCGACGCGCCAGTGCGCGCGCGGATCGAACACGCACAGGTCCGCCGCGCCGCCCACCGCGAGCCGGCCGGCCGGCAGCTTCAGCACGTCCGCCGGCGCCGCGCTGATCCGGTTCAGCGCGCGCGCGAGCGGCACGCCGGCCTCGTCCGCCCACTTCACGGTCAGCGACAGCAGCAGTTCGAGCCCCGTCGCGCCCGGCGTGGCCTCGGCGAACGGCAGCAGCTTCTCGTCGTCGTCGACCGGCGTGTGATCCGAGCAGATCGCGTCGATCGTGCCGTCCGCGACCGCCGCGCGGATCGCCTCGCGATCGCGTTCGCCGCGCAGCGGCGGATCGAGGCGGAACTGCGCGTCGAAGTAGCCGATGTCGACGTCGATCAGGTGCAGATGATTCGCGCTCACGTCGCAGGTCACGGGCAGCCCTTCCGCCTTCGCGGCGCGCACGAGCGCGATGCCGGCCGCCGACGACAGCCGCGCGACGTGCACGCGCGCGCCCGTCACGCGCATCAGCTCGAACAGCGTGTGCAGCGCGATCGTCTCGGCCGACACCGGCACGCCCGACAGCCCGAGCCGCGACGCGAGCGCCCCGCTCGCCGCGACGCCGCCCTTCGCGAGAAACGCGTCGAGCGGGCGCAGCCACACGGTGTAGCCGTAGGTGCTCGCGTATTGCAGCGCGCGCAGCTGCACCTGCGTGTCGACGATCGGCACATTGGCTTGCGTGAAGCCGACGCACCCCGATTCGGTCAGCTCGACCATCTCGGTGATCACCTCGCCCTTCAGGCCGACGGTCAGCGCGCCGAGCGGGTAGACGTGCGCCTGGTGCAGGTTGCGGGCGCGGTACTTGAGCATCTCGACGAGCCCGGGCTCGTCGAGCACGGGGTCGGTGTCGGGCGGACACACGAGGCTCGTCACCCCGCCCGCGACGGCCGCGGCCATCTCGGACACGAGCGTCGCCTTGTGTTCGTAGCCGGGCTCGCGCAGGCGCGCGGACAGGTCGACGAAACCCGGCGCGACGATCAGGCCGCTCGCGTCGATCGTCTTCGCCGCCGTGAAATCGGCCGGCGCCGCGCCGATCGCGGCGACCTTGCCGGCGGCGACGAACACGTCGGCCCGTTGTTCGGTGCCCGCGACCGGATCGATCAGCGTGCCGCCTTTGATATGAATCTTCATGCGCTGCCTGTTGATTCGTTGAAGTCGTTGAAGTCGGGAAAGCGGCGGCGTCAGTCGTGGTTGCCCGCGACGATGCCCATCACCGCCATGCGCACCGCGATGCCGAACGTGACCTGGTTCAGGATCACCGATTGCGGGCCGTCCGCGACCTGCGAATCGATCTCGACGCCGCGGTTCATCGGCCCCGGGTGCATCACGATCGCGTCGGGCGCGGCAAGCGCTAGGCGCTCGGGCGTGAGGCCCCAGCTCTTGAAATACTCCTGCGCGGACGGCAGCAGCGCGCCGCTCATCCGTTCGTTCTGCAGGCGCAGCATGATGATCACGTCGACGCCGCGCAGCCCTTCGTCGAGGTTGTGGAACACCTTCACGCCCATCTGTTCGAGGCCGCCCGGCAGCAGCGTGCGCGGGCCGATCGCGCGCACTTCGGGCACGCCGAGCGTGGTCAGCGCGTGGATGTCGGAGCGCGCGACGCGCGAGTGCAGGATGTCGCCGACGATCGCGACGCGCAGCTGCGTGAAGTCGCGCTTGTAGTGGCGGATCGTGTACATGTCGAGCAGGCCCTGCGTCGGATGCGCGTGGCGGCCGTCGCCGGCGTTGACCACGTGCACGTGCGGCGCGCAGTGCTCGGCGATCAGGTACGGCGCACCGCTCGATGCATGGCGCACGACGAACAGGTCGGCATGCATCGCCGACAGGTTGTTGATCGTGTCGAGCAGCGATTCGCCCTTGCTCGTCGACGAGGCGTTGATGTTCAGGTTCAGCACGTCGGCCGACAGGCGCTTGGCGGCGATCTCGAAGGTCGTGCGGGTGCGCGTCGAGTTCTCGAAGAACAGGTTGAACACCGACTTGCCGCGCAACAGCGGCACCTTCTTCACTTCGCGGTCGGTCACGCTGACGAACTGCTCGGCGGTGTCGAGGAGATGCGTGACGATCGAGCGCGGCAGGCCTTCGATCGACAGCAGATGCTTGAGCTCGCCGTTTTTCGTGAGCTGCGGGTTGCCCTTCAGGAAACCGTAGCGGAAACGTTCGGCGGGCGCGGCCGCGGCGGAGTCGCCCGGGCGGCCGGTGGTGTCGAGGGTCATGGTAGGCGTGATTCCAACGTGATGCTGATCTGCGGTGCAGTGTCCGGGCGCGCCCGGACGATCCGGATGCGGCGCGCTTATGCGGTGCGCGCCTCGGTGCGAAGCGTGAAACGCGCGTCGTCCGTGCGTTCGAGCACGAGCGTCGCGCCGGCCGGCACGTCGAGCGCGCCGCCGACGAAACGCGCGGCCACCGGCAGCTCGCGGCCGCCGCGATCCGCGAGCACCGCGAGTTCGACGGCCGCCGGCCGGCCGTAGTCGTACAGTTCGTTCAATGCGGCGCGCACGGTGCGGCCGGTATGGAGCACGTCGTCGACGAGCACGATGCGGCGCGCGGCCACCTCGAACGGCAGCGAGGTGGGGCTCGCCTGGCTGTGCAGGCCTTTCTTCGCATAGTCGTCGCGATGCAGCGCGACGTTGACGACGCCGAAGCCCGGCGCGCCCAGGTCGCGCGCGAGGCGCTCGGCGAGCCAGGCGCCGCCGCTGTGGATGCCCGCGAGCACGGGGCCCGCCGGATCGGCGAACGCGGCCGCGCCGTGGGCGCCGCGGATCTGGTCGAGCAAGGCGCGATAAAGCGCCTCGGCGTCAATTGAACTCATGATGATCGGACAACTGGTCGAGGTACTGTTGAAGAATCACGCTGGCCGCTTCCGCGTCGATCGGGCCGATCCGCTCGCCGCGCGCACGCGCACCCGCGCGCGCGTCGACCGACGAGTAGCGCTCGTCGACCCAGCTCACCGGCAGGTTGAAGCGGCCGTTCAGCTGGTTGCCGAAACGCCGCGCCAATTGGGTCATTTCATGCGCAGCGCCGTCGGGATGGAGCGGCAGGCCGACCACGAGCGCGTCGGGACGCCATTCGGCGATCAGGTCGCCGATCGCCTTGAAACGGTGCTCGCGATTCAGGTTCGGGATGATGGTGAGCGCGCGTGCGGAGCGGGTCAGCGTATTGCCGATCGCGACGCCGATGCGTTTTTCACCATAGTCGAACGCGAGGAGCGTCGCATCGCGCGAGCCCGCCGCGCTCATGCGTGCCCTGCCTCGCCGGAAAGCATCGAGGAACTGACGCCGAGCAGCCCGAGCGCGGCTTCGAAGCGCTCCTCGGCCGGCGTATCGAACACGATCTTCGGATCCGCCTCGACGGTGAGCCAGCCGTTCTTCGAAATTTCCTCTTCGAGCTGACCCGCGCCCCAGCCCGCGTGACCCAGCGTCAGCAGGAAGCGCTTCGGGCCGGTGCCGGTGGCGACCGCCTCGAGCACGTCCTTCGAGGTCGTCATTTCGAGGCCGCCCTCGACGCTCATCGACGAGCTATAGGAACTGCCCTCGACCGGCTCGTGCAGCACGAAGCCGCGCTCGGTCTGTACCGGGCCGCCGAAGTACACGGGGATGTGCAGGAGCGGCTCGATCTCGAGCTTCAGGTCGATACGGTTGAACAGCGATTCGAGGTCGATATCGGTCGGACGATTGATGACGAGGCCGAGCGCGCCGCGTTCGCTGTGATCGCATAGATAGACCACCGTTCCCGAAAACGTCGGATCGGCCATGTTCGGCATGGCGATCAGGAACTGGTTGGTGAGATTGATGCGATCGGAACTCTTGGACATGGTTTGAATTTTAGCAAAGACTCGCGGCGCGGCGGCACCACGGTCAAGATGACAGAGTACGTTGCACTCTATCACGCGTTCGAGTCGGACCGGCGTCGCTTCGCGCAGCGCGCGAAGCGACCCGTCAGGCCGGCGCAGGCGGTCGCGCGAGCAGGTCGGCGAGCGACCAGCACACCGTCGACAGGCCGCTCGGCGCGACGCCCGCCGCGATCTTGTGCAGCGCCGCCCGCAGCGCCTCGGCCGCGCGCGCGACCACGGCCGCGCCGGCCGCGTCGGGCGGCCCCGCGAGCGCGCGCCGGCGCCAGGCGAGACCGAGCGCGTCGGCGAGCAGCGCGAGATGGCCGAGACCGAGCGCGCCCGCCGCCGCGCCGACCCGGTAGGCGGCGTCGGCTGCGCGCAGCGCGGTGCCGGCATCCGCCGCGCGGATCTCGCCCGCCAGCTCGGCCATCGACGCATCGGCCGTCTGCAGGAAATCCTCGTAGGCGTGCGCATTGACGGTCACGACGCCCAGTTCGCGGGTCGGCGCGTCCTCCAGCGCGGCGCGTTCCGCCCGCGCGGCGCCCGCTTCCCACAGCGTCTCGGACGCCTGCGTGGCCGCCACATGCCAGTCGACCGTCAGGCCGTAATCACGCAGCAGATCGACGTCGTCGGCATCCTCCGCCGCAGCGCCGTAAAGCGCGTAATCGCGCCACATCAACGCCAGCGTCTCGCGCACCAGCACCGGCGGCGCCACGCGCAGGCCGCGCGCCTGCTCGCCCAGCAACAGGTTGCAGCGCGCGAGAAAGCGCTTCAGTTCGGCCGCGCCGCTCACCCGCAGCGCGTGCGCGCACGCGCCGGCAAGACGCCAATAGTCATAAGGGAGCGGACCGGACAGCGCCGCCGCGCAGGCGGCGATCTCGTCCAGGGCTGCGTCGGGCGGCGCCTGCGGCGCGCGCAGCACGCCCAGCAACGCCTGCTCGAAGCGGGCCCGGACATGCAGGAACGCGTGGTCCGGCAAGGTGTGAAGCGTGGCGGGCGGCACCGGCCGGCCGGCCAGCGCGAGCGCGTCGTGCGGGGTGTCGGTGCGCAGGTCGCGCGCGACCTGGGTGCGCAGCGCGTGATAGTGCTCGAACAGAACCGGCGAGCAGGCCAGCTCGCGCAGATTGTGGCGCGCCACCGCGAGCCGGAACGCGCGCAGGGCCGCATGGAACGCCATCGGCGATACATCGGCGGCCGCGAACGGCGCAGCGTGCGAGAGCGCGACCACGAAGCGGTGCGCGGCCAGCCAGCCCGCAGCGCGCAACGCCGCCGCCGCGACGCCGAGCGGCGCGGCCGGCGACGACTCGCGCTCGAAGGCGTCGGCCGCCTCGTGCAGCGCGGCTTCCGCTGCGCGCACCGCGCCACCCCGCGGATTGGGCAGGGCTTCAAGCACCACTTGCGTGATCGGATCGGAACTCATGCGCGCGCTTCACCTCCCGGCAAGCCGGATCATCGCGTGACGCGCGGTCGACCCCTTCCTGACGCGCGCCGCGCACGGGCTGCCGGCGTCCACCACGGACGCCGGCGCGAGACGGTCAGATCTGCACCATCTCGAAGTCTTCCTTGCGCGCGCCGCATTCCGGGCAGGTCCAATTGATGGGAACGTCCTCCCAGCGTGTGCCCGGGGCAATGCCCTCGTCCGGCAAGCCTGCTTCTTCGTCGTAAATCCAACCGCAGATCAGGCACATCCAGCTTTTATATTCCATCTTAAGCCGTGTAAGGAAAGTCCGTTGATTTGAGAGCCATGATGGTACCGTGTCGGGGCCGGACTGCCTAGCAATCCGCCTCTACACGCGGCGCTTCGTTGCGGTGCGATAAAAAAACCCGGTCAGCCCGCCTGATTCGGCCGCATAATGCCAACACGATGCCCACGCTTGGTGCGTCCCGCTGCCGTCCTGCCTGTCCGTTTTTTCTTGCCCCATTTTTCCATGTCCAGCAATGCCCCCCCGATCGTCCTCTCCTTCGGCTTGTCCGATCCGACTGGCGGCTCCGGCCTGCAAGCCGACCTGCTGACGCTGGCGAGCATGGGTTGCCACGGCGTGTCGGTCCTGACGGGCTATACCGTGCGCGACTCCGCCGCCTGCGACGAAGTGACCGGGCTCGATCCCGACACCGTCGCCGCGCAGGCGCGCATGCTGCTCGAAGACATGCCGGTGGCCGCCTTCAAGATCGGCGCCGCGACCCGCGCGGAAGTCGTGAGCGCGATCGCCGAGGTGGTCGCCGACTACGACGGCGTGCCGCTCGTGCTCGCCCCGGATTTCACGCTCGACGACGAGCACGTGCTCGCGGCCGACGACCTGCGCGAATCGATCGCCGACCTGCTCGCGCCGCAGACCACCCTGCTCGTCGCCGATCACGCGACGCTGATCGCGCTCGCGCAGCCGGACGGCGACGCCGAAGCGCCGAATCTCGACGCCGCGATCTCGCATCTGCTGGCGCAAGGTTGCGAATACATCCTGGCGACCGAAACCGGCTCGCACCGCCTCGTCAACACGCTCTACGGCGAGGAAGGCCAGATCCGGCAGGATCTGTGGGAACGCACGCCGCACCGGCTGATGGGCGTCACCGATACGCTCGGCGCGGCGATCGCCGCGCTGCTCGCGAACGGGCAGGAACCGCCCGAAGCGGTGCGCGAGGCGCAGGAGTACCTGTATCAGGCCGCGCGCGACGCGTTCCGTCCCGGCATGGGCGCGTATCTGCCCGATCGTTTCTTCTGGGCGCGCAGCAACGAGGACGAAGCGCTGCTGCAACCCGCCACGCGGCCGACCGCGGCCGGCAAGAACGCGCCGGGCTGAACGCGCGGCGGCAGCACTGTCGCGCGTACCGCCGGCGCGTTGCACGACCCGCCGGCCCAAATAAAAAACCCGCATCGCTGCGGGTTTTTTATTTGGGTGAACGCGCGTCGCCGCGCGTTCCTCAATGCAAGCGGCGTAACGCCGATTACATATCCATGCCCATGCCGCCCATGCCGCCCGGCATGCCGCCAGGCATCGGTGCGTCTTCCTTCGGCAGCTCGGCAACCGCTGCGTCCGTCGTCAGCAGCAGGCCGGCGACCGATGCTGCGTTTTGCAGCGCGGTGCGCGTGACCTTGGTCGGGTCGACCACGCCGGCTTCCACCAGGTCGCCGTACTCGCCCGTTGCCGCGTTGTAGCCGTAGTTGCCCTTGCCTGCAGCAACTGCCGCCACCACGACGCTCGCCTCTTCGCCACCGTTCGTGACGATCTGGCGCAGCGGCTCTTCCATCGCACGCAGCACGATCTTGATGCCGGCGTTCTGGTCTGCGTTGATGCCCGTCAGGCCTGCGATCGCGGTGCGCGCGCGGATCAGCGCGACGCCGCCGCCGGCCACGATGCCTTCTTCCACAGCTGCGCGCGTAGCGTGCAGTGCGTCTTCGACACGTGCCTTCTTTTCCTTCATTTCGACTTCGGTCGCAGCGCCGACCTTGATCACTGCCACGCCGCCGGCCAGCTTGGCCACGCGCTCTTGCAGCTTTTCACGGTCGTAGTCCGACGTCGCTTCTTCGATCTGAGCACGCACTTGCTTCACGCGCGCTTCG
>NZ_JAAGNW010000075.1:1871-7512 GCF_010645215.1 Burkholderia multivorans | reverse complement strand
CGTCAGGATCGCGATGTCTTCCAGCATCGCCTTGCGACGATCGCCGAAGCCAGGCGCCTTGACCGCAACGGTCTTCAGGATGCCGCGGATGTTGTTCACGACCAGCGTCGCGAGCGCTTCGCCTTCGACGTCTTCGGCGATGATCAGCAGCGGACGGCCAGCCTTCGCGACTTGCTCGAGCACCGGCAGCAGATCACGGATGTTCGACACCTTCTTGTCGTGCAGCAGCACGAACGGGTTGTCGAGGACGGCGACTTGCTTGTCCGGGTTGTTGATGAAGTACGGCGACAGGTAGCCGCGGTCGAATTGCATGCCTTCGACGACGTCCAGCTCGTCGGCCAGCGACTTGCCGTCTTCGACGGTGATCACGCCTTCCTTGCCGACCTTGTCCATCGCTTCAGCGATGCGATCGCCGATCGACGAATCGCTGTTCGCCGAGATCGAACCGACTTGCGCGATTTCCTTGTTGGTCGTGCACGGCTTGCTGATCTTCTTCAGCTCTTCGACTGCCGCTGCCACGGCCTTGTCGATGCCGCGCTTCAGGTCCATCGGGTTCATGCCCGATGCGACGTACTTCATGCCTTCGCGAACGATCGATTGCGCGAGGACGGTTGCCGTCGTCGTGCCGTCGCCGGCGTTGTCGCTGGTCTTGGAAGCCACTTCCTTGACCATTTGCGCGCCCATGTTCTGGAGCTTGTCCTTCAGCTCGATTTCCTTCGCGACCGACACACCGTCCTTGGTGACCGTCGGGCCGCCGAAGCTGCGCTCGAGGACCACGTTGCGGCCCTTCGGACCCAGCGTGACCTTCACTGCGTTGGCGAGAATGTTCACGCCTTCGACCATCTTCGCGCGGGCGATATCGCCGAATACGACGTCTTTAGCTGCCATCTTCTAACTCCTTGGGATTCTTGGGAATGGGTACGTTGGCGAACGCTTACTTAGCGTTGACCACGGCCATGATGTCTTCTTCGCGCATCACGAGCAGTTCCTGACCGTCGACCTTGACGGTCTGGCCAGCGTACTTGCCGAACAGGACGCGATCACCGACCTTCACGTCGAGCGCGATCTGGGCGCCCTTGTCGTCGCGCTTGCCCGGGCCGACTGCCAGGATTTCACCTTGATCCGGCTTTTCTGCAGCGGCTTCGGGGATCACGATGCCCGAGGCGGTCTTGGTTTCCTGATCCAGACGCTTGACGATCACGCGATCGTGCAAAGGACGAAGGTTCATTACTCACTCCTCTCTTGATTGAGACTGAAGAACGCTGAGGGAATCTGCCGGGAGAAAAGCCCGGCAGAGAATTGTTAGCACTCTAGTGCAGCGAGTGCTAATTATATGGACGGGTTTTGACAAATTCAAGAACCGCCCCGGGATCCCTCCCCGGTAGGCCTGATCTCGCTCAATGCCCCGCCCGTCGGGCTTTCCGGCGATTTCGACGCACCGATGCCGCAGTGCGGAAAGTGTAACAGTTGCAAGGGTCGGATCCGATGAGCAGGTTCCCGCACCCTGAGCCGGCCCCGCGAGACCGGCGGGCCGCGGCCTCAGGACAGCGTGCAGATGAGCTTGGCGAGCTGACCATCCCACCCGAACTGGGCTTCGGCCGCGTGGATCCGGCGGCGCGCCGCCGCCGACCGGTCGGCCTCCAGCGCGACCGCCTCGCGATGGATCTCGGGGCTCTGCGCCTCGAGCGCCGCGAGCCGCTGCGCGTTCGCCTGCGCGGCCGTCTCCGGGAACAGCTTCTCGCACGTGCGTGACAGGCCGATCATCTGCGCCGCCGGATCCCGGCCGGGATCCGGGCTGTCGGCCGGCGCAAGCGAGGCGAGCCGCTCGGCCGCAGGCAGGCGGCGGCGCGCGGCGTCCGCCACGGCCGCCGCGTAGTCCGCCGCACGGGCGCCGGGCGGCGCGATGCCGGGCTGCGTCGCGAGCAACTGGCTGGCCGTGGTGATGAAATCGTTTTCGCAGGCCACGCGATCGTCGGCCGCGCCTTTCGCGCAATAGTCGACGGCCTTCATATGTATCAGCGCCGCCTGCGGCGTCAGTTGCGCGTCGGTGAACGGGGCTTCCGCCCGGCTCGCCGACGTATACATCGCGCAGGCAAGGGCGCACAGCAGGGTTCGGGTGAAATAGTGCATCGGATTGGCAAGCTGGGCGAACCGGCTCGAACAGCACGCCCGACGCGAGCGCACGGGCAACCGGCCGCAACATGAACGGAACCAACAGCAGGTGATGGTACCAATCCGCGCGCGCCGCCCACAAGCCCGCCTTCGGGCCGTCGACGCCATCATGGACCCCGGGTCACTCCCGACCGTGGCATTTCCGGATTGGCGACTACACTACGAAAGAGGATCCGGCACGCTCCGGTCCCTGCCGGGAGATGCCGCCATGAATCGGCCGCTGGTTCGGATTCCGCTCCGCTCGATCGGTGTCGCATCGATGCGGAAGCGTTGGTTGTGGTTGCTGGCGCTGAGCGTCATCACGCTCGCCGCCGTCGCGAAGCTGTGTCAGCTCGAACTCGAGAGTTCGCGGCTGCAGGCACGCTACCTGTCCCGCTACGACCAGACGCTCGCCTATCGGCTCGGCGCCGGGCCGAGCGACTCGCTCCGCTTCCCCGGCGACGGCCCCTACGACCTGCGGCTCGGCTACACCGCGCTGCCCGCGATCGAGCAGCGCCTGCTCGCGCGCGGCTTCGTCGTCACGGCACAGGAGCGGCAGTCGGACCGCATGCGCGCGCTCGCCGACGCCGGCCTGTTTCCCCCCTACGACGAAAAAGACCAGACCGGCCTCACGCTGCGCGACGCCACGGGCGCGCCGCTCTACACGGCCCGCTACCCCGCGCGGATCTATCCGTCGTTCGATGCGATCCCGCCCGTCGTCGTCGGCGCGCTGCTGTATATCGAGGATCGCACGCTGCTCGACGCCGCCACGCC
The DNA here is from genome assembly GCF_010645215.1 of Burkholderia multivorans. Lineage (GTDB taxonomy): Bacteria > Pseudomonadota > Gammaproteobacteria > Burkholderiales > Burkholderiaceae > Burkholderia > Burkholderia multivorans_A. The sequence continues at coordinate 4,587 of NZ_JAAGNW010000075.1, read as the reverse complement.
CGAACGCAACCCCGCCCTCGACTGGGGCCGTTTCGGCCACGCGCTCGCCGACCAGGGCCTGCGTTTCGTCATGCCGCACCAGGCCACGCCCGGCGGCAGCACGCTCGCGACCCAGCTGGAGAAATTCCGTCACTCGCCGGGCGGCCGCACCGCGACGCCGCCGGAGAAGCTGCGGCAGATCGCGTCCGCGTCGCTGCGCGCGTACCTGCACGGGCCGCAAACCCTGCCCGCGCGCGAGGCGCTCGTCGCGCGCTACCTGAACGCGGTGCCGCTCGCCGCCCGTCCGCACATCGGCGAAGTGATCGGCATCGGCGACGGTCTCGCCGCGTGGTACGACCGCGACTTCGACGAGGTCAACCGCCTGCTCGCCGCGCCCGCGACGCCCGACCGGCTCGCCGCGCAGGCGCTCGCGTTTCGCGAGGTGCTGTCGCTGCTGATCGCGCAGCGCGCACCGTCCTATTACCTGCAACACGACTTCCCGGCGCTGCAGCGCCTGACCGATAGTTATCTGCGCCTGCTCGCGACCAACGAGGTGATCACGCCAACCCTGCGCGACGCGGCGCTCGGCGCGTCGATCGCGCTCAGTCCGACGCCGGCCCGCGCACCGACCCAATCGTTCGTCACGCGCAAGGCCGTGACGTCCGCGCGCGCGCATCTGCTCGACGCGCTCGGCATCCCCGGCTTCTACGCGCTCGACCGGCTCGACCTCGACGCCACCGACACGCTCGACAACCGCGTGCAACAGGCCGTGTCCGCGCGCCTCGCGGGCGTCGCGACGCGTGCAGGCGCGCAGGCGGCCGGGCTCTACGGCTTCGAGATGCTGCGCCCCGCCGACGATCCGTCGCACCTGACCTACAGCTTCACGCTGTACGAGCGGCGCGGCGGCGCGAACCTGCTGCGCGTGCAGACGGACAGCGTCAACGAGCCGTTCGACATCAACCAGGGCGCCCGCCTCAATCTCGGCTCCACCGCGAAACTGCGCACCCTCGTCACCTACCTGCGCATCATCGCGGCGCTGCACGCGCGCTACGCCCCGCTGTCCGCCGCCGAGCGCGCCGGCCTCAAGCCCGATCCGTCGGACACGCTGACCCGCTGGGTGCTGTCGTACCTCGCCAGCGCACGCGATCCGTCGCTGCCGGCCATGCTCGATGCGGCCATCGAACGCAAATACTCGGCGAGCGCCGGCGAAACCTTCTATACGGGCGGCGGCGCGCAGGCCTTCACCAACTTCGACAAGATCGACAACGGCCGGATCCTGACCGTGCACGCCGCGTTCACGCATTCGGTGAACCTCGTGTTCGTGCGGCTGATGCGCGACATCGTCCACTACGAGATGATCGAAACCTCCGGGCCCGCGTCGGCCTGGCTCGACGATCCCGCGGCCCGTGCGCGCTACCTGGACCGCTTCGTCGACGAGGAGAGCCGCGTCTACGTGAAGCGTTTCTACACGCGCTACGCGGGCCAGACCGACGACGACGCGCTCGCCGCGCTGCTGCGCAACGTGCGCAAATCGCCGCCGAAGATCGCCACGGTGCTGCGCAGCGTCGCGCCCGACGGCTCGCCCGCCTGGTTCGACGCCTGGATGCGCGCGACGCTCAAGGGCACGCCGGCCGCGACGCTGCCGGACGACGCGCTGGCCGCGCTGTACGCGAAGTACGGCGTCGATCGCTTCAACCTCAACGATCGCGGCTATATCGCGAGCGTGCATCCGCTCGCGCTGTGGACGCTCGCCTACCTGCGCGCGCATCCGGGCGCCACCCTCGACGACGTGGAGAACGCCAGCAGCGACGTGCGGCGCACCACCTATTCGTGGCTCTACAAGACCCGCTACCACGCCACGCAGGACCGCCGCATCCGCCGCATGATCGAGTTGCGCGCCTACGATGCGATCGGCCGCGAATGGCGCGCATACGGCTACCCGTTCGCCCATCTCACGCCGTCGCTCGCGGCCGCGATCGGCGCGTCCGGCGACCAGCCCGATGCGCTCGCGCACCTGATCGGCATGATCGCGAACGGCGGCAACGACGCCCCGACGCAAAGCATCACGCAGCTCACGTTCGCGCCCGACACGCCCTACGAAACGCGCTTCGCGCGCGCGCCGGCGCAGCCCCGCACGATGCTGCCGCCCGAGATCGTCGCCGTCGTGCGGCGCATGCTGCGCGACGTGGTGCTCGACGGCACCGCGCGGCGGCTGGCCTCGGGCCTCACGCTGCCCGACGGCAGGACCTTCGAGATGTACGGCAAGACCGGCACCGGCGACCAGCGCTTCAACGTCTACGCGCCGGGCGCGCGCCTCGTCGAATCGCGCAAGGTCAACCGCAGCGCCACCTTCGTGTTCGCGATCGGCGAGCGCTTCTTCGGCGTGCTGACCGCGTATGCGCACGAGCCCTACGCGGCGCGCTACGACTTCACGAGCGCGCTCGCGGTGCAGTTGCTGAGATCGCTCGCCCCCGAATTGCAGCCGCTGTTCACCCCGCCGCCCGCGCGGCATGCGTGACGCTCACTACAAATAATACCCGGGTAATATTGCGCACCGAATAATACCCGGGTATTATTCGGGCCATCCTGTCCCGTGGTGTCCGTCATGACTTCTCATTCCGTCTTTCCCGCCTACACGAGCTTCGCGGGCCACCAGCGTCTCGCCTCGGGTTCGTTGCAGGCCATCGCGCTCGCGGCCCGGCACGCGCTCGACCTCGACGCCCATGCATCGATCCTG
>NZ_JAAGNW010000075.1:0-1861 GCF_010645215.1 Burkholderia multivorans | reverse complement strand
ATCCTGATCTTCGACAACCGCACCGGCCGCTCGATCGACGTCGATACGCGCGGGCCGGACGAGGCGATCCGCGCGCGCTATCCCGACACGCCGGCGCTCGTCGAGGCGGATACCCCGGCAAGCGTCGATGCGCTCGCCGACGCTGCACCGGCCGCACGCGGGCGCGGCCGGCCGAAGCTCGGCGTGATCGCACGCGAAGTCACGCTGCTGCCGCGTCACTGGGAATGGCTCGCGACGCAGCCGGGCGGCGCCTCGGTCGCGCTACGCAAGCTCGTCGACGACGCGCGCCGCAAGCATGGCGGACGCGATCGCACACGCCAGCAGCAGGAGCGCGCGTATCACTTCATGTCGGCGCTCGCGGGCGACCTGCCCGGCTTCGAGGAGGCCACCCGCGCGCTGTTCGCGAACGACGCGGCGCGCTTCGACGCCTGTATCGCCGGCTGGCCGCGCGATGTCCGCGAGCATGCGGCATGGCTCGCGTCCGCGGACGACGCCGGCGCAGCCGCGCCCGGCGCCTGACCCGCGCGGCGCACGCGCGCCGCGCCCCCTTTCCGATTCGTCACTTCACCCGACGTCGCGCGGTCCGCCGCGCGTCATGGCGTCGCTTTGCCCAAAGGAATCCCGCATGTCCACCCGGACCACCCTCGCCGCACCGCCCGTGCGACCTTTATGGAAGACCTATCTGGCGATCCTGTTGCCGATGATGTTGACCAATCTGCTGCAATCCGCCGCCGGCACGATCGACGGCCTCTACCTCGGGCAGATGCTCGGCGTCGACGCCATCGCAGCAGTCTCCGCGTTCTTTCCGGTGTTCTTCCTGCTGCTCTCGATCATCATCGGCCTCAGCACCGGCGCGACGATCCTGATCGGTCACGCGTGGGGCGCGGGCGATCTGCCGAAGGTGCGCGCGATCGCCGGCACCGCGCTCGCGTTGATGCTGTGCGTGGGCGTCGCGATCGCGATCGGCGGCGGGTTCGGCGCCGCGTCGCTGATGCGCTGGCTCGGCACGCCCGCCAACGTGCTCGGCGAGGCGAGCCGCTATGCGACGCTGATGCTGGCCGGCATGCCCATCGTGCTGCTGATGTGGCTCTCGACCTCGATGAGCCGCGGCGTCGGCGACGCAGTCACGCCGCTGCGCACCCTCGCGCTCGCCACGGTGCTCTCGCTCGCGTGCACGCCGGCGCTGATCCGCGGCTGGTTCGGCCTGCCGCGCCTCGGCGTCGCGAGCGCCGCGCTATCGACGCTCGCGGCATTCACGCTCGCGCTGCTCTGGACCGCATGGCATTGGCGTCGCCGCGGGCATCCGCTCGCGCCTGACCGCGCGCTGCTGCGGCACCTGCGCATCGAGCCGGCCATCGCCGCGAAGATGTTGCGGATCGGCGTGCCCGCCGCGCTGCAGATGCTGACGATGGCGCTCGCGGAATTCGCCTTGCTCGGCCTCGTGAACCGTCACGGCTCGGATGCGACCGCGGCCTATGGCGCCGTCACGCAGGTGATGAGCTGGATCCAGCTGCCGGCGATGTCGCTCGGCATCACGACGACGATCCTCGCGTCGCACGCCATCGGCGCGGGCCGCACCGAACGGATCGGCGCGATCGTCGGCACCGGCCTGCGGCTCAACCTGCTGTTCACGGGAAGTATCGTGGCGCTGGTGTACGGCTGCGCGCCGTGGCTCGTCGGCGCGTTCCTGACCACGCCGGAAGTGGTTGCGCGCGCACTCGATCTGCTGCACATCGTCGCCTGGAGCGTGGTCGTGCTCGGCTGCGCGAACGTGCTGGTCGGCGCGATGCGCGCAAGCGGCGCGGTCGCCGGTCCGACCGCGCTCGCGATCGGCGCGATCCTGTGCATCGAATTGCCGCTC
>NZ_JAAGNW010000074.1:28495-29847 GCF_010645215.1 Burkholderia multivorans | reverse complement strand
GAGATCACCAGCAGCGCGAACATCAGCGGCACCGACACGCGCGACAGCGCGTCCATGCCGCGATAGCCGATGATCGCGGTGATCGCGAAACCGAATCCGAACAGCACCATCAGCGGCGTCGTGATGCTCGCGGGCCAGCCGAGCAGCTTCACGAGCACGATCGCGACGGTGGCCGTGCCCCACGCGTACCAGCCGAGTTCGGCGAAGCCCAGCAGGAAGTCGGACAGCTTGCTGCCGATCTCGCCGAAACAGAAGCGCCCCATCAGCACCGAGTTCAGCCCGCTGCGCGACGCGATCAGCGCGAGCGCCGCCGCATAGACGGCCAGTAACAGATTGCCGATCACCGCGATCCACAGCATGTCGACGATATTGAACGCGACGCCGATCTTGCCGCCCGCGAACATCGTGCCCGTGAAAAAGGTGAAGCTGAGCAGCACCATCGTGATCGACAGCAGTCCCTTGCGCTCCTCCCTCGGGACTTCACTCAATGAAAACTCGCCCTGCGTACTCATGGTTCTTGATCTCCGGCGTTTTCAGCGTAAATGGCCGTCACACTGTGATCTCAGTGTGCGGACCGGTTCGCAAAATCGGCTGCCTTGCTGGTTGATATCGGAAACAGGGCGTAATGCTGCAGACCGAACGATTTGGCTTGTTCATACTGCACAGTGAATTGCGCCTGTTGGCAGCCGCTGCGCTATTTTAATGTGCAAACCGCTGAAGAAAACAGGACGTTCATCAATTGCACGGATTTTTATCGAATCAGGAACGGCGGGATACCTGGGCAGTGAGGCGATGCGCAGGGGCTATTGGATAATCGGGATGAATTAGGTGGAGCAGCGATTCGTTCCGACCGGGATCACTGGCGCTCTGTTGCATTGCTCTCGGCATTCAGGATCTCCGGGCAGACCAAGCTCGTTGGCGGCGGTTACCGGCACGCGTCCTTTCTTCCGTCAGCGTCGACACCTTCAACACAATGCGGATGCTATTTATCTAGGACGAACGCCCCGCTCTTGTAGTGATATTTCCGCGCGAGCAGCGCCGGGCCGGTGTAGCCCAACTAGTGGATCTGGAAACCATCGCCGTCATCCGTCCACGTGATCGCGAGCTAGAGCGGCTTGCTCAATGCTTGATGGCGACATCAATGCCCGACGTAGTTCCGACGGAACGGCAAGCGTCAACTACTTGACATGCCGCGCATCAGCGACGATCTCGAACGCCTTCGGTCCCGCTCTCAGTTAAACACACTGTGGTGCCGGCGTATATGCGCTCGCGACGGCGCTGACAGACCCGGTAATCGTCACGCGAACCACCGCCTTGGGTGTGCGCCATGCGGTCTGCATCGCGGATAGATA
>NZ_JAAGNW010000074.1:19711-28485 GCF_010645215.1 Burkholderia multivorans | reverse complement strand
CGCGATTAATATGATTTGCATCATGGAAGAAGGCCGGGGAAGTGAACTCATTATTTTTTCCACTCTGGCTCCGGCCGCTCGTCAACGAATTCTTTCGATGCTTCGGCGAAAGCGGTTTCGGTGGGATACACATGCAAAGTGAGAACCTTGGAGTCGCTGGGCAACTCCTGCAAGATCGCGGCCGCATGAACTCTCTCACCTAGTCTCGGCATACCTTCCGAGCCGCCGAGGGAGTATTCGATCGCTATTGGACCAGGTTTGACCTTGATGCAGCAGACTGTGGAGCCACCCGCGCCCCCAGGGTGGTAGGCCATATAGGCACCACCGGCGTATTGGCCATTCACGACGACGTCGTAGATCGCACGAGGCCAGTAGTTATAGATCGAAACGTCAAGATTCATGCTTTTCTTCGAGCAAGCCGTAAGCGACAGCAGACACATCAGACCAATGAGCCAGCGGCAAGCCATTCTATGTGCTGCGATTCCAGGTCTCGTTTTCATTTCATCAATGTTGGTCGAGAATCAGCGGCAGCAAGATGTCCGATGCGGAGCGCCCTTTCCAGCCGATGCCTCGAAGGTAACCGGTTCGATCCCAGCAGCCCTTCATCAGGTTGCCCGCGATACGATACCAATGACAATGTGTATTGCCCACGGAACAAGCCGCGTGCCACGATCGGATTCATCCTGAATTGGCCTCTATGGCTTCGCGCAACGACGAAACTCATAAGCCGAGCGCTGCCAAGCGAGCGCAGATCGATGCTGCGTCCTTGTAGGGAAACGTCACGCGCTTTCCGTCAAACAAGCCGTCGTAGCCGTCGCCAAACACCTTCGTGATAGCCGGGATAGCCTTGAACGTAGTCTTGTTGCCGACCGCTTCAAGACGATAGGCACTGGCCTGATAGAAGTCGCCCTGAAAGTCGGCACCGGCCGAGGCGGACGCCCAGCGTGCCAAAACGACAACTTCGTTTGCGCGGTAGAAAACCGTAACGATTTCCGACCCGCCACGTTCCGCTTCGATTCTTCCGATCGTGACTGCTTCAGCGCCGTCGCACTCCCAGAGGGGTTGCTGATCGAACACGGCCGAGCTGATGTTTGGATCGACCCCGGACGGATATTCTTTGTGGATGGCGACGGAGCAGCCCGAACGAATTTGCTTCGCGGACAACGCCACGTCGCCGTCGGCGAATACATGCCCAAAGAATGTGACCAATATCGTCGAGAGGTGTGTTTTATGCTTCCCATTCAGTTACGGCCGTCATGCCTTGCTACGATACGCGCCGGGTATCAAGCATTGCGGCTGCGGCCTCAACTCCCGATTGTCGTAAGAAGACAGTCTGTTACTGACCATCTACCAGCGATCCGAGCCTTGCTACCCCGTGCGTCGTCGATACCTTTTCGGCCCCATCTCGACCAGCGGCCCGATGACGGCATTCAGTGCATGTCGAGCTTCAACATCGGCACTTGATTGACGCCATCGAACACCTTGTTCGAAAAATTCTTGTACTGCGAGGCCTGGCATGCCTTGTCGAAGATAATCTTGCCGTTCTTCGATACGTACACACCGCCCGGCGAGACTGAGGAGACGACATACGTGTATGCCCCCTTGAAGAACTTCAGGTGCAGACCCCGGATGCTACCCTCGGACACGTCGGTGATCCCCACTACCTTGGTCGGCGCAACGTTTTTGGCAGGAAACGCGAAAGTATCTCTCTCGGTGCTGTAGCGGTACTGCACATAGCCTTTGTCGGGACTGGCATTCCCCTTGGCACAAACGGAAATCGTCTTCCCATTTTCCAAAGGACAACTAAAGTACACCTCCTCGTCTTCGCTGCAGAGCGTCTGCTCGTTCTGCGAAGACTCGGTCTGCCCCGCTTGAGCGTGAACTGCGCCGAGATGAAAGAGCGACGCCAGTCCAATGATGAAAATTCCAGCCGTGCGTATCACTGCAAGCCTCCCCACGAGTGAATCGAAGAAAAATTGGTCCGCCGATCTGTGATGTCGGCCATGTTTTCCGCATTGATCGGCTGACCGGGCTTGTGTGCGAACAGCCCTGGATTGATCGCTCGCGTGATGTTGTCAACATCCTCTCCGGTCGCCCCGTGATCCGCCGTTACGTACATCTCGTTGTTGATCCAGTATGCCGCCGCCGATCTTACTGCATACTTGATCTCACCGAGTAAGGTGTAATTCACCGTGAAATCCAGGTTGGCATCGCTGGGCCAACTACTCGCGTTTTGCCTGTGCCACTCGGTGAATTTACTATATTGCGTACGCCCAGTGGTCTGGATCAGGCCTCGTCCGCGGAACATCCACCCATCTCCACTCGCAATGTTACCGTTGCCGTTGCGAAGCTCATAGGCGCGATTCGCGATGGCCTGTTGATCGGCTGGATGCTGGGACGTGCGCCCATACAATTCGGCCTCTTCAGGATGTTTCATGAAATAGCTGAACTTCAGCTTCAACCGGTCGGGTGGATAGTTCAGACTTTCGCCATCGTGAACGGCGAGCCCCGACCCCGCCTCTCGCCGAATCTGTGCAAAAAAGTGCTCGCGTCGAAGCAGTTTATCGAGCTTGAACAACTCGATGTGCGGGTTCAATTCATCTATGGCTGCCTGCAATGTTGCCACGCTGGCGCCTGGGAAAATGTGCTGCAGCATCGCGATTGTGAACTGGAAACCGGTGCGGAAATTGCCGACCAATCCGATGGGATGCAGGTGATAGACCTTGGCGCCGGGTGGTAACACGGCCCCCGCCCCGCTCCAGAATCGCAAGGCATCGATTCGCTTCTTTTCCGCTTGCCATACCGGCAGGCCTGCGTGCATGTGGGAATCAAGAGCGTCCCATTTGCTCATCTCTCCACCCCATTCACTCTCGTATCGCACGCTAAGGTTATCGGCGATGAACAATGCGCGCTGAAACATATCAGACACCGAGGTGTCGAGGTTGACGACGTCAAACCCCGGCCAGTCCCACGAACTCTTCACCTCGACCAGTGGGTGGCCGTGATCGCAAACCCATCCGTCGACTTGGGTGTTGCTTTCGTCCGCGATGCTGATCGCGTACCAAGTCTTGCTCGCAGTCTCGGCGCACGACTGTGCAGAGGGTGTGTAGATCACGCGGGGCCAGGCTGCCGGGTTGCCGCCGGCCGACTGGGCGTCCAATGGGAATTTGCTCCATGCCTGGCGCGCGCCGTCCGCATTCAGATCGCGGCGGGCAATCCAACGCGCCGGTTCTCCAGTGACAGGGCGGCCAGCCGCATTTACCGTGATCACCTTGGCCCATGGGCCGGAGGCTGGCGAGTCGATAGCTATCTTCACCGCCGAACCGGCGGCAATGGAAGTGTCGGCAGCCGAGGGCTGCGCGAGTTTCGCCCCTTTCGAAATCAGCAGTAGCCGACGCGCCTTCGGGTCGAGTTGTCGCGCGCGCGCCCGGCTGCGTTCGAGATACGTGTTCAGATCGTCACCCGTGAAGACCTCGACGTGCAACAGCGGCCGCTCGCCGAGCGTAGGCGGCAGCGTGTGGTGCGCGCGCGCCTCCGCAAGGCGTTGGTACTCGCCGAGGTAAGCGACAGTCTCCGCCGCCGCAATCTTGCGCGGTTTCGACAACACATATATCTGATCAAGCGGCGGAGGCTGCAACTGCTTGTCAAGCTGCCCCAAATAGACCCAGCCTACGGTAGCAGCGACCGGATCTGGCTTGCCCTCCTCGTAGGACTGTAGTGAACCGGACACGACACTGTCGATGCGGCCCCACTGACCGTGCGTTTGCCCAACTTTGAGGGTGGTGCCGCGTGCGAGCCAGCCCACCACATTGGCGTGCCCCGAGGCCGATGCGCGCACGCGCAGCCCCAGCGAGGCGTGGTCGGGATCTCCGGAGCCGGTCAGGCGGGGATCGGACGCGGAGTCGCCGACACTCCGGATCTCGGTTGCCCCATAGTAGGCCGGCAGTGCCTTCGCCTTGCCTTGTGGCGGCGGGTTCGCATCGTAGCCGTCAAACGGCAGCGTGTGCATGTAGAGGCTGAAGAAAGTGAGCGTGTCGGCAGCCGGCGGCGTCGCCGCGGGTGTACCAACCGGTGGCGTGCCACCCTTGTTTCCGGCTGCTCCAGACGCTGCGGGTGGGATCGGGGGCAGGACGAGCCGGTGGCGTATCAACGTGAATCCCCGCGAATAGCCGGCCTTGCTGCCGTCCGGATAGGTCAGCTCCTGAAGCTTGGAGTCCAAGCGGAAGGCGACCACTTCGCCGTCAGCAATGCACTTGACGCCGCCGTCTTGGTCGAATTTCCCGGCGGTCGAGGTTCCGAAGTGGATGCCGCCGTGCCAGAGCCCGTTGACCCCAAGCGGATAGAAGCCATCATCGGCCGTAGCAAGCGCCGCCAAGTAAGCATCGGGGCCTGCGGCGGTGTTGGTGGTTTTGAGCGGAAACGGGTATGCCCATCCCGCGATTTGCGATGAGGGTTCCGGTGGTTGCGCCACGTGCGCTCCTTTATTCAAATCAATTCACGAGCCCGATGGCGAAGCCGTCGCCCGTAGGCGACATTAGCCAGAGAAATCGACAGAGCGAGGGCCTTTAGTTCCGGCCCAAGCAGGGAATTTTTCATCTAGTCGCGCCGGGCCGTCGAAATTGTGCTGCGCCCCTTTGATGTCGATCTTTCCCGGAGCATGGATCTCGATGTTGCCGTCTTTCAGGCGCACATAGGCGCCACCTGAAGTAAGCAGGATTTCCCGCTTGGCAATGCCCTCGATCGTCTGCGTCGCCGACAGGATCCTCACCGTCTTCTGCGCGATCAGCTCGATGTTGTCGTCATGCGCCTGGATCTCCACCTTGCCCTTGCCCGCGAACAGCTTCATCCCCGCGTTCTGCGCGAACAGGCTCAGCTTCTCCATCACGCTCGCGATCAGCGAATTCCCTGCCGCCACGTGCGTGCTGTGCCCGCTCACCACGTTGATGTGCTGGTCCGCGCTGATCTGCGTGCTCTGCTGCGTCGACAGCCCGATCCCCGCCGGGCTCCCGAACAGCCTCGCCGGCTCCTTGAACGCTGCCGCCGAGCCCGTGCCGCCGCCCGCCGTGCATCCGCCCGTCGCGCCGCCCGGCTTCGTATCGCGCGTCACGTCGATCAACGCGCCCAGCGCCGCGCGCCCTTCGCTCAGGCTCTCCGCGTGATGGGTCGCGCTCGTGTTCGACAGCGCGTCGAGCAGCGTCTGCGCGTTGCCCAATTGACGATGCGTGTCGCTCGCGTCGCACGGCTGGCTCGCCGCCAATTTCGGATAGGTCGTCACGTACAGGCCGCTGCCCGCGCGCACCGCGCCGTAGGTGTCCGTGCGCAGGTCAAAGCCCTGGCCGAGGAACGGCCCGCGTGCGTTGCCGTCCTGCTGGATCAGATAGCCCAGATGCAGGTGCGTATTCCCCTGACTGCTGAACAGCTGTGCGCGGTTCTGGCCCGTCGCATCGTCGAACACCATCTGGTTGTAGCCGCTGCCCGAGTATTCCTTCGTGCGGCAACCCGACAGGATCCCGTTCGAATGCCACCGCGGCTTCACCGCCCCGTTGTAGACCCGCGCGGTAATCAGCGGCCGATCGCAGTCCCCACCCACGTAGTCGACGATCACCTCCTCGCCCACCCGCAGCGGATGCACCGCGCCATAGCCCGCGCCGCTGTCCGAGGACGCTGCCCGCAGCCAGCACGACGCGCGCTCGTCCCCCGCGTTCAGGCGGTCCCATACGAACTGCACCTTGTGGCGGTTCAACTCGTCGGTGTAGACCTCCTCGCCCTTCGGACCGACGATGATCGCCGTTTCCAGATGCATCTCCGGCTTCGCATGCTCGAACGCGCTGCGATACGGCACCGACGCGCGCTGCGCCTCGATCTCGACGTGGTAGAACCCTTGCGCGCCGTCGCCCGCGTGCGGCACGCTCGCCGCAGCCGATGCGCCCGTCGCGCGCGCGTCGGCGATCACGCCGGCGAGGCTGTGCGGGAAGTTCGTTTCACCGCCGCCGAGCGGCAGGTTGTTCTCGATCACGCGCGTGATCCGGATGATCACGAATTCGCGCTGCTCGGCCGCGTCGCGGTCGTGCTCCGGGTGCCCGGCGAGATGGAAACGGCGGCCCGCATCCGCGCCGCGCACACCGCCCGCGCCATGGAAGCGCTTCGCGCGCGATTCCCATTCTTCGAGACGGATCACCGACAGCCGGTCGCCGTTCGCCTGTGCGCCGTAGGTGTACGCACCCGTGTATTCGTAGACCTCGGTCTGCCCCGGCAGCTCGCCCTGATTCGCCTTGGTCGGCAACGACGTACCCTTCGGGTTGTGCGGCGTAGACGGCTGCTTGTAGTCGAACGTACGCGACGCAAACGACGTGCTTTGCAGCGTGCGCGAGCCGGCCCACTGCGTGAGCGCGTCACGCTCGCTGTCGAGGTCGGCGCGATGGAAGCGGATCGTGTCCGGCGTCATCGCATCGAGCGAGTGCGGCGTGTCGGTGATGACGAGCGTGTGCGACTTGCCGTCGTCGGCATGACGCCAGAAGCCGTACAGGCCCTCCGCTTCGAGCAGGCGGTGCACGAAGTTCCAGTCGGTTTCACTCTGGCGGCAATAGGAACGCAACGGCAGCGGCTTCGACAACACGAACTGGAAGTGCCCCCGGGCCTGGGGATGCTCGTTGAATACGTCGGTAATGATCGCGTCGGCGGGACGGTCCTGCCAGATACGCTCGTCGCGCCGGAAACGCAGGAAGTGCAGCCACGACGCGAACACCAGCTGATAGCTCGTCAGGCCGCCGTCCGCGCCCAGGCGGCGGGCCGTGTGCACGTAGCCGTTGAACGGGCGATAGGATTTGTCGGCCTGCTGCAGCCATGCGGTGACGGGCTGCGCGATCAGCTTCTTCAGTTCGACGTCGCCGGCCCCGGACACGACATCGAGAGTCCAGCTGAAATCACGACCGAGTTCCGAGACCGCCAACGCACGCCTGGGAACGAACGTGTTCGCCGGCAGCGGCGTGTCCAGCCGCAACAGCCGGTCTTGTTGAAGCAGCCCGGTTCTTATGCTTTCCCTAAGTCGATGTTCGTCCATGAAGTAGTGCCCGCTCTTCTTGCATGCCTCTAGTTGACCATGCGCCCAAGACTCTCAATATATATATTTCTCAAACCGCATATTGCCGACGGATTATATGCCAAGCCTTCCGGAATCTGTAAATCAGAACAGGAAAGAATAATTAACAATTATCTGTCGACTACAGGGAAGACCATCGGAGCGATGTACGCTCAGCCTCAGAGATGATTGGCTGCGTATGTACAGGTCGAGACATGCATCACGTCGCTCGGTGTCGCAGTCAATATTTCCTTGCTTCATCTGCATAACCGTCGCGGACAGCCTACCTCATAAAAGAATGCACGCGATTCAGTATCGATTTGCCGCAGAAGCATCAAACACCCCAGCGCCGGAATCCCTCACATCCTGCTTCGCTGGAGCCTATTCACCCTATCAAGGGACTTCGACAATCAAGATCAGCGCCCGCCGATTGGAGTTGACCCTGTAATCCCGAACGACATCTCCGCATGTGCGAGACGCCCTCCTTCATCGGTGATCACCATGCTGGGGGCGGGGCGAATTCATCGATCGGCTCCTGCGACGCAAACGGGCTTTCATTCTCCGCAGCGCCCGCCCGAGCGTCAATCGACACATATCGAATCCGTCCCCGCCGGATCGCCCGCCTGGAACTCAGAAGCGCGTGCGCAGCCCCGCCGCGACGACCACCTGGTTCGCGCTCGACGACGCGCCGCCCGCCGTGTTCATGAACGCGACGTAGTTGCGCCCCACCGCGTGCTGGTACATCCCTTCGAGATAAACGTCGGTGCGCACCGACAGCTTGTACACCGCCTGCAGGTCGACCTGATGCCATTTCGGGTCCGCGCCGTAGCGGGTCGTGTTGTCGACATGGCCGTCGGTGTAGGTATATGCCGCGCCGAAGCTCAGCGCGGGCGTCACGTTGTACTTACCGTTCAGCTCGTAGTTGTTGAAGCTGATCGTGCCGCCCGAGGAGCCGAACGAGGTCGAGTTCTCGAATTCGCTGCGCGTGAACACGAAGCCGACCGTGGCCGGCCCGAACGCGTAATTGACGCCGCCGCCGAACGCGCGCTGGCGATCCGCGCCGACCGTGAAGCCGCCCTTGCCGTTCGCGCCCGACTCCGCGATGTCGACCGCGCCCGGGCTGCTCGAATTGGTGCCCTTCGAGCCGTTGATCTGCAGGTAGCCCGCCGCCACGTTCAGCGGCCCGCGCACGTAGCTCGCGCCGACGCTGTAGACGCGATTGGCCGCGAAGTCGGTGTTGTTCGAGAACGCATACAGCGCGCCGAACTTGAAGCCGCCGTAGGTGTGGCTCGTGTACTTCACCGCATTGCTGATGCGCAGCGAATGGTTCAGGTTGTCGTTGTCGAACGGATGCGCGAAGCTCGCGTCGCCGAAGGTGCCCGCCGTCGCGGACAGCGGCGCGACGAAATCGACGAGCGAATCGTATTGACGGCCGAGCGTGACGGTTCCGAGCGTGCGATCCGCGAGCCCGACGTAGGCGAACCGGCCGAACAGCTTGCCGTCCTGACCGAGCTTGCCGTTCTGGCTGTTGAAGCCGTTCTCGAGCACGAACAGCGCGCTCAGGCCGCCGCCGAGGTCCTCGGTGCCGCGCACGCCGAAGCGGTTGCCGTTCACCGCGCCGCTCGTCGCCTGCAACAGGCCGCCGTGCGAGCCGCCGCTCGCGACGTTGTTCGTATACATGACGCCCGCATCGATC
>NZ_JAAGNW010000074.1:10920-19701 GCF_010645215.1 Burkholderia multivorans | reverse complement strand
ATCAGGCCATACAACGTGACCGAGCTTTGCGCCTGCGCGGCCGTCGCCACCACCACCCCCGCGGTTGCCATCGCAAACCGGATTTTCTTCACAACCAGACTCCTTATTGATTTGAAACCACTCACGAAAACGGCATGAGTGTAGAAATTCGCGCGCGTCCGATCATCCGTCCTCGCTGGAGAACAGCTTTGACGCGCGCGCAACGAACCGTCATCGGACTGTCATGCATGCACGTCGTCCGCTCGATCGATTCGCAATCCTGCCGACTTGAATGTTGTGCGATCTGGAAGGCTGCTTGCCCCGATTCACGGTTTTTTCACGTATCGCCGCTCCGTAAACTGGCTTCATCGGTTCGGCCAACCGGCCATGAACCACCCCGAATCCACCTGGAGATCATCGTGAAATCGCTCGTTACCGCCGCCGCCGTCGTCATGCTCGCCGCACCGGCCCTCTCGTTCGCGCAGGCGTCGTATGGCCCGCTCACCCGCGCGCAGGTCGTGCAGGAGCTGGTCGATCTGGAATCGGTGGGCTACCAGCCGTCGCGCGGCAACGAGTCGACCTATCCGGACGACATCCAGGCCGCGCAACAGCGTCTCGCGGAAAAGCGCCTCGCGGCGCGCAAGGCCGGTGAAGCCGCCTACGGCCCGGCCGCCGCAGGTGCGACGCAGGCCGGCGTGCGCACGCAGTAAGCGCGAAAGGCGGCGGGCGCAACGGCCCGCCGCCATGCCGGCGTCATGAGCGACGCCGATGCGGCAGATCCTCTTCGCTTGTTTCGCCGGGCGCGGTTCGAGTTCGACGATGAACACCCGAACCGTTTCATTGACGTTCGGCTACCCGTCGAGACAGGTTCCATCGCGCCGCCCCGCGGCGCGCACCCGCGCAGACCTCAATGATTCAGCGCCTGCCCCGCATGCAGCACCGCACCGGCCGGCCGATCCCCCGCGAACAGATACGACGCATCGCGCCCGAGCGCGGCCAGCACCGCCTCGTCGCGCGCGATCATCTCGGGAATCCGCTCGCGCAGGCATTCGACCCAGGTGCGCACCTTCGCGTCGATATAGCGGCGCGACGGATACAGCGCGTAGACGTTCATCTTCTGCAGCGTGTGTTCGGGCAGCACCCGCACCAGCGCGCCGCTGCGCAGGTCGTCGATCGCGGCATAGAGCGGCAGCATGCCGATCCCGATCCCGCCGCGAATGGCGACCGCAAGCGATTCCGCCGTGTTGGTCTGCACCGGGCCGCTGACGCGGATGGTCTCGACGCCGTCCGGGCCGTCCAGCTGCCATTCGTGCGTCGGAAACGCAGGGGTCTGCAGGGTCAGGCAGTCGAAGGCCGCGAGTTCCGCCGGGCAATGCGGCACGCCGCGCGCCCGCACGTAGTCGGGCGATGCGCACAGGATGCTGAAGGTCGAGCCCAGCTGATGCGACACGAGTTCGGAATCGGGCAGCGACGACGCGGTCACCACGGCCACGTCGCTGCTGCCGTCGAACATGTCCGGGGTGCGCTGCGACAGCGTCACTTCGATCGAGACGTCCGGATGCCGGGTCCGGTAGGTGGTCAGCGCCGGCAGGACATAGTGCTGCCCGACGCTCGCGAAGCTGTACATCCGCAGGAGGCCCGCCGGCCGTTCGTGCGCGCAGCTCGCCTCTTCTTCCGCGCGGTCGACGTCCGCGAGGATCAGCCGGCAGCGCCGCAGGTAGTTTTCACCGGCCGGCGTCAACGCGAGGCGCCGGGTCGAGCGGTTCATCAGGCGCGTGCGCAGACGGGCCTCGAGTTCCGACACGGCGCGCGACATCGCACCCGTGGTCGCGTTCAACGACTGCGCGGCGGCGGTAAAACTGCCCGCCTCCACCACGCGGGCGAATACCCGCATGTTCTGTAGCGTATCCATTCTCGTTCGAGCGGTTCTGAAGAAGCGATATTGTCCTCCAGCCCTCCCCCCGCATTGTTACCGCCACAGAAACTGAGGTTTCTCCGCCATTGCGTTAATGCGGGCGTTCCAGGCTCCTACAATCGGCGCCTTTCCGGTCCCACTGGCGTCGTCGCGCAGGCCGGAGCCGTCGATCCGCGCCTGCCAGAAGCCCTGTCCCCATCATGAAGCACCTGCCTGCGTCAGCACGAACCTTCGTCGATCCGCACCGATGGAGGCCCTGGCTGCATCGCGTCGGCCAGCTCGGCCGGCAATGGGCGATCAGCGACGGCCTCGTCTGGCTGCACCTCGGCAAGACGGTCGGCGCGGCGCTGCTGGCGATGGGCGATTTCGACCGGATCAACTCGGGCGGCATGCGCGTCTCGGTCGGCGCGATGACCACCGTGTTCGTCCTGATGCAGCCGATGAGCGGCATGGTGTTCGCGAAGAGCTTCTACCGCGTGATCGGCACGGGCGTCGGGCTGGTCGCCGCGCTGGTGCTGGGCGGCCTGTTCGCGCAGCAGCCGGAGCTGTACATGGCGGGCATCACGCTGTGGGTCGGCGGCTGCATCGCGGCCGCGGTGCGCAACCGCCATTTCCGCTGGTACGGCTACGTGCTCGCCGGCTATACCGCGGCGCTGATCGGGATTCCGGCCGTGATGACGCCGAACGCGCTGTTCCTGTCCGCGCTGACCCGCGCGGCCGAGGTGGCGGTCGGGATCTTCTGCTCGGGCGCGGTCAGCGCGCTGGTGTTTCCGCTCAGCTCCAGCAAGGCGCTGATGCGCTCGCTCGATGCGCGGCACGCCGGCTTCGTCGACTTCGCGGCGCTCACGCTCTCGGGCCGCCTGGAGCGCGGCGCCTTCGAGCGGCGCTTCGCCGATTTCGTCGACGGCATCGTCGGCTTCGAAGCCACGCGCGCCTTCGCGTCGTTCGAAGACCCGCGGGTTCGCGCGCGCAGCCGCCGGCTCGCGCGGCTCAACAGCGAATTCATGCATGCGAGCACCCGCCTGCATGCGTTCCACCAGTTGCTCAAGCGCCTGCGCGGCGGCCAGTCGGACGGCGTGATGCGCGCGATCGCGCCGCACGTCGACACGCTCGCGTCCCTGCTCGCGGCGCTGCGCGCCGAACTCGAGCGCGGCCCGGCCAAGCCGACCGGCGCGTGGCTCGATCTCGCCGCGTTCCTCGCGATGCTGCCGCGCCGCGCGCGCGAATCGCGCCGCGCGATCGAGGCGACGGGCGAGGCGGCCGCCGCGCTCGACTTCGACACGGCGATCGAGCTGCTGTACCGCTTCGTCGACGAATTCCTCGGCTATACCGAGACCTATGCGTCGCTCGCGCAGGACAGCCACGTGCTCGAACAGTCGGTGACGCGCTACACGGTCAAGACCAACGTCTACTTCGTCGGCTTCACGTTCCTGCGCACCGTGGTCGCGCTCGGCGCGATGAGCGCGTTCTGGATCGCCTCCGAGTGGCCGAGCGGCGGGCTCGCGGTGGTCGGCACGGCGATCGCGTGCGCGCTCAGCTCGACTGCGCCGCGCGCGCCGCGCTTCGTCGCGCAGATGGCGGCCGGCGCGGCGCTCGCGACGCTCACGGGCTACCTGTTCGTGTGCCACGTGTACCCGAACATCGACGGCTTCCCGCTGCTGTGCGCGACCCTCGCGCCGGTGCTCGCGTTCGGCGCGTGGCTCGCGACGCGGCCGGGCCTGTCCGGCTACGGCATCGGCTTCGCGGTGTTTTTCTGCCTGCTCGCGGGGCCGGACAACGTGATCGTCTACGCGCCGGACCTGCTCGTGAACAACGGGCTCGCGCTGGTGGTGTCGATGCTCGCGGCCGCACTGGTGTTCGCGGTCGTGTTCCCGATCGAGATGCCCTGGCTGATCGGCAAGATCCAGCGCGACCTGCGCCGCCAGGTGTCGCTGGCCTGCGACGGCCCGCTGCCGTCGCTGAGCCCGCGCTTCCAGTCGAGCGCGCACGAACTGATGTCGCATCTGCGCAGCCTGCTGCTGAAGCGCTCGAAACAGCATCGCGACGCGCTGCGCTGGCTGCTCGCCACGCTGGAGATCGGCCACGCCGTGATCGACCTGCGCCACGAGCTGGACGCGTTCGGCGCGGCCAAGCCGCGCCAGGCGCAGCGCTGGATCGCCTCGATCGATCGGGTCCGGCGCCGTCTGCCGCAGCTGTTCGAGCGGCCCGACGCGGCCCATCTCGCGCGCGCCTGCGGCGCCGTCGACGCGGCGCTGCGCTCGGTCCAGCGCGCGCAACCCGAGTGGTACGGCATCCCCGAGGAGCGCCGCCGGATGCAGCGCATCGTGAGCCAGCTGCACTTCATCCGCAGCGCGCTGCTCGACCGCGACGCCCCGTTCCGCCGCCGCGCCCGGCCGCGCGCCGATCATTGAGCGGATTGGAAAGATGCTCCCCGGGCGCGGCGATTAATCCGGACACCTTGACGTCATATAGTTCGTGTGCCGCCAAGCCCGACGGCGCTACCCAGGAGAAGCAATGAAATCGCCGTACCTCGCCCTCGTCGCCCTGTCGCTGTCCGTCGCCGCCACCGCCGCGTGCGCCCAGGCGACCGCCACGGGGACGACCGTCCAGCCGACGCAGCACGCCCGGCCTGTCCAGACGACCGAGCGCGCGCCCGTCGAGCGCACCCGCCGCAACGACGCGAACGAATGCGTCGGTCCCGTCAGCTTCTGCAACATCTACTTCGGCAGCTGAGTCGCTCCCGATCGAGGCGCGTGAGCGCGAGGCGCAGGTGCGCCAGCCCGACGAATTGCTTTCCGAATCCTGACTTTCTGCTGTCAAATTCGTCTGCGACACTCCGGGCTCACCGCCATGCCGCCGCCGGCGAGCGCCGTCGAAGCGCCCCGCCTGGCCCGGCCTCACGCTTTCGCCTCGATGAATCCACTGCTTGTCCGCTCCGCCCTGGCCGCGCTGCTGTGCGCCGCGCTGCCCGGCTGCGGCGGCGATACCGCCGCCAGCCCGCCGCCCGTCGAACGCCCCGCGCCGCCGCCCAAGCCGCAGCCCGAACCTGAAGCCGCGACCTACTACCAGACCAAGACGCCGTATCGACCGCGCCAGGATGCGTCGACCTACGAAGCCCCGCCCGCCGGCTATGTGCCGATCCACACGCAGATGGTTGCGCGCCACGGCTCGCGCGGCCTGTCCGGCTTCAAGTACGACGGCGCACTCTACGACCTGTTGCGCAAGGCCGATGCCGACGGCGCGCTGACTCCGCTCGGCCAGCGCCTGAAAACCGACACGTTCGCGATGATGAAGGCGAACGCGCTGCTCGGCTACGGCGTCGCCGGCATCTCGACGCCCGGCTACGGCAATCTCACGCAGACGGGCATCCGCGAGCACCAGCAGCTCGCCGCGCGGCTCATGCAACGCCTGCCCGCACTGTTCGACGGCGCACGCCAGATCGTCGTGCTCAGCTCCGGCCAGGACCGCGCCGTCGACAGCGCCGCCCATTTCCGCGGCGCGCTGGTCGCCGCACGCCCCGCGCTCGCCGGCGCGATCGTGCTGCCCGATGCGCCCGCGCCCTATCCGCGCAGCGCGCCGGTCGCGCAGGCGGCCGGGGTCAACCGCTTCCTGCTGTACTTCCATGCGCTGAAGCCCGCGACCGATCTCGTCACGGCGAGCGACGATCCTTATTACGCGACCTACCAGAGCAGCCTCGCCTACCAGGCCTACGCGAACGACGCGGCGCTCAACGCGAAGCTCGACGCGATCCTGACCGCGCCGCAGGCCGCCGAGGTCGCGCAGACGGCGCTCGCGCGCCTCGTGCGCCCCGAGTTCGTCGCGAAGCTCGGCACGCCCGGCTATACGTTCTCGAATACCGGGACCTACACCTTCACCTCGGACGACGGCCGTTTCTCCAACACGCTGAAGGGCGACGGCAAGACCGCGATCCGCTCGCCGGTGGACGCGGCGAACATCCTCTACAACCTGTTGCAGGTCGCGCCGGCGATGCGCGCCGAGACCGGCGGGATCGCACTGGAGACCTACCTCGACGCGCCCCAGGCGCAATATCTCGCCTACGTGCAGGACGCGCAGGATTTCTATCAGAAGGGGCCGGGCATCCGTGAGGCGAACCCCGTCACCTATCAGATGGCCCAGGTGCTGCTCGACGATTTCTTCGCCGAGACCGATGCGCTCGCGCGCGGCGACCTGCGCCATGCCGCGAAGCTGCGCTTCACCCACGCCGAGATCGTGATTCCGTTCGCCTCGCGGCTGAACCTGAAGGAGGTGTTTGCGCCGCTGCCGCAAGCGCAGACCTACAGCTACGCGAACAATCCGTGGCGCGGCGACCAGGTGTCGCCGATGGCCGCGAACGTGCAATGGGATGTCTACAGCAACGGCGCTCGGCTCATCGTGAAGATGCTGTACAACGAACGCGAGACCGATTTCCAGCCCGCCTGCGACGGCGCCAAGCTCGCGCCCGCGAGCCATTTCTACGACTACGCGCAACTGCGGCGCTGCTACGGATACCGCTGAACGCGCGGCGGCCGACCTCGGGCCGGCCGCCGCCCCGCTCGGGCGGCCCGGCTCAACCGGCCCGCATCACCGCCTTCACGCGCGCCTTCGGCACGACCGGCATGTCGAGCAGGCTTTGGGTCAGATCGAGCGTGACCCGCGACGTGCCCTGGTAACCCTCCAGCGTCAGCTTCAGCTTGCTGCCCGGCAGGACCGTGAAGTCGCGCGGCATCATCTCCAGCACGAAGTCGTACGGCGTGCCCGCCACGATCGGCTGCGCAGCGTCGAGCCCCTTGTAGAAGCGCGGATTGGCCCAGCCGTACGTGACGTCGCGACCGTCGACCGACAGCGTCGCCTTCACGTTCGTCACGGCCGGCGCGAAGCGGCCGCGCAGCGCCACCCGGATCGCGCCTGCATAGCGCGTCGCATTGGCCAGCGCGCGCGTCTCGTAGCGCACCGCCGAGCCCTTGCTGAAATCGACCGCCGGCGGTTGCGCGCCGTCCGCCGCATCCGGCGTCAGCAGCCCGCCCGCCGCGCCGTCGCCGTGCAGGTAGTACGACGTGCGCGTGGTCTTCGGCCACGCATCCTCCTTGATGAACAGCTCGCCCGTCGGAATGCAGTCGCGCGGGCTGTGACCGGAATGGCAGTGACCGACCAGCGTGTCGCTGCTGTCGTTCTGCCCCGGGTTGGGCCCCGAGCCGGCCGGGAGATCGCCCGCGGGCGTCTCGCGCACATAGGTCGGCTGCTGCTCGACGCCGTTGTTTACGCCGTACAGATAGCGCGCGTACCACATCAGGATCTGCTTCTGCCATTCCTTCTGCCACGCGGGATCGTCGTGGTCGCGGCTGTGCAGCCACAGCTGCACCGGCTTGCCCGCGCGGTACAGCGCGTCGTACAGCCGCGTCGCGTTGCGCGTCTTCACGTTGTTGTCCGCCTGCCCCTGCGCGATCAGCGTCGCCGCCTTGATCCGGTCGACCAGCGAGACGGTATTGCGCGCCTTCCAGAAGGCGTTGTAGGCATAGGTGGCGTCGTCGGAATCGGCCACGGCCTTCACGCGCGCCGGCTCGCAGATCGCCGCGCGCGCCTGCGACTGCTCCATCTGCATGTAGTCGCCGAGCGTGACGGTGTCGTCGATGTCGGCGATCACGCCGTCGTAGCGGAAGTAGTCGTAGCCGCTGCTGATGCCCTCCACCGGCACGATCGCCTCCAGCCCCGGCACGCCGGTCGCGGCCACCATCGTCGGCAGCGTGCCGCCGTACGAGACGCCCTCCATCGCGACGTGCCCGGTCGACCATGCGGCGCTGACCTTCCGCCCCTGCTCGTCGAAGCCGGGCGCGGACGGATCCTGGGTCAGCCAGCGCACGGCGCTCGCCATCGCGTCGCGCTCGACCTGGTCCATCACCGACCAGCAGCCGTCCGACTCGTTGGTGCCGATCGAATCCGCGTAGACGATCGTGAAGCCCATGCGCAGATACTCGGCCTCGCCGAGGAACGGCGCGCGCGCCTTCGTCACGTAGGTCGGATCCGCGTAGTACACCGACGGGCGCACGATCACCGGCGTCTTCAGCCCTTCGGCCACCTCCGCCGGCTGCACGATGCGCAGCGCGACGCGATCCGGCTTGCCGTCGCGATCGGTGTCGAACGGCGTTTGCACCATCACCTTGAAGCGGGTCGGCGCGCGCATCGACAGCCACGGCAGGATCATGCCGTTGTCGACCGTGGGGCCGTCGTGGCCCGGGTACAGCGTATCGAGCTTCGGGTACGGCAGGCCGGTCGGCGAGGCCGCGAACTGCGCACCGACCTCCGCGACCGGCGTCGGCGGCTGGAACGGCGCGGGCGCGGGCGTGACGGTGACGGTCGACGGCTGGGCCGCCGCGCTCACGGTCGGCGACGCGCCGCCGTCATCGCCGCCGCAGGCGGCGAGCAGCACGGCCGCGGCGAGCGCGGCTGTGCATCCGAGGTATTTCATTGACATCGGGAAGTCTCCTTGGAATGGTCGGGCGAACCGGCTCAGCGATTCTGCGTTGCGCGCTGGGCATCCATATAGCGCGTGACATCGTTGAACGAGACGCGGCCCGAGCCGCTCGCGTCGATCTGGCGGAAATGGTTCGCGACATAGCCGAGCCCGGCTGCGCGCGCCTGCGCCTGGGTCAGCGTGCCGTTGCGCTGCGCGGCGTCGTTGAATTGCGCCTGCAGCTTGCGCGCGACCTGGGCGCGCAGCGCGTCGCCGCTCGTCTCGGTGCCGACGGCCGGCTGGCGCGCGGCGGGCGGCACGTACGGATCGCCGAGCTGCGCCTGTTGCGCGCGGCTCGCCGCGTCGTCGTCCTGCTGCGCATACGCCGGCTGCCACGCGATCACGCATGCCGCGAGTGCGGCGCTCCCTGCAAGCATCG
>NZ_JAAGNW010000074.1:8998-10910 GCF_010645215.1 Burkholderia multivorans | reverse complement strand
ATGCCATCTTCATGGTGCTGCTCCTGTATGGAAGACACGCGCCGCCCACACGGGCGGCGCGAACGCGGCGCTCAGTCGGCGGCCGGCGTGCGGTTGTAGAAGGACACGAGATCGGTCTTTTCCTCGGGGCGCGACGTATCGTCGAGGTACACCATATGGCCGCCCTGGTAGGTGCGGATCGTCAGGTTCGGCTGCGCGCCGAGCCGGCCCAGATCGCGCTCGGTCTGGTGGAACGGCGTCGCGAGATCGTGATAGCCGTTCAGCGACAGGACCTTCAGCGCGGGATTCAGCGTCAGCGCAGCGGCCAGGTCGGGCACCGTGTCGGGCAGGCTCAGGCCGTCATGCCGCCAGTTCCACGTGCCGATCGTCTCGTTGTTGCTCATGCCGTACGCGTTCGTCGCCGTGTACTTGAGCACGTTGGGCAGGTAGGTGGCGATGGTGTCGGTGAACGGCTTCGTGATGTAGGTGCTCGACGGATCGCCGCCGTTCAGCGGGCTGTTGACGGGCACGTTCACGCGCGCGTCGTAGCGGCCGATCGCGGTGCCCGACAGCAGGTTCGCGCGATACGTGCCCGGCGCGAGGTTCACGTAGCGCTGCCACAGCGCGCCGGTCGCGCCGGTTGCGTTCGACAGCGCGGCGATCAGGTCCGGCGCGGGCTTCGCGCCCGTGCGCAGATAGGCCTGCACGGCGGGCTCGAACTGGTCGTCGGCCAGCGTGCGCATCTGGGCCGCGTACTGCACGGTGTCGGTCGGATTCGGCTTGTCGAGCTTGTAGTAGGCGCCGACCAGCCCGTAGCTCGGCACGAAGCCGCCGCAGCTCTCGCTGCGCGCCATGTCGCAATTGCTGTTGTAGTTGAGGATCGACGACTGCAGCACGACGCCCGCGAGCTTCACGCCCGCGACTTCGAGCAGGTTCGCGAGCACGTCGGTGCGCGGCGTGCCGTACGACTCGCCGAACAGGTATTTCGGCGAATCGCCGCGCTGGTTCGCGGCGACGTAGCGGATCACGAAGTCGCGGAAGGCCTGCCCATCCTTGTCGACACCCCAGAACGTCTTGTTCGTGTTCGGCGCGATCGCCTGCGAATAGCCGGTGCCGACCGCGTCGACGAACACCAGGTCGGTAGTGTCGAGCAGCGTGTCCTGGTTGTCGACGAGCGGAAACGGCGCGGGCGTGTTCGCGTTCGGCATGCCGGTTTGCAGCCGTTTCGGACCGAACGAGCCGAGATGCAGCCAGACCGTCGGCGAGCCCGGGCCGCCGTTGTAGAAGAACGTGACCGGGCGCGCGCCCGGCTTCTGGCTGTCGAGGGTGTAGGCGACGTAGAAGAACGAGGCCTCCGCCTTGCCGGTGCCGGGTTCGCTCGCGGTCAGGTGGCCCGCCGTCGCCGTATAGGCGAGCGTCTTGCCGTTCAGCACGATCTGGTGATGCGTGACCGCCGCCTTCTCTACCGCGGCCGCCGCCGGCAGCGACCCGCTGCCGCTCAGGGTGTAGGTGTTGGGATCGCGA
This sequence comes from Burkholderia multivorans, assembly GCF_010645215.1. Taxonomy (GTDB): domain Bacteria; phylum Pseudomonadota; class Gammaproteobacteria; order Burkholderiales; family Burkholderiaceae; genus Burkholderia; species Burkholderia multivorans_A. The sequence goes on along the minus strand of NZ_JAAGNW010000074.1, from coordinate 9,407 downwards.
TAGGGCGCGTCCGCCGCCTGTGCGCTCGCGCCGGCCGAGGCATCCGCGGCCACCGCGCTGGACGTGCTCGGTCCCATGCCGATACTCGAATCGTCTCCCCCGCATGCGGTCAGCCACAGCGCCGCGCATACGGCCACCCATCCTGTCCGGATCCGTATCAATGCCATATCGCCCACCCGATTATTAATGGTTGATGAATAATTATTACCAAAAATTACCGAGTAACTTTAAGCGATGACCGCTACACAATCCAGCGTAAAAAAATATTATTCATTCCGCACTGCACTTTGTTTAGCCTGTTTAAATGAACAAGCCGAACATGATCGACGGGCAGCGCCGATTCGGCTGATGGAGCGGAGGCGCGGCATGTCGTGGCCGAGGAAGGAAGGCAGCCCGGCATCGCGCGGAG
>NZ_JAAGNW010000074.1:7811-8988 GCF_010645215.1 Burkholderia multivorans | reverse complement strand
ATGTCTCTTTTCGATGCCAGCAAGCGTCCCGATTCGAATAGCCATTGAATGACGGACACGCCTGCAGCTGATGGCCGGAATATCGCGCAGACGGGATTTTCCGGCGACCTCGTGGTGCGGAGCGCGCCATACAGGGCTTTTCGCGGCCCCCCGGGTCCGCCTCGACGCTGCGAAATCTGCTCGACGCACTGCGACACGATGCGGAGGCGGGCCGGATCGATCCGCATGGAGCGTCCGGGATGGTCGACCTGCTGCTGGAAGATGCCGAGCCGGATCCCCGAGCGCGACCAGCAGCGCCCGGTGCTCGAACAACGCGGCGAGTTGCGCGCGGCGCATCTACGGCCGCGACGCGGCGGATACGCCGCGCTGACGCGCCTAGCCGCGCCAGCCCAGCTCGCGCAGCGTCGCGACGAGGCGCGCGCCGCCGAGCGCCTCGACGCGCGCGCCGCGTGCGTCGAGGTCGGTCGCCGCGACCAGCACGTTGACGATCGCCTCCTCGACCGCCTCTGCAGCCGCGACGAACAGCGCGGACATGTGGTCGTTGTTGACCATCCGGATCGCCGTCGTCGGCTCGCCGACGTGATCGTAGTTCGCGGCGGGCAGCCCGTGATTGCCGGTTGCGAACGCAACGAAGAGATCGCCGCTCGAATTTTCGGTCCCGCCGCCGACCCGCGACAGCCCGACGCTCGCGCGCTGGGCGAGCCGTGTGCACTGGTGCGGCAGCAAGGGCGCGTCGGTGGCGAGCGTCACCACGATCGAACCCATGCCGGGCTCGCCGACCGGCTCCGGCGCGCGGAACGGCGAATGCACGTCGGCGAGCGCCGCGCCCACCGCATAGCCGTCCACCCGCAAGGCGTCGCGCCGCCCATAGTTCGCCTGCACCAGCGCGCCGACGGTCCAGCCGCCCTCGCGCGCATCGAGCACGCGCGATGCCGTGCCGATGCCGCCCTTGAACTCATGGCAGATCATCCCCGCGCCGCCGCCGACGCAGCCCTCCTCGACCGGCCCCGGGCGCGCGGCGGCCAGCGCGCGCTGCGCATGCTCGGCGCGCACGTGCTGCCCCCAGATGTCGTTGAGCAGGCCGTCGAAGGTTTCCAGCACGACGGGCATGCACCAGTACAGGCGGCCGTCGCGATACTCGCGCTCGGCCGCGATCAGCGCATCGCGCACGCCCGCG
>NZ_JAAGNW010000074.1:3278-7801 GCF_010645215.1 Burkholderia multivorans | reverse complement strand
GCCGTTGCCGTTCAGCACGTGCACGCCGGCAAAGCACGGATCGTCGTGCGCGCGGCCCGCGCGCGGCTCGATCACCGTCACGCCGGTATGGACCGACGCGTCGCCCGCGTCGACGTCGAGCGTGTGATGGCCGACCCGTACGCCGGCGACGTCGGTGATGGCGTTGAAGCGGCCCGGCGTGCCGCGCCCGATGCGGATTCCCAGATCCCGTGTGCGCATACTCGATTCCTCGTGGTTCAAAGTTCGCGAAACGTGTTGCTATGGCGCGCCCAGCCCGCATACATCACGAGCGCGAAGACCAGCAGACCCGCGCTGATGTACAGGTCGGTCGGCTTCGCCGCGGCGGCGATGGTGGTGTACAGCGTATAGCCCGCGCCGCCGATCGCGACGAGCGGCGGCAGCGGCCAGCCCGGCATCCGGTACGGATGCTCGACGTCGCGCCGCACCAGGCGGCTCGCGAGCGCGGCGAGGCCGACCGCGAGATAGATCAGCAGCAGCAGGTCGACGGTGAACGCGGTCAGGTCGTCGAGGCTCGACACGAAGATCAGGAACATCGACGGGATCGCGAGCGTCAGCGTGGCGAGCCACGGCGACGCGAAGCGCGGATGAATCCGCGTGAACGCATGGTTGGCGGGCCGGGCCCACAGCGCATGGCGGCCGCTGCTGTACAGCAGCCGGCCGACCATGATGACGATCGCGATCAGCGCGTTGAACACCGACAGGAAGATACCGCCGCTCACGACGCGCGACAACGTCGGATTGCCCAGCTCGCGCACCACGTAGCCGATCGGATCCGCGCTTTTCGCCAGCTCGGTGAACGACGGCGCGCCGAGCACGATCGCGGTGAGCGGCACCAGCTCGACGAGCAGGATCACCGCGAGCGAATAGATCACCGCCTTGGCGACATTGCGGTTGCCGCCCCGGAGGTCTTCCGCGAGGAACACCGCCGAGCCGAAGCCGTTGTAGCAGAAGATCGCCGTGCCGACGGCCGGCATGATCGCGGCAGCGGTGGCCGGCACGAGCAAGGCGCCCTGCGCGACCACGGGATGCGCGAGCGCCTCGAAGCCGCGATGCGGCGACGAGAAGCCCAGCGTCGCGATCAGCGCGAGCACGATGATCTCGATCACGAGGAACAGCCCGGTGATCCAGGCATTGGTCTTGATGTTGAGGATGCCGAGCGCATAGCTGAGCAGCACGATCGCGAGCGCGACGGACTGGTTGCCGAACTGCGTGCCGAGCGCGTTGTTCAGGTACGGCGCGGCCCCGGACGCGAGCACGGCGGGAATGAACACGCTGACCGACAGGACTGCGATGAAGGTCAGGTAGCCGGGCAGCCGCCCGAACACGCGCTTGGCCATCACGTACTCGCCGCCTGCGCTGCGGTGCGCAGCGCTTAGTTCAGCGTAGCAAAGTGCGAACGCGAACGCGAGCAGGCCGCCGAGCACGAACGACAGCACCGCACCGCTGCCCGCCTGCTGGATCGCGAACGGCGCGATCACGAAGATCGAGCTGGCGGGCGTCACGCCCGACACGGTGATCATCACCGCGTCGCGCACGCTGAGCGACCCGACCAGCGCGCCGGGCGCCTCCGACCCGGCGGGCGCGGCCTGGACCGCGCTGGAAGACTCCGACATCATCGCCATCCTGTTCTCCTTTTGCTGCGTGATTTTTGAACGCCCATACTCGGACCATCAGGCTGCGGGCAGTCTAGGAAGCCAAATTGCGCGCCGCCATTCCCCCTTGGGGTTACGCCGACGGAACATTCATGGAACTGCTGTTCAGGGAAATGGCGCTGCATCAGGCGCTCGGACGGACGATCGATCAGCTTGGCCAGCCGCGCTTCTGGCGGCACCTGATCCTGTTGCTCAACGAAATGATGCCGTTCGACAACGCGCTCGCGACCGTGATCGGCCGCGACGGCGCGCCCACGGTGCTCGACGAATACGACACGGGCGGCGCCGATGCGCCGTCGCCGGTGCCGCTCTACCTGAATGGGTTATATCTGCTCGATCCGTTCCTGCAGGCCGCGCACGACGGGCTCGCGGACGGCTGCTACCGGCTGGAGGAAGTCGCGCCCGACCTGTTCCGGCAGAGCGAGTATTTCCTCAGCTACTTTCGCGACGCGGTCGGCGAGGACGAGGTGCAGATCATCGCGCGGGTCGGTGCCGACACTTTGCTGTCGCTGTCGCTGGGCGCGCGCGAGCGGTTCGGCGTCGAAGCCCTCGGCAAGCTCGCCGCGTGCTCGCCGTGGCTGCTCGCGACGCTAAGGCAGCATTGGAGGCAATTGGGACATGCGACGCGTGCCGAGGGCGAAAGCGATCTCGCCGCGCGCGTCGAGCATACGCTCGCGAGTTTCGGCGAGGAACTGCTGACGGAACGGGAGATGGCGATCGCGCGGCTCGTGCTGCGCGGCAATTCGTCGAAGGCGATCGCGGAACGGCTCGCGATTTCGCCGGAGACGGTCAAGGTGCATCGGCGGCATCTGTACGCGAAGCTCGGGATCTCGTCGCAGCCCGAGTTGTTTTCGCTGTTCCTGCAGGCACTGGGGCATACCCCGGGCTGAGGATCGGACGCGGCTTGCCGTTGCGGGAGCGTAAAAATTCCGCGCCTCGATTGCTTGCCGACGCTCGCTTTCGAAGTGCCTGCGGTCCGCTCCGAGATCGTGTGGCCTTTGCAAAGATCGATCACCCACTCGCCCAGCTCTCGGCCTCGCGTCGAGTTCAGACGATTTGCTCGTAGGGAAATCGCGCCTTCTCAGATTTTTCCCCAGCCTCTAGGCTAGAAGAAGACTCCCTCGGCAGAGGATCACAAGATTCAAATCAGACAGACTGCCAAGCATTGTTAAAACAGACAAAATAGTAATCAGCACTTTATCTCGTCGTATTAATTTCAAAAATTTAAAATATCCGCATCGGTTTAAATAAAGCCGACGAATAGGTCGGGAGGAAAATCGGTATCCACGGGCATGCCGGGGCGTGATGATCGATCCATGGGGCTGGCTGTGAATCGTACATATCGGAGCATCTGGAACGCGGCGATCGGCACGCGGGTTACCGCTGCCGAGACGGTCAAGGCACGCAGGGAAAAGTCGCACCGAGAAACAGTGCCCCGGGGTGAAGGGAGAGTCGGCCCGAAGATCCCATGCCAAGTAAATGAACGCACAATGACCATCCTGTCCTTGAGACTCCCCGCATGTCTGAACATGTCGGCCTATTCGCAACAATTCATCGTTAACGATAACGGCGACACCGGTTGTCATGAAGTCGCCGATGGTGTGACGGTAGGGGAAACAATCCTGGATTTCGCTTGCAATACCATCAGCACCGCCCGCGTGATGTTGGTTAGCGGCGGCCTGGCCGTCGGTGGAGCGAACGGCACCGGAACGATCGGAGGATTACCGACGTCGACAGGCGGGACGACAACGGCTGGCGGATCGACCGCCAACGCGCATGGTTTCCATGTCGTGTCAAATGGCCCGTATCTCAACGGCGGGACGAACGGCACCCACATCATCGGAATCATCCGGGTGCCGGGGTTGGCTTCATTGAATGGAGGCGTCGGCCTCAACAACCGGAAAATCACCAGTCTTGCTCCCGGAACGGCATCGGCAACATGGACCAATGCCGTCAACAGCAGCCAACTGGCAAGTCTGTCAACGCGCAGGCCGACTGGTCTGTCGTCGGCGGACAGCAGTGTTGCTTCGCTGCCCCATCGACCCGGCATCGGATCACTCTCGATTGGCCTCGGCACCACCGACACCCATGTCGCCTCACTGGCAGGATCATTTATTTTTTGTTAATTAATGATAAAAATTGGCGGGCAGGACAAATTTTAACAATTGAATTTGAATATTTCTCACATCTCGCGGTACAACATCGCCATATTTAGAAAAAAGTACGTTGCCGCACTGTTCGTCGACGAGATTTGACGAAGAGGTTCCGTCGATGCGTCGGCCGCAAGCGGCCATTCGCCCATCATCCACTCGCACCTGGATGGCGAATGCCTGGGATGTCGCGAACCCGAGACGTTCCCGCCTTTTGCTGCAGATACCAACTCGTTTCGCGTGACCGGATTCCCACTTAAACCGGCACGAACGAAGAATGTTTTGTTTTCTGTTCTGGATGGACGACGTAGTCGGTAGTGCTCAAGGTCCGCGTGCTTCGGGCGTATCGACTGTGTGGGGGAGCCAGCGCTTCCGGGCGTGACGGAGACGGGAAGCCTGGCGACAAAGCTGTTGGACAAGCACCTTGAGGTATCGATCCTCGACAGGGGTGGGTGATGAACAGAGTTTTCCGGACGATCTGGTGCGAAGCGCTTGGGGCATGGGTTGCCGTATCCGAAGTCACCTCGGCGAAGGGGAAGAAATCCTCGGGAGGCGTTGCCCGGGCGCGCGGCAAGGCGCGCGACGAAGCGCTGGAAGCCGGTGATGGCGACCGGCTTGCTTCGCTCGGTCGGCTGGTCCGATCCCGTGCGGCTGCGCAAGGCCGGGGGATGCTGCGGATTCCCGTGCTGTCGCTTGCGAT
>NZ_JAAGNW010000074.1:0-3268 GCF_010645215.1 Burkholderia multivorans | reverse complement strand
TGACGTGGTTCGATGCCGCATGGGCGACCGGGCCGGGCGTCACGGGGGTGTGTCTGTCGACCGTCAGCGGCAGTCAAGGAAGCTTGAACGGATCGGGGGCGGTCCTTCCCGGTTCCTGCTCGGTCAATATCGGGGATACGCCGATCAGCGGCACGCAGGGCGGAACCGATTACGTCCTGATGACGACCGACGGAACCCAGATCGAGGCCAACGGCACCAACGGGACGCTGTATTTTCGGGCGGGCGGGACGAGCGGCAACGTCCTGACGATGACGTCCGTCACGGGCGGCGTGTTGCTCAACGGGGTCGCGCCCGGCGCTGTGACCTCGACGAGCACCAATGCCATCAACGGCAGCCAGCTTTTTTCCTTGTCGACGTCCACCTCGACCGGGTTGTCGACGGTGACGAGTTCGGTTACGTCGCTGTCGACGTCGGCCTCGACGGGGCTGAGCACGGCAACGAGCAGCATTACCTCGCTGTCGACAGGGTTGAGTACAACCAATAGTACGGTTACCTCATTGTCGACATCCGCGTCGACTGGATTGTCGACGGCGACGAGTTCGATCACGTCGTTGTCGACAGGTTTGAGCACCACCAACAGCACGGTGACGTCACTGTCGACGTCCACGTCGACCGGTCTCTCGACGGCCAACAGCAGTATTGCTTCGCTGTCCACGTCGACTTCGACCGGCATCGGTTCGCTCTCGACCGGCCTCAGTACCGCCAACAGCAACGTCACGTCGCTGTCGACTTCCACGTCGACCGGACTCTCGACGGCTAACAGCAGCATTGCTTCGCTGTCCACCTCGACTTCGACCAGCGTCGGTTCGCTCTCGACCGGCCTCAGCACCACCAACAGCAACGTCACGTCGCTCTCGACTTCCACGTCGACCGGCCTCTCGACGGCCAATAGCAGCATCGCCTCGCTGTCCACGTCGACCTCGACCGGCGTCGGTTCGCTCTCGACCGGTCTCAGCACCACCAACAGCAACGTTGCTTCGTTGTCGACTTCAACGTCGACGGGCCTGTCGACAGCCAACAGCTCGATCGCTTCACTGTCCACCTCGACTTCAACCGGCATCGGTTCGCTCTCGACTGGCCTCAGCACGACCAACAGCAACGTTGCTTCGCTCTCGACTTCCACGTCGACTGGCCTGTCGACGGCCAATAGCAGTATTGCTTCGCTGTCCACCTCGACTTCGACCGGATTGTCGACGGCCACCAGCTCGATCACGTCGTTGTCGACTTCAACTTCAACGGGGCTTTCAACCGCAACCAGCTCAATCGCTTCGCTGTCCACGTCGACTTCGACTGGCATCGGCTCGCTCTCGACCGGTCTCAGCACCACCAACAGCAACGTCGCTTCGTTGTCGACTTCCACATCAACTGGACTTTCGACGGCTAACAGCTCGATCGCTTCGCTGTCCACCTCGACCTCGACCGGTATCGGCTCGCTGTCCACCGGCCTGAGCACGACCAACAGCAACGTCGCCTCGCTCTCGACTTCCACCTCGACCGGCCTCTCGACGGCAAACAGTTCGATCACCTCGCTGTCGACAGGCCTCAGCACAACCAATAGCAGTGTCGCTTCGTTGTCGACTTCCACGTCGACCGGTCTGTCGACGGCCACGAGTTCGATCACATCGTTGTCGACTTCAACCTCAACGGGACTTTCGACCGCGAACAGTTCTATTGTTTCGCTCTCGACGTCGACTTCGACCGGCATCGGCTCGCTCTCGACCGGTCTCAGCACCACCAACAGCAATGTCGCCTCGCTGTCGACCTCCACGTCGACCGGCCTCTCGACGGCTAACAGCTCGATCGCTTCGCTGTCCACCTCGACCTCGACCGGTATCGGCTCGCTGTCCACCGGCCTCAGCACCACCAACAGCAACGTCGCTTCGCTCTCGACTTCCACGTCGACCGGCCTCTCGACGGCCACGAGTTCGATCACCTCGCTGTCGACTTCAACCTCAACGGGGCTTTCGACCGCGACCAGTTCTATTGCTTCGCTCTCGACATCGACTTCGACCGGCATCAGCTCGCTCTCAACCGGCCTCAGCACCACCAACAGCAACGTCGCTTCGTTGTCGACTTCAACGTCGACGGGTCTCTCGACTGCGAACAGCTCAATCGCCTCGCTGTCGACCTCGACCTCAACCGGTATCGGCTCGCTCTCGACTGGCCTGAGCACCACCAACAGCAACGTCGCTTCGCTCTCGACCTCCACGTCGACCGGCCTCTCGACGGCCACGAGTTCGATCACATCGTTGTCGACTTCAACCTCAACGGGACTTTCGACCGCGACCAGTTCTATTACTTCGCTCTCGACGTCGACTTCGACCGGCATCGGCTCGCTGTCCACCGGTCTGAGCACCACCAACAGCAACGTCGCTTCGTTGTCGACCTCCACGTCGACCGGCCTCTCGACGGCTAACAGCTCGATCGCTTCGCTGTCCACCTCGACCTCGACCGGCATCGGGTCGCTGTCCACCGGCCTGAGCACCACCAACAGCAACGTCGCTTCGCTCTCGACTTCCACGTCGACCGGCCTCTCGACGGCCAACAGCTCAATCGCCTCGCTGTCCACCTCGACCTCAACAGGATTGAGCACCGCAACTAGCGGTATCACTTCGCTGTCGACAGGCTTGAGCACTACCAACAGCACGGTGACGTCGCTGTCGACTTCCACGTCGACCGGCCTCTCGACGGCTAACAGCTCGATTGCTTCGCTGTCCACCTCGACTTCGACCGGCATCGGCTCGCTCTCGACGGGGCTGAGCACCACCAACAGCAACGTCGCTTCGCTCTCGACCTCCACGTCGACCGGCCTGTCGACGGCCAACAGCTCGATCACCTCCCTGTCCACCTCGACTTCAACAGGATTGAGCACCGCGACTAGCGGTATCACCTCGCTGTCGACAGGTTTGAGCACTACCAACAGCAATGTCGCCTCGCTGTCGACTTCCACGTCGACCGGTCTGTCGACAGCCACGAGTTCGATCACATCGTTGTCGACTTCAACCTCAACGGGACTTTCGACCGCGAACAGTTCTATTGTTTCGCTCTCGACGTCGACTTCGACCGGCATCGGCTCACTGTCCACCGGACTGAGCACAACCAATAGCAATGTCGCTTCGCTGTCGACCTCCACGTCGACCGGCCTGTCGACGGCCAACAGCTCGATCACCTCCCTGTCCACCTCGACCTCAACAGGATTGAGCACCGCGACTAGCGGTATCACCTCGCTGTCGACAGGTTTGAGCAC
>NZ_JAAGNW010000073.1:28551-29994 GCF_010645215.1 Burkholderia multivorans | reverse complement strand
TCGCGATGCTGCAGGATCCCGAGGCGTTCAATTTCGCGGTGGAGCATTTTCTCGGCGATCGGTAGGGCGCGGCCGTCGGGCGGGATCGGCGCAAAGCCTCCCGGCTTTGAACCGGACCGCGAAACGCGGAGCGGTGCCGTCCGAGTGCGAATTCCGATAGGCCCCGCGCATTTGTGAAAAGCGCGAGCCGATCGCCCCGTTATGATGGATCCCCTCCCGGCCGGGGATCAGTGTGTGGTCGGTCGCTGCGAGCGCCATGCTCCAGGCAGCGTCCCGCTGTTCGGACGAGCACATGCAAGACGGCATGCTCGATCCCGGTTTACCCACGGAACAACGCGGATGGCGTTGTTCCTCAGGCAGATGAGTTAGGGAGCGAAGTCATCGAAGCGGATCGCAACAATGATTCGCATGACTGATCAGTATGCGAATCGGAGCATGCATGGCGGCGCCGGTCCCTGCGCGATCCGGCAAGTGCGAGGCGGTTCCACCGGAACCCACTACGTCATCCCTCAACTTCATTTAGGTCACGCATGATGTCTTCTTCCATTCGCTTCGATGCAGCCCGTCCGACGTTCTCCCTGAGCAACGAGCGTTTGACGCACATGCTGAGCGGCGATCTGCAAACCGCCACGCATATGGGCTTGTGGGACAAGTTCAAGGATCTGTTTCGCGCCGACAAGAAGCAGGACGCGCTGAACGCGCTGTTCACGCTGGTGGATTGCCAGGGGCCGGCGCGCTCGTTTCACGCCTTCAACGCGCTGGCGCGGATGGCCACGCCCGACAATCGCACGCTGTTTACCATCGCGGTGGAGCCGAATCAGGACGGCGGCAAGATCAGCTACAGCATCAACGGCCAGGTGGTGAAGGCCGAGCAGGTCTCGCCGGAGGCGCGAGAGATGATTCTCGCGCACCTGGGTGCGCCGCTGGATGCCCGGCAGGTGAAGGCGCAGGCGTCGTCGCTGGAGGATCACCGGCTGGATGCCGCGCCGGGCATGGCATCGCTGGTGGACGACGACTTCGGCGCGGGCGGGGTGCATAAACGTTTTCATGCGGGCACGGGCGTCCTGCAGGCCCGGGACGACGTCGGTCGGGCGGACTTCGTGCGCGAAGGCGAGCTCGAGACGTATGCGGCATCGCGTCCGGATCTGCAGCATTACGTCTCCATGCAGCAGACGATCGACGCGCCGCAGGGCGTCAACCCGTCATTCGCCTACGCGCGCGTCGCGCAGTACGACCCGCAACGCATCGTCAGCCGCGAACTGGACGCGAGCCTGGCCGGGCTGTCTCCCGAGCAGGCCAGAAGCCTGGCGGCGCAGCTGGTGGATATGGCGAGGACGTTCTACGGCAACCAGGTCTCCCATCGCGATCTGCACATGCAGAACCTGCTGGTGCATCGGCGCACGGAGGACGGTGCGGTGTTCCTGAAGGCCATCGATTTCGGTC
>NZ_JAAGNW010000073.1:17124-28541 GCF_010645215.1 Burkholderia multivorans | reverse complement strand
ATCGACTATCTGTTCAACCGCGAAGGCTGCTCGCTCGCGGAAACGGTGGGGCGCAATTATCTGGCCGGCAAGGACTCGGCGGTTGCGCGGAAGCACTATCCGCTGCACAAGCTCCTGGAATGCTTCAATACCCGGGGCGCGGATGTAACGGAGACCTTGTCCGGGATCGGCAGGATGCTGAAGGCGGATCTGCAGGCCGCCGGACCCGAGGACGAGCCGCGCATCGATCGGGCGTTCGAGCGCGCCTCGGCATCCGTGCAGATGGTGCTGGCCAATCTGCTGCGTCCGCAGTTGGGAGTGGGCGTTTTCGCTTGACGGCGACGCCGGAGACGCAAGCGTTCGGCTTGCGCACGCGGCGCGTCGGATCACCCCGGCTGCGCCGATCGTCGAGCGTCGATCGGCGGTGACTCTCCCCTTGTCCCAGGCGTGCGCCGAAGCCGTACCACGGCTTCGGCGTCGCGGGCTTTCCACCCGATCATCCCGAACCCAATGAGTTTCCTGCTGATTTTCCTGTTGCTTGCCGCCTCGCTGGCATGCGTCGTATCGAAGCGCCGCCGCGCCGCCGGATGGCTGCATGTCGCGTTGCTCGCCGTGATCGTCGGCGTGGGCTGCGGCCCGGTGCCGAGCTGGTTGTTGTCCCGGCTGCAGGCGGACTATGAATCCAACCCGTCGATCGAGTGGGGGCGGCGCAACGCGATCGTCGTGCTGGGCGCGGGGACCGAGCGGGTTCCCGGCGACGGCGCGGTCGAACCGGGACCGTTTTCCTATGCGCGGCTCGTCGAGGCCGCTGTGCTCTACAGGCGATGCCGCCAGGCGCAGGTGCACTGCACGCTGGTCGTGAGCGGCGGAGACCCGGCCCGGAACGGCGTTACCGAGGCCGCGACGTATCGCGGCGCGCTGATCCGGCTCGGCGTGGAAACCGCGGATATCCTGCTCGAGCCCGAGAGCGGGAGCACGTGGCAGAACGCGCAGTATGTCCGCGGCGTCGTCGCCGTGCTGAACCCGGACCGGGTGCTGCTGGTGTCGTCCGGATTTCATCTGCGACGCAGCATGCTGTATTTCGACCATTTCGGCGTCGACGTGACGCCGATGCGCGCCGACTATCTGCGCGTCAAGCTGTCCATGCTGCCGCGCGCGTACCACTTCGCGATGGCGGATCTCGCGCTGCATGAATATGCCGGGATCGCTCGATATCATCTTTACACCGCGCTGGGTCTCAATCCGTCGCGCGTCCGCGTTCGCGTTCCCTTGTCTCGGTGAGAGGGGGGCGCGAACGGCAGGCCTCTCATCGGACGCCGGGCATTCGCGGGCTCGCCCGCGAATGCCCGCTTTCCTCAGGCAGTCGAAAATGCATCCTGCGACGGCAGCGCTCGCATGAGCCTTGCCCTGGCGGTGTCGATCTTCGACCTCAACATGTCCACTTCGTCCTGGAGCGACTTGATCATCGCCTCGTACCGTTGCTTGGCGGCGTCGTTGTGCGCGGTCTGGCGTTCGAGTTCCTCGTTCCGTTCCGCTTCGATCCGCTCCTGCCGTCCCTCGTGATTGAACGCGACGCCCCTGCCGCTCGTGCCGCTCGCTTCGGCCAGTGTCGGACGCACGAGCGCGCTCAGCGCGCTGACGACCGTACCGACGGCCGGCGAAGGCGCGAAGAAAGCCGTAAACAGCGTGCCGACCGTGAGGCTCGCGCGCAGGCCCCTCGATCCGTAGCCGGCGATTTTCTTGGCCTGCTCGTTCGATGCATGGGCGCTTTTCCCGACCGCGTAGATGACGTTCGCCAGACTGTCGCCCGCCATCGGCAATCCTTCGCCGCCCGCCGCCTTGGAGCGCCACTCGTACAGCGCGCAGGCGGTATCGGCGCTCGCGAGCGAGAACGCCAGCCCGGCCAGGGCGAGCAAGGGCACGCCGGCGCCGCCGCTCAGCACCGTCACGGCGATCGCCGCGCCGAGTCCCACCGTCGCGGCGGCCAACGCGAGCGCCTGGACCACGAACTGACGTCGGGCGGTATCCACGCCGAGCGCCTTGGCCTTGTCGTGGCTGTCGCGCGCCTGCTCCACGGCGTTGGCCAAGGTCGGACTCGCGACGTCGCTGCCGCGCCGCGGCGGCGCGATGCCCGAGGCTTCACATGGGCTCGGCGCGTCCCGGATCGCTGACGGCGCGGCGACCGACTCCGTCGATTGAATCGGGGCTAATCTGCTCGTGTCGATGATGGACGGCATGTCTCCACTTCCTCTATCGGTTGAGGTTGATCAGATGCGCTTCGGCCCTGGCACGGAGATGTTCTGTGGCGGGGCCGCCGTTTTCCACGCCGTAACACAGCGACATGGCGGCTTCGAACGCGTCGCGCGCCGCGTCGAATGCGTCGAGGCCCTGCAGGCATTCGCCGATATGAAACGCCGCGAACGGATCGTCAGCCTGCATCGCCAGGGCGTAGTTGAAGAAGGTCAGCGCGTGGCGGAATTCCCCCTGGCTCTGCAGGCCGCACGCGAACGCGAAATGAAACCGCCGGTCGAGCGGCTGCAACAAGGTCAGCAGGCCGAAATCCGACGTGGCCGAGATCATGTCGCCCGCATTCCAGGCGTCGTAGCCGCGCGCGTAGATGCGCTCCAGTGCGGCGGGATCGTAGCCGTGCAGCTCGGCGAGGCTCGCCTCGCCCTGCAGGATCGCAAGGCTTCGGGCGTCGAGGGAAGCGGACCGCGCTGCGCCCGGCGCGGTATCGTGTCGTTGCAGGGCGATCCGGTTTTCCATCCGATCATCAACCAGCATGTCCATCCACCTCGTCAATGTGTACAAGCGTTGGGGCACCGCCGCCGTCCGGTGGCGCGACCTGGATCGGCGTCGGGATCGGGATCGCGACGGCGGACGGCATCGAGCGGGAAGCGCGCGAGCGTGCCGTTTGCCGGTGGGGTTCGATTGATCAGGATCACCGATGACGATCACATCGTATGTCCGGGGCTTCGACGCACCTTCCGGATTTCGGCGCTCGGTTTCGTTTTTTACCCGCGGAGCCGTGACGTGAGGCGCCGAACGACGACCGGACTTCAGGGAGTCGCCGAGGCCGACGCGCGAGGCGAGGACAGCAGCAAACCGGCGAGCTTGCCCAGTATCGCGACGGACGACGGCCGTGCGTGCGCGGGCGGCGCAGGGCGATGCCGGCGGGCATCGCCGATGGTGGTGGTTGTGACGGCGGCGGGCGCGCCTGCCTCGTCGGGCGACCGATAGCGCTTGAGCACCGCGCTCACATAAAGCTGTGTCTCGCGATAGGGCGGGATTTTCCAGCCCGACTTCATCACGGCGCCTTCGCCGGCGTTGTAGCCGGCGACGGCGAGTTCGAGATGGTTGTCGAAGGTCTTCAGCAGCCATTTCAGGTAAGTCGCGCCCGCCCGCAGGTTGGTGTCGGGATCGGCGAGATCGGTGAAGCCGAAGCGGCGGCCGGTCTCGGGCATCACCTGCATCAGGCCCACGGCGCCCTTGGGGGAGCGCGCGTCGGCGTCGTAGCGCGATTCGGTTTCGATCATCGCGTGCAGCAGCGCGGCATCGAGGTCGAACTGCCGGGCCACCGCGTCGATCAGCGCGTCGTAGCGCGTGCTCCGCGCGGCGAGACGGGGCGCATGATCGGCCTGCCCGGCCTGCGCCGCGGGAATGACGGGCGTGACCGGCGCGGCTTGCGCGTCCACCGGTCCGCCGTCGACCCGAGCCGGTTCGACGCGGCTCCAGACGAGCGGCGCGGGCGCGTCCTGCGCCGCCGCCGGACGAGAGAGCGCGAGCATGAGCGAGACGAGCACGACCCGCCCCACGCTGCGCCGACGGCGGCCGAGCCGCGCGGGGTCAGGCGGACGGGCGGGACGCATCGTCATCATCGTCGTCAAGATCGGGCTCGTAGTCGAGGTGCATGACGAGCCGCAGGATGTGCGCGACGGGCTCGAACAGGTCGGGCGGAATGACCTGGCCGACCGCGAGGCGCGCGGCGAGCGCGCGCGCGACCGGCACGTTCTCGACGACCGGCACGCCGGCGCGCTCGGCGAGCGCGACGATATGCAGCGCGCGCTTGCCGCGCCCCGTCTCGACGACTTCCGGCAGCGGCGCCGCGACCGGGTCGTAATAGAGACACACGGCGACGTGGGTCGGATTGCGCACGACCACGGTCGACTTCGCCACGTTCGAGGCGAGGCTGCCGCTTTGCACTTCGCGGTGGATTTCCTTGCGCTTGTGCTTCATCTCGGGATTGCCTTCCGAGTTCTTGAACTCCTGCTTGATGTCCTCGATCGACATCATCAGCTGCTTGGTCGTGTTGTAGCGCTGGAACGCGAAGTCGGCGAGACCGAACAGCACGTAGAAGCCGATCAGCGCCGCCCACATCCAGTACAGCAGCCGCACGCTGACCGCGAAGCCGCACTCGACGCTGCACAGCGGCAGGAATTGCAGCGACGGCGCGTATTCGCGGATCAGGTAATAGAAGATGATGGACAGCGCGCCGACCTTGAACAGCGACTTCGCGAACTCGAACAGGCTCTTCATCGAGAACATCTGCTTCGCATTCGCGATCGGGTTGATCTTGTCGGCGGAGGGCTTCAGCGCCTCGGGCGCGAGCAACGGGCCGATCTGCGCGATGACCGCGATCACGGTCACGCCGATCACGACGAGCGCGAGGCCGATCACGAAGCGCGTGACCACCGCGCCGAGCACGCCGAGCCAACGGTCGAGCGCGGTGACGAGATCGTCGTTCACGACGTCGATGGAGGCGTGGGTGAGCGTCTCGAACGCCTGCATCAGGTGCGGGCCTTCGAACAGGAAGTAGCCGAGCAGCACCGCCAGCTGCGCGCCGCTCGTGACTTCGGTGCTCTTCGCGACCTGCCCCTTGCGGCGCGCATCGGCGCGCTTCTTGGCGGTGGGTTGTTCGGTCTTCTCGCTCATCGCAGCCGGTTCGTCAGCGCGGCGGCGTGTTCGACGATCCGGAGGCTTTCCGCGAGCGGCAGCTGGAACGCGAAGTTCGCGCAGATGATCATCAGCAGCAGCGCGAACGCGCTCTTGATCGGCATCGCGATGAAGAACACGTTGAGCTGCTGGGCCGAGCGGTTGACGAGCCCGAGCGCCATGTCGACCAGCAGGATCGCGACGATCGCGGGCATCGCGAAGCGCAGGCACAGCGTGTACATCAATTGCCACTGCTGGCCGAGAAAGCCGAGCGCGGCAGGACGGAAGCGGAACGCCGCGCCGGGCGGCAGCGTCAGGTAGGACGCGTAGATCGCTTCGAGCAGCGCATGAAAGCCGCCGAACATCATGAACAGCAGCGTGAACACCTGCGAGAACACGATGCCCATCACCGACGACTGCTGGCCGAGCAGGGGATTGAGCACGCTCGCCATCGAGGCGCCGCGCATCGTGTCGATCAGGAAGCCGGCCATGTCGAGCGCCCAGAACGGCACCGCCGCGCAGAACCCGATCATCAGGCCGATGCTCAGCTCGCCGCACGCGAGCCAGACATACGCGGCCCACGACCGGGCCCCGTCGGCGGCCGGCCACAGATCGTGCAGGGCCAGCACCGGCAGCGTGATCGCGAGCACCAGCGCGTTGCGCGCGAGCGCGCCGCCGAGCGTGCCGGTGCTGAACACCGGCACCAGCAGCATCGCGCCGAGCGGGCGCAGCATCGACAGCGCGACCACCGGCAGCCATTCGACGGCCATCGCGGCCGTCATGGTCCCATCCTGCCGATCTGGTTGAAACTCTGCGTCGCGTAGTTGATCAGCACGTCGCCCATCCAGTGATAGGTGGCGGCGAGCGTGACCGCGACGGCCAGCAGCTTGATCAGGAACTGGATGGTCTGATCCTGCACCTGGGTCAGCGCCTGGACGAGGCTCACGAGGATGCCCACCACCGACGCGACCACCACCACCGGCAGCGACAGCAGCAGCACGAGCCACATCATCTGCGCGGCCAGCTGGGTAATGACGGCTTCGCTCATCGGACGCCCGCGCGCGACGCGCTCAGCGGAACGACAGGACGAGCTGGCCGAGCAGCTTTTCCCAGCCGTTGATCAACACGAACACGAGCAGCTTGAGCGGCAGCGCGATCGTCATCGGCGACACCATCATCATGCCCATCGCGAGCAGCACGTTGGACACGATCAGGTCGATCGCGACGAACGGCAGGAACAGCAGCAGGCCGATCTTGAACGCCTCGATCAGCTGGCTGACGGCGAACGCCGGCATCAGCACGACCAGCGAATCGTCCGGAATGCGGTTGCGATACGGCTCGGGCCAGGTGCGCTGGCCGATGTCGGCGAAGAAGCGCACCTGCGCCCGGGCGGTGTTGCGCACCAGAAAGTCGCGGTACGGCGCGAGGATCGTGGTCTCGACCTGCTGCGTGAAGTTCTTGTCGTCGAGACGCACCGGATGCTCGGCCAGGTTGTCCTGGATCGCGAGCCCGACGGGCGCCATGATGAACAGCGTCAGCACGAGCGCGAGCCCGTACAGCGCGCTGTTCGGCGGAATCTGCTGCGTGCCGAGCGCGTTGCGCAGCAGCGCGAACACGACCGCGAGCTTGAGGAACGACGATCCGAGCACCACCAGCAGCGGCAGGATCGACAACGCGAACAACACCACGATCAGTTGAACGGGCTGGTCGAGCACGCTCATGCATCACTCCGCTGGAAATCATCATCGGGGGCATTGTGCGGTGCGCCTGCCGCGACGCCCATCCGGCGGAGACCTGAACCGGCGGCGCCTGCGCGGCTACACGAAGTGCTCGATGCGGATCGCGAGGCGTCCGTCGATGTCGAGCAGCATCCCGCGCGCGAGCGGCCTGCCGCCGATCTTCAGCGTGCACAGGCCGTCGCCGATCGCAGGGCCCTCCAGGATGTCGCCGGGCCTGAGCGCGGCGAGCCGTTCGAGCGGCACGTCGATCGCCGCGGCCTGCGCGACGATCCGCACGCTGGCGTCCAGCGGCAGGACGCCGGGCAGCGTCGGCGCGGGATCCGCCGGTTCGACATCCAGCCAGTCGTCAAAGGTTTCCATCGTGACTCCTATCGTGTAGCCGGGCGCGTCGCAGCGGGTGGCGCTGGCCAGCGGCCGGTCGGTGAAAAGGCCCAGTTCGCCGTCGGCGACGGCGTAGGCGTGGTGCAGCAGCAGTGCGTCGCCGGGGCGCAGGCGCGCGAGCTGGGTGGTGTCGATACAGCTCCAGCCCGCGATCAGCGCGACGCGCAGGGCGGGCGCGGGCCGGCCGGGCGCGTCGCCGGGCGGCGCGTCGAGCGGGTCGAGGCCGGCGGCCAGCTGCGCGATCCATGCGGGCGGCGCATCGAGGATCTGCAGATCGAGCGTCGCGCCGGCGCGTTCGAGGCGCAGCAGCCACCGGTTCGCGATCGGGCAGGCTGCGGGTTCGATGGCGGCGGCTTCCGGCCACGCGAGGCCGGAAGCCGCCGCGCACGGCGCGACGCAGGCCAGGGTCCAGGCGGCCAGCGCCGCGTGCAATTCGTCGGGAACGGCGTGCCAGTCGGCGACGGGCAGTAGCGGGGCGATCCAGCGGCACCATTGCGCGCTGTCGCACCAGAGGCGCACGACGGCGTCGTCGGTGCGGCCGGTCAGGACCAGGCCCGCGCCGCCGCCGCGGCGAAACAGCAGGGTCAGCGCATCCGCGTCGCGCCGATACGCGCGGCCATGCCCGAGCGTGCGCAGGACGGCGGCCGTCTCGGCGTCAAGCGGGATCGGTCGCAGCGCGCCACGTCACGACGGTGGGGCCCGCGAAACGGGCGGCGCAGGCCGCTTCGATCCGCGCGCGATGACGCGCGGCGAGCGCGCGCTGCCCGGCGTCGACCGGGATGAGCGTGATGGTCAGCGTGCCGTGTTGCACGCATGCCTGCACGACGAGCCCCGCGAAGCGGCCGCTGGTCAGGCGCCAGCTCAGCGCATCTGCGGCCGCGCCGGGCCGGCCGTCGAGCCGTTCGAGGCGGGCCGCCGCCGCGCGCGCGACGGACAGGCGGCGACGGCGCGCCTCGTCGTCGCCGTCGCGCGCATCGCGCTCGCCGCCGGGCCGCGACAGGCAATCGGCGAAGCGTCGCGCGGCAGCTTCCGGCGCGGCGGCGCCCGGCGCGCCGCGCGGCGATCCGGCGACGTCCGCCGCACGCGAACCGGCCGGCAGGCCGGGCTTGAACTGAACGGACATCGTGTCACTCCAGCAGGGTCTTGAGTTTTTCGTGATCGATCTGCGCGCGACGCAGCAGCGCGCGCTGCTGATCGCGTTCGAGCCGCAGCTCCGTGCACTGCGCGTCGACCAGCTCGATACGATCGACGAGCGTCTGGTCGCGATGGTGATAGCCGGCCAGCTCGTGCTTGAGCATTTGCAGCGAGGCGTGATCGTGCACCCCGTCGACGGCGATGCAGGTGCGCCAGGCATTCCATAGCGCGCGCCGTTCGTCGAGCAGGGCGGCCTTGTCGGCAAGCAGCGCGGTTTCGCGCTGGTCGAGCAGCGCGAGCGCGGCGCGGATGTTGCGTTCGCGCCGCACCTTGAGCGCCATGAGCGTGGTCAGGGTCGAGCGTCCACCGTGGTCCATAACTGTTCGAGCGTTTGGTCGAAAGAGGTTTTATCCGTGACGGATTGACAAAGGAATTGCCGGATCGCCTCGCGGCGGGCGAGCGCGTCGTCGGCTTCGGGATCGGCGCCGTGTCGGTATTCGCCGACCCGCCCGAGCAGCTCGATGTCGCGATACACGGCGTCCAGCCGGCGCAGCCGCGCCGCGCCGGCGCGATGGGGCGCCGTGACGATCTGGCTCATCACGCGGCTCACGCTCGCGCCGATGTCGATCGCCGGATAGTGATTCGCTTCGGCGAGCTTGCGCGACAGCACGATGTGGCCGTCGAGGATCGAGCGCACTTCGTCCGCGACGGGTTCGTTCAGGTCGTCGCCCTCGACGAGCACCGTGTAGAGGCCCGTGATGCTGCCCGCGGCGGCCGGACCGGCGCGTTCGAGCAGGCCCGGCAGGCGCGCGAAGAAACTGGGCGGATAGCTGCCGGCGGCGGGCCGCTCGCCGGCGGCGAGACCGATTTCGCGGGCGGCGCGCGCGAAGCGGGTCAGCGAATCCATCATCAGCAGGACGTCGCGCCCCTGGTCGCGGAAGTGCTCGGCGATCGCGGTGGCGGTATAGGCCGCCTTCAGCCGTTCGAGCGCCGGGCGGTCGGAGGTGGCCACCACGACGATCGCGCGCGCACGCGCCTCGGGCGTGAGCGTGTGTTCGAGAAACTCGCGCACCTCGCGCCCGCGTTCGCCGATCAGCGCGAGCACGGTCACGTCGGCGAGGCTGCCGTCGCAGATCATGCCGAGCAGCGTGCTCTTGCCGCCGCCGGCGGCCGCGAAAATGCCGACGCGCTGGCCGCGCCCGCAGGTCAGGAGGCCGTCGATCGCCCGCACGCCGAGCGGCCGGGGCGTATCGATGATCGCGCGGCGCAGCGGATCGGGCGCGGCGCGCGCCAGATCGACCCAGGCGGCGCCATCCGGCACCGGCGGGCCGGGATCGATCAGACGGCCGAGGCCGTCTACCACGCGGCCGAGCAGGAACGCGCCGACCGGGATCCGGTGCGCGCGGCCGAGCGGCCGAACCGCGCCGCCGGCGGCGATGCCGCGCGGTTCGGCGAACGGCGACAGCAGCGCGGTGTCGCCCTCGATCGACACGACTTCGGCATCGAGGCCGGCAGGTTCGAGGCGGCAGAGGTCCGCGAGCCCGACCTGCGGCAGCGTCGCGCGCAAGAGCGTCGGGCCGACCTCGGTCACGCGGCCGAAGCGAATCTGCGCAGCGGGCGCATCGCCGCGCGGGGCGAGGCGGGCGGCGATGCGCGCGCGCAGCAGGGCGGGGTCAGGCGAGCGCATCGGCGGGCTCCCCGATCAGGTCGACGGTGCCGATCACGCGGATCTCGGCCTCGTCGCCGATTTCCTGGAACGACAGCACCGCGAGGCCGCCGAATTCCCGCTCGACCATCTTGCGGATGAAGCGGCGCACGTCGACCGCCGTCAGCAGCACGATGCGGCGCAGGTCGGCGTCGGCGAGCGCGGCGCGGATCTGGGCGAGTATGGCGCGGCTGGCGTCGGCGCCCAGCGACGAATAGGAACCGGCGGCGGTCTGGCGGATCGACTCGCGCACCATCGCCTCGATCCGGTCGCCGATCATCCAGCCGCTGATCCATGCCTGGCCCGCGCGATAGCGCGCGCCGATGTGACGGCGCAGCGCGATGCGCACGTACTCGACCAGCATCACCGGATCCTTCTCGCGCGGCGCCCATTCGATCAGCGCCTCGAAGATGCTGCGCAGGTCGCGCACCGAAATGCCTTCCTCGACGAGCCGCTGCAACACGTCGGCGATCCGTCCGATCGGCATCTGGCGCTGCACTTCCTTCACGAGTTCCGCATAGCGCGCTTCCATCGCATCCATCAGGAAGCGGGTTTCCTGCACGCCGACGAACTGGTTCGCGAAGCGCTCGACGACGAGCGACAGGCAGTGGGCGATGCGCGCTTCGTCCCGGTGCAGCACGATGCCGAGCGCGGCCAGCGTATCGGCCTGTGCCGGTGCGATCCAGTGCAGGCGCAGCTTGCCGAACGGCAGGGTGTCGACGCGTTCGCTATGCGCGACGCTCGCGCCGCGCGCATCGGCGAGCAGCAGGTCGCGCGGCACGGTGAGCGCGAGCACGGGTTCCTGGTAGAGCAGCACCTCGACCGTGCCGGCGTCGAGGCCGGCTGAGGCCTGCAGGTGGATGTCGGGCAGGGGCAGGCCCAGTTGCTCGAAGGTGCGCCAGCGCAGCGCCTCCAGCGCATCGGCCAGCTTGTCGGCGCGCGCGGCGGATTCCGCGAAGCGGATCATCAGCGGCACGGCGCCCGGCGTCATCGCGGTGTCGGACGGTCCGCCGCCGGGCGCAGCACCCGGCGCCGCGGCGCTCGCGGCATGCGCCGCCGGCCCGCCCGCGCCCGCGCGGCGGCCGCGCCGCTTGAGCAGCCAGGCCCCGCCGAGCATCAGCGCGGCGAGCGCGAGGAAGTAGACCACCGGAAAGCCCGGCAGCACCGCGAACACCAGCAGCACCGCGCCCGCGAGCCACAAGGCCTGGGGCTGGCGGCCGATCTGCTCGGTCAGGTCCGCCGCGAGCGACTGGCGGACCTCGCCCGGCACGCGCGTGACGATGATGCCCGCGGTGATCGAAATCAGCAGCGCGGGAATCTGTCCGATCAGGCCGTCGCCGATCGACAGGATCGCGTAGGTCGACATCGCCTCGCTCGCGCTCATGCCGTGCATGAACACGCCGACCGCCGTCCCGCCCAGGATGTTGACGAGAATGATGATGAGCCCGGCGATGGCGTCGCCCTTGACGAACTTCATCGCGCCGTCCATCGCGCCGTACAGCTGGCTCTCCTTCTTGACGAGGCCGCGCTGGCGGCGCGCCTCGTTG
>NZ_JAAGNW010000073.1:7682-17114 GCF_010645215.1 Burkholderia multivorans | reverse complement strand
CATGTCGCCGTCGATGCTCATCTGCTTGCCGGGCATGCCGTCGAGCGAGAAGCGCGCGCCGACCTCGGCGACGCGCTCCGAGCCCTTCGTGATGACGATGAACTGGACGATCGTGATGATCACGAACACGATCAGCCCGACGCCGAGATTGCCGCCCACGGCGAAGCTGCCGAAGGTGTAGACGATCTCGCCCGCGTCGGCCTGCAGCAGGATCAGGCGGGTGGTGCTGATCGTCAGCGCGAGCCGATACAGCGTCGTGATCAGCAGCACCGACGGGAACGCGGCGAATTCGAGCGGGTCGCGGATGTAGAGCGACATCATCAGCAGGATGATCGCGATCATCAGGTTGAACGCGATCATCAGATCGACGAGCCCGGTCGGCAGCGGCACGATCATCATGAACACCGCGACGAGCAGCAGCACCGCGAGCGCGAGGTCCTGGCGCGACGCGACGAGCGCCAGCCAGCGGCTGAGCCGGTTCACCGCGCGTCCCCCGCATGTGCGTCGAGCAGGCGGCGCAGCGTGCGATGCGCGTCGAGCCACGCGCCGACGTCGTGCGCGGCGTCGAGCGTGCAGCTGAGCATCAGGTCGCGGCGCAGCGCGCAGGCCCGCAGGATCAGGCCGCCGTGGCGCGCCGGGTCGCAGCGTGCGACAAGGCGTCGCAGGGCGTCGTCGCGGCGCGCGGCGTCGATCGGGCGCGTGACGGACAGCACCAGCCGGGCGCCGACGGCCTCGATGAAGACGCGCAGCGGCGGTTGGGCGAATTCGAGGCGCGAAGCGATGCGCGAGCAGGGCAATTCGAGCAGCCGCAGGAACTGTTCCAGCTTGCGCTCCGTTTGCAAATCCATGCGACTCCTGAAGAAAAAACCCTTCCTCTGCGGAAAGGCACGACGCATCTTCTATAATCACGGCCGCACGAACCATCCGGCGAAGACCTGAAAAGGGCCTGTGCAGCCATGACATAAGGACTGCATACGCTGGAATCTTGATGGAAAGAAAACATGCGCCCATTCTGGGAAAAATCGCTGACGGCCCGTATCGTCGCGATCCTCTGCTGCGCGATGGTTTCGTTCTGGATGTTGTCCGAAGCAATCAGCTTTTACTACCGCTACACGGGGACGCAGAGCGAACTGCGTGATGTACTGAGTTGGGAACTGAAGGCGATCGTCGGCCGCGAGAATCGCCGCTTCGACGATGCGCAGCGCCATACGCGCGCGCTGCTGTGGGTCTGGAAGACCTTGAACCAGCGCCTGAACACGCTCGATCCGGCGCCCGAACCATCGCCGCACACGATGTTCGTCCCGTTCGCCGACGCGCGCGGCGACACGGCGCTCGTCCATCGCGCGCGGGAGATCCTCGGGATCTTCGGCGACGCGGATCCGGAGAGCCGTCGCGACGCGTTCCTGCTGCTGCCGACGGAAGGCATCGTGCTGTATCGCGCGGCGGAAGCGAGTGCCGCCGACCTGCAGCGCAAGCTCACCATGCTGATGTCGCTGCGCGGCGCGGCGCAGGCGGGCAGCGACATGCACTGGAGCGATGCGCACCGCGATTCGCACGGCTTCGTGCGGGTGGCCGCGGCCGCGATCGATCGCGAGTCGGGCGTGATGGCCGGGCAGAATCTGCGCATCGGCGATCTGTCGAAGTTCAGCAAGGACCTGCATCTGGATCGCGAGCCGCGTTTCGTGCTGCGCTCCGCGCAGGGCGAGCTGCTGTGGTCGGACGGCGAGGTGCCCGCCGATCTGAACCAGGTGCTGGACCAGCTGCCGATGTGCGCGCAGAGCTATTCGCGGCGCGTCAACAACCAGTACGTGGTGTGCATGCCGCTCGACGGCCCGCACTGGCAGCTTGCGGTGATCTTCCCGACGGCGGCCGTCACCGACAAGGTGATGACCCTGCTGCGCCAGACCGTGCCGTGGACGCTCGTGATGCAGCTGTGGCTCATCGTCGTGGTGTTCCAGATCCTGCAATGGCAACTGGGACGGCCGCTCAGGCTGATCGTCGAGACCCTCGACGCGCAGCGCGACGGCGACTGGGGCCGCCGGCTGCCCGCGCGCCGCGACGACGAGCTGGGGCGGATCGCGCGCGCGTACAACACCTTGCTCAGCACGCTGAATGCGTATCACAAGACCCTCGAAAACAAGGTCGACGAGCGCACCCGCGAGCTGAACGAGGCGAAGCGCATGGCGGAGTCGGCGAATCACCGCAAGAGCGAGCACATTGCCAGCATCAGCCATGAGATCCGCACGCCGCTGAACGGCATCATGGGCGCGCTCGCGCTGCTCGCGCGCAGCCAGCTGCAGCCGCGCCAGCAGGAGCTGGTCGGCGTCGCGCAGCAGTCGTCCGGCTATCTGCTCGGGATCGTCAACAACGTGCTCGACTACTCGCGCATCGAGGCGGGCCACCTGGAGCTGGCCTACGAGCAGACGCAGCTGCTGCCGCTGCTCGATCAGGCGATGCTGACGATCCATCTGCGCGCGAACGAAAAGCATCTCACGCTGTCGACCTTCGTCGCGCCCGACGTGCCGCAGCAGATCTGGCTCGATGCGCTGCGGGTGCGGCAGATCCTGATCAACCTGCTCGGCAACGCGGTCAAGTTCACCGATTTCGGCAGCATCCGCCTCGTCGTCGAGCGGCGCGGCAGCCTGCTCGCGCGGATCGTCGAGGATACCGGCAAGGGCATCCCGCCGTCGTACCAGCTCGACATCTTCAAGCCGTTCGTGCAGGTGCGCGCGCACGACAGCGGCAACGGGCTCGGCCTGCCGATCGCCGCGCGGCTCGCGAACCTGATGAACGGCGAGATCCTGATGAGCAGCCAGCTCGGGCGCGGCACGCGGTTTACCGTGCTGCTGCCGCTGCAGCGCGGCGAGGTCGCGCCGAAGCCGCTCGCGGGCTGCGTGACGGCGCCCGCGTCGTTGCACGCGCAACTGCGCAGCTGGGGGATGGAGCCCGTCGACGGCGACAATCCGCTCCTGGCGATGCCGGAGCTGTGCTACCTGCCCGGCAAGCTCCACCGCAGCGTCGCGCAGGTGCTGCGCGGCGAGGCGGTGCAGGACGATGCGCGGCCGACGGCGATGTGCCCGTGGGCGCTCAAGGTGCTCGTCGTCGACGACGTCGCCGTCAATCGCGACATCGTCGGCAAGATGCTGCGCGAACTGGGCCACCAGTGCCAGTCCGCGGCCTCGGGCGAGCGGGCGCTCGCGCTGGGCCGCAACCAGGTATTCGATCTCGTGCTGATGGACGTGCGGATGCCGGACCTGGACGGGATGGCGACCACGCGCCGCTGGCGCCATGCGGACGAGCAGATCCTCGATGCCGACACGCCGATCGTCGCGCTGACGGCCAATGCGAGGCCGGCGGAGCACGAGCGCGCGCGGCAGGCGGGCATGAACGCCTACCTGACCAAGCCCGTGTCGCTCGAACAGATGGCGGGCACGCTGAACCGGGTGGCCGCCACGCAGCTGGCGCGCGGTATGGAGCTGGCGCCCAATGCGATGGCGAACATGCCGCTGTTGGACTGGAACGACCAGATGATGCGCGATCAGCTGCGCAAGACGCTGAAGGAACTGCACCAGCAGGCGGAAGTGGCGTGGCACGCGAAGGATACGGAAGGCATCCTGAACATCCTGCATTCGCTGAAGGGCTGTGCGGGGCAAGGCGGGCTCGATCTGGTGCGCGAAGGCAGCGAGCAGCAGGAGCGGCAGATCCGTTCGGGCCGCTGGGTCAGTCGCCGCGATCTGAGCGATCTGGCCGACCTGATCGCGATTCAGTTCACCTGAACCGGCGCGCGCCGTCTCAATTCAGGCCGAGACGGTGCGCCCAGTTCGTGAGGTCCGCTGCGTTGTGCGCGTCGAGCTTGCGCATCAGGTTCAGGCGATGGGTTTCGACCGTCTTGATCGTGATGGTCAGGCGCTCGGCCACGTCGCGGTTGCGGCAGCCCTCGGCGATCAGCTTGAGCACCTGGCGTTCGCGCGGCGTGAGCGCGACCTCCGCGCGGGCGGCGGACGGCGTGCCGATCTGCGCGGCGTTCAGCGCCGGATCGAGCGCGGTATGGCCGCGCCAGACCTTCCACAGCGTTTCCAGCAGCACCTGCTGCGAACTGTTCTTCAGCACGTAGCCGTTCGCGCCCGCGAGCAGTGCGGCGCTGGCGCGAGGCTCGGCGGTGTCGGCGGTCATCACGACGATGCCGAGGTCCGACCAGCGGCGGCGCAGCTGATGGATCACGTCGATGCCGCTCATCCCGGGCAGGCCGAGATCGAGCAGCACGATGTGCGGCGTATGGCGCTGGCACGCCGAATAGACCTCGAGGCCGTCCTCGACTTCGGCGACGACCTTCAGCGGCGGCGCGGCGTCGAGCAGGTTCTTCAGACCCAACCGCACGACCGGGTGATCTTCGACGATCAGGATGCGGACTTCGGCGGGAATGGCGGTATGAGTGACGACGGGCATGGTGGAGTCAACATGGGATCGAGGGGCGGCACGCCTCGATTTATTTAGGAATTCAGGTGATCACCGGATCGATCTTATCAAGATTTATCTCAAAAATCTTGATGCATGGATGAAATGATTTCGATGGAATTTCCGCCCGCATTGCAGCGTCTGGAAACGGTTTCGGCCGGGGTCTGGCGGCAGGGCCGCTGGTCGCTGACGATCGACGGCATCGCCGGCTGGTGCGTGGCTGCGGCGGCGGCGCCGGGCGTGTGCGTCGGCTGTCAGGTCGACGTCGCGCCGATCGACGGCCGCTGGCTGGAGCAGGCGTGTCTCTGGCTGATGTCGCTGCGCGGCGAAACGGACGATGCGCTGTGGCTCGACGCCGCGAACGCGCTGGTGTTCGTGCGCCGTCACGATACGGAAGCGGGCTCCGCCGCGCTGCGCGGGAGCCTCGAACAGCAGGTCGCGATCGCGCGCTGGCTGGGCGCGCATCATGCGGCGCTCAAGGAAGCGCCGCGCGCGGCCTGGAGACCGGCATGAACCGGCGCGCCTGCCGTGTGCGCGCCGCGTGGCGTGCGTTCCTCGCCGGCTGCCTGCTGGCGCACGTTGCGCCGGCACCGGCGAAATCGATTCCGACCGCGGGCATCGCGCCGTTTTTCCTGAGCACGCGCGGTATGAAGTTGTCCGACGTGTTGCGCGACCTCGGCGCGAATTATCGCACGCCGGTGGTCGTCAGCCCGAAGATCGACGGATCGTTCATCGGATCCGTGGACGCCCGCACGCCGGAGGCGGCGCTCGATCGGCTCGCGCGCCTCTATCAGCTCGCGTGGTACTACGACGGCCTCACGCTGTATGTGTACCGCGCGCAGGAGGTGTCGAGCGCGCTGATCACGCCGGACTATCTGCCGCCGTCGACCTTGATTCCGCAGCTGCGCGCGGCAGGGCTGCTCGAGGCCCGGCAGTGCTTCGTGCAGGCGATCCCCGCCTCGAACGCCATCGAGGCGCGCGGCGTGCCGATCTGCATCGAGCGCGTCACCCAGTTCGCGAAGCGGCTCGACGAGCAGACCATCCACCACGCGCAGAATCAGGAAGCGGTGAAGCTGTTTCCGCTGCAGTACGCGACCGCGACCGATACCCGCTACGCCTACCGGTCGCAGCAGGTGGTCGTGCCGGGCGTGGTGTCGGTCCTGAAGGACATGGCGCAAGGGCGTGCGCTGCCCTTGAAGGACAACCAGGGCCAGCAGCCGGCGAGCGACCGCCTGCTGCCGATGTTCGCCGCCGATGCGCGCCAGAACGCCGTGATCGTGCGCGACAAGCAGACCAACATGAAGCTGTACGGCGACCTGATCGCGCAGCTCGACCGCAAGCCGAAGCTCGTCGAGATCTCGGTCGCGATCAGCGACGTCAACGCGCAGGATCTGAGCATGCTCGGCGTCGACTGGTCGGCGTCGGCGCGCATCGGCGGCGGTTCCGTCAGCTTCAACGGCGGCGATACGCCGGATGCCGGCAGCTTCTCCACCGTCGTGTCGAACACCGGCCAGTTCATGGTCCGGCTGAGCGCGCTGGAGCAGAACGCGAAGGCGCAGATCCTGTCGCGGCCGTCGGTCGTCACGCTCGACAACATGCAGGCGGTGCTGGATCGCAACATCACGTTCTATACGAAGGTCAGCGCCGAGCGTGTCGCTAAGCTCGAATCGATCTCGACCGGATCGCTGCTGCGGGTCACGCCGCGCGTGATCGGCGATCCCGGCAAACAGGAAATCATGTTGACGTTGATGGTTCAGGACGGCCGGCAGACCGATCCGATCAGCAAGCAGGAACCGCTGCCGCAGACGCTGAACTCGGAGATCGCCACCCATGCGCTGCTCAAGGAAGGGCAGGCGCTGCTGCTCGGCGGCTTCGTGCAGGATGAGCTGAGCGAGGGCGAGCGGAAGATCCCGCTGCTGGGCGACATTCCGCTGCTCGGGAATCTGTTCAAGACGCGCCACAAGAGCCAGCGCCACACGGTGCGGCTGTTCCTGATCAAAGCCGAACCCTGGCTGCAGACATGACGGCGCGCAAGCTCAGATGGCTGAACGGCCCGCTCGCCGGGCACCCGTTCGTGTTGCCCGACGGGCCGCTGCGGATCGGCGGCGCGGACGCGGATCTCGCGCTGGTGCTCGACGACGAGGCGAGCGCCGTGCTGAACGTGGGCGCGGACGGCGTGACGGTGTCGCCGGGCGTGCCGGTGTGGGTCGCCGGAGCGCGCTGGGATGCGGCGACGCCGTTGCCGGAACACGTGGTCGTGGATCTCGCGGGGCTGGCGTTCATCGTGGGCGGCGCCGACGACGCGCTCCCGGTGGCGCGCGTCCCGCCGCGCCACGTGCCGCGCGCGCGGCGCCCGAACGGCGTGCAGGCGGCCGGCGCGCTCGCGTGCGCCGGCTTGCTGGGCGCGCTCGTGCTGGCGTTGTGGCAGCCGGCCCCGGCGCGCCCGCCCGATCTCGACGCCTGGCTCGCCGCGCGGCTGCGCGCGCCCGCGCTGGACGGCCTGCAGGCGACGCGGGAGCCGGACGGCACGGTGGGCTTGAGCGGATCGTGCGCGCGCAGCCAGGCCGTCGAGCAGTTGCGCGGCGAGCTGCGCGCGCGCGGCGTGCAGGTGCGCGACACCAGTCAGTGCGCGGATACGCTGCGCGGCAACGTCAAGGACGTGCTGATGCTGAACGGCTATCGCGACATCGAGGTGCGGAGCACCGGTGCGCCGGGCGCGGTCGAGATCCACGGCGCGATCGCGGCCGACGGCCACTGGCGACGCACCGTCGCGCAGCTGCAGGCGGTGGCCGGGTTGCGAACCTGGCACGTGATCAACGATCGCGCGCAACAGTTCGAGCGGCTGGTGGACGCGCTGTCGAAGGCGGACCTGCTCGACGGGATCGGCGTCTCGCTGGCCGGCCGGACGCTGATGGTGAGCGGCAAGCTCGACGCGGGCAGGACGGCCGCGCTGAATGCGGCGATCGAGGCGTTCAATCAGGCCGGCACGGACGGCTTCACGGCGATCTACGACGCGATTCCCGCCGTCGACGCCGCGCAGTCGTTGTTGCCCGCGCCGGTGGTGACGGTCGGCGGTCAGGCGAGCTCGATCTATGTCGTGCTCGCGAACGGCATGCGCCTGCAGGTAGGCGGCGTGCTGCCGAACGGCTATGCGATCGTCCGCTTGAGCCGGCATGCGATCAGCCTGCGCAACGGCGAGCATCTGGTGTCGATCCCGCTCGACGTGTGAGGCGAAGAACATTGAGGACAAGGCGATGGTGCGATTGACGAGACTGGAAGACGAACTGGCGGCCGATGTGCGGGGCGAACGGCGGGATGCGTGCATTGCCTCCCTGCGCGAGGCCGGCGCCGCGGCGCCCGAGCGGACGGCGACGCCGGAACTGGACGAGGCGCGCCGCGCGGCGATCGAGGTGATCGAACGATTGTGGGCGCGTTATCACAATCGGCCGTGATGCGGCGCGCGGCGCGGCGGCTGAGGATCGATTCATGTCGATGCGACGCATTCTGGCGATTCGAGGCGCGGCGGCTTCGCAAAAGCCGTCCTTTCTGTCGAAAGCGGCGCACTCGCGATAACTGATAGAGGCCGAAAAGATACAGAAGCGGGGTTGATTTTACGCATCGACAATCGGGCAGGTACTTCATGGCTTATCACGATTGCGAGGTGAACGATGCGCACGATCCAACCCAACCATCCGCCGATTCAATTGCAGGCGCAGATCGAGAACGGTGGGTTGAAGGACATCACCCAGACGAACCGGACGGGTGAAACCACCGCGGTTTCGACGGCCAAGGGCATCACGCTGAACGCGGCGCAGCAGCTCGCGCTGACCAACGGCCGGCTGTTCGAGGCGGGCGTCAGCATGGCGGTGCTCGATCGTCCGGGCACGGTCGGCAAGGTGTTCGACACCTACGCATCGCGCCTGGCCGACGTGCTGGCGCCGGTGTTGACGGGCGACGGCGCGCCCGCGCGCACGGTTCACTTCAACGGCAGCCAGAAGCCGCTCGCCGACGTGTTCAAGGACACGATGCTCACGCCGATGACGGACCCGAAGTCCGACCAGATCGGCCGCAAGACCAGCGAGGGCGGCGAGGGGGCGGCGTGGATCGTCGCGCAGCTGGAGACGCCGCTGATGTCGCCGTCGGGCGAATACGCGGCGGGCCAGGATTTCAAGAACCTGCTGACCAAGGTCAAGGCGGTATGCGGTTTCGGCACGACCGTCTGGCAGTTGATGAACCAGCCGGACGCGACGAAGCGCGCGCAGAACGAGGCGGTGCTGCGGGACGTGATGAAGCCGCTGGGCGAGGGCGTGGCGAGCCAGTTCGGCGCGCGCTTCGACGAATTCAAGGACGTGATACGCACGCCGCTGTTCGACGACCCGATCAGCCGGATGCGCAGCGAGCGCCAGCCGCTGGACGCGCAGGGCAAGCCGTTTCCCGTCGGATACGAATCCGCGCATCTGCACGGGCTGGGCTTCGGCAACGTCGCGGTCACGGCCGCGGACGGCGATCGGCAGGCGGAGCTGGATCAGCTGCTGGGCGCCAAGGTCAACACGGCGGGCGCGAAAGTCTACGCCAACATCAACGGCGCGGCCCGCGACGGCGCGCCGATCGAACCCGGCGCGAGCGGCCTGCCGGAGCGGCCCTTCATGATGGCGTCCGACGAGATCCAGCTCGCGCTCGACAGCCCGCTCATGCATGCGTACCAGAACCTGCTGTTCAGCACCCAGGGCGGCACCGATCAGACCTTCCACGAAGCGCTGGGCACCCATGCGTTTCCCCACGGCACCGGCGTCAACCGCTGGCAGCCCACCGGCACGTTCGCGGTCGAATCCAACCTGCGCGGCATGCCGTCCGCCGGCGCGCAATCGGGCGGCACCTGCGACGCGCTGCTGGCGCTCAATACGCTGAGCGACGGGCCGCTCTACGACCGCTTCGACATCGTCGAGCCCGCGACGCTCGGCATCGCCGCGCCCGCGA
>NZ_JAAGNW010000073.1:5772-7672 GCF_010645215.1 Burkholderia multivorans | reverse complement strand
CGGTCGGCATGGCGATGGCGAACGGCGCAGACGAATTCAATCCGTCGTCCGGCACCGCCTTCCGGTCGACCGAACGGCTCGCGGAACACGTGGCCCGGCAGCCGGCGTTGCAGCGGGCGATCGAGACGCCGCGCAATCCACTGACGCTGGATACGCTGCGCGACGACTTCTTCGGCCCGACCAGCACGGATCTCCAGCACGAGAACCTGTATCAGCGCGTCGCCGGCATGGCGGCGAACTATACGAGCGCGACCGGGGATGTGCTTGCGATCCACGACGCGTACGAGCAGAACCACGGCGCGCTGTGCGAAGCGCATCCGGAGCTGCGGCAGATGGGCACGGTCAGCATCCGGACGTCGCGGGTCGATCCCGATCGTCTGGCGTGACGGGCCCATCCGCGGCGCAGTGAATTGCGCACGGCGGTATTCCGGGCGGAAGCGCGGGCGAACCGGCTTGGCCGTTCGCGCCTCGCCGCCCGGCATCGGTACACGAGCTTCATCCCCATCACGTTTCAGAAGGAGCACAGCATGAGAGAAATGTCCGTGCAGGTCGGCGGGGGCAATCGCCTCCCGGTGGACGGGACGCCGGCCGTCGATACGAACAACCGGCCGCAGAGCGCTCAGGTCGATCAGGCATCGCGGCTGCCAGCCATGGTCGAGCGGGTGAAGAGCGAGACGGGCATCGTCCCGTCGCACCTGATCAAGTTGCAGCAATCCGCCGCGGAGCATCCATGTCTGATCGGCATCCGACCGGTCGAACCGATCGCGACGAGCCTCATCGAAAGCGGCCAGCCGACCAAGGGCTTTCACATCAAGGGCAAAAGCGCGAACTGGGGGCCGCAGGCGGCGTTCATCTGCGTCGACCAGCGGTGGAGCAAACTCGAGAACAACGCCGAGCGGGTCGCGAAGTTCAACGGGCAAGTCGAAAGTTGCCTGCGCGACCAGTATGCGAAGAAGGTTCCGCTCGCCGTATCGGGCGCGCGCCTCGATGAACTGCTGGGCATGGGGATGATCGATCGGATCAAGTACGACGCACAGCGCAATCCGGTCGCGTTCGAAGCCAAGGCGCCGAGTGGGAAGGTCTATTCATTCGAGGCGAAGCCGGTCCCAGCCGGCGCTGGGATGCGCTACGCCATCACGCACGAGGGGCAGCCGATCGAGGTGCTGGCGCCGCCGAAGCCGGACGCCAAGCCGCTGACGGCCGACTACGATCTGCTCGTGATCGCTCCGCGGATGGAGGATCTCGGTCCGCAGGACAACGTCCCGGTTCCGGATGTCGCGCACTCGGTCTTCAAGGCGCGCATGGATCGTTACACGTCCCCCGTTCCCGAGCCGCTTCGGGCCGCCTATGGCAATCCGGCGGTTTTCTATGAAAAAGAGGACAAGGAGATCGGCAATGCGTCGCCGAGGATTCGCGCGATGATCCCGATCCTCAATCAGGCCCTGGTCGGCGACGGCGAGCCGGTGATCCATCACAATGCCGACGCGGGCAGTCCTGCGGCGGATCCGACGGCCAACTATCCCGCCGCGTTCGCGCTACCGGAACGCATCGGCCGCTTCGATGAAATCTGTATCGTGCACGATGCAGCCGAACTGGCGGAATTGATTGCCGACGCCAAGAAGCAGGGATTCCATGTTCCGCTCAATCCGCTATGGGAGCCGAACGTCACCAGCGTGCGGAGAGAAGCCTTTACAGAGGCGCGCGACATGCTGATGGCGCGTCTTCCCAGCAACTGAGCCATCGTTGAACGGGGTGCCCGGTGAATGCGTTCAAGTCGCACCGGGCATCGTGTCTGCCACAAGGGCGCGGCGCCCGATCGCACGACGGGCATCAAAACCCCGGCCAGTCCCGCATCGCGTCCGCCGCGCCCGCCTCAACCCTGCGCATCGATCAACGCCTC
>NZ_JAAGNW010000073.1:0-5762 GCF_010645215.1 Burkholderia multivorans | reverse complement strand
ATCGAGGATCGTCGCGCGCTGGTCGGCGTCGTCGAAGCAGTCGTCCGGCAGCAGCTTCACCAGTTCCATCATGCCTTTCGCGTGGCGATACCGCAGCGATGCATCGGGCACGATCCGCTGCGTCTGCGCACCGAGCCACGCGGCGCTGAGCCAGCTCTGTTCGACGATCTCGAGCAGCGCGGCGATCAGCGCATCGCCGTCGACGTTCGTCGCCCGCAGGCCGTCCGCGCAGCGTGTGCAATGATCCTCGACGCCGAGGAATTGCAGGATCCGCTTCAGGTCGGTGATCACGGCGGCCAGCCGTGCATCCATCGCAGGCCCCGCGGACGACAGCTCGAACGCGAGCGCGCGGATCAGCGTCTTCAGCTTGCGCCGCCGGTCGGGCAGCCGGCGGAACTCGTCGAACCATTGCGTCAGGCGGCGCTCGCGCGCGGCGGCTCGCTGATAGATCTGACGCAGTTCCGCCAGCCCCGCATGGCCCGAACGGCCGAACTCCAGATGCGCAAACAGCTGCAACGCCCATTCGTCGCCGCTCAGCACGGCGGCAAGCTGGGCCTCGGCGCGCCGGCGGCGCGCGCCCGACAGCTTGCCTTCCTCCAGCAGCGCGCCGAGCAGCAGCGCCATTTCGCCGTCGTTCATGCCCGCCGCGCGCATGGCGTCGCCGACGTCCTCGAGTTCGTCGAGCCCCGGAAGGCGCCGCCGCAGGTCGTCGAGTTGCGCGGCCGACACCGCGCCGATCTGCCGGATCAACTGCTGCAGCATCGCGCGCGTGCGCGGCCGGTCGGCCGAGCCGTCGGCCTGCGCGCGACGCGGTTCGCGCATGCGCGTGCCGACCACGAAACCGATATCCTCCATCGTCTCGGCGAAGGACTCGGCGGACACGCCGGCAAGCTCGCGCGGCATCGTGCCGAAATCGAGCGGCAGGTCGGCGAGCGCCTCCTGGGCCAGATCGAGCGCGGAGCCGGCCGGGACGATTTCCCGCGCGAGCGGCGTGGCGGCCGGGCCGGCCGGCGCGGCGGAGGGGGCGGGCCGGGCGGCCGCCGGATCAATGCGGTTCATCATCGTTCGAGGGCGTCGGTGCGCAGTCGGTTGAAGGAGCGGACAACAGGCGGGACAGCAGCAGATCGAGATGCTGGTCGGGATCGAAGTGGACGATCGCATGCGGCGAGGCGAGGCGGGCCTCGTTGGCGCGCAGCGCCGCACCGACCGTGACGCGCACGTGCGGCGCGTCCCCCAAGGCGGCGCGGATGCGCTCGGCGCTCGCCGCGCCGACCTGCAGCACGAGCGGCGACGCGCGCTGGTCGGCGGCGATGCAGGTCCGCACCTGCGCCAGCAGCAGTTCGACGGCGTCGCGGTTGCGCAGGTAGGGCTCCACGACGCTCGCGATCAAGGTCCGCAGCCGGTGGTCGAGGTGCGTCGCGATCTGCGCTTCGAGGTCGGCTTCGTCGACCAGCCACTGGACGGTCTCGCCGATCAGGTCCGCGCGCATGCGCGCCAGCTCGGCGGCGGCGTCCGCCAGCCCTTGTCGCTGGGCGTCCTCGCGGAGCCGGCGCGCGTCGCGTTCGGCGTCGGCGAGCGTGCCGCGCGCCTCGTCGAGCACGCGCGCGGCGTGCGCCTGCGCGCGCTCGACGATCGACGCCGCACCGACATAGCCGGCCAGCGTCGCGGCGGGGATCAGCGATTCGATGGGCGCGGGGCCGGGCAGGTAGGTGATGGAGATCGGGAAATCGGTCACAGCAGGCGTCCCATTCTGACGAGCCAATCCGATGCCCGGCCCCGCTGGTTGTCGGCCGGGGCGGCAGGCCAGGGCGGCGATGACGACGATGGCGGTGCGGGCGGCAGCACGGTGCTCAGCAGCCGCGCGGCGACGCATGCGGCGGCGTCCGCGCGCCACCAGCGCATGCCGTTGCCGCGCAGCGCATCGAGGAACTGGTCGGGCGCGAGATCCGGCCCGCGCACCGGACGATCGCGGCACAGGGCGAGGAGTTGCGTGCATCCTTGTTCGCCGAGTTGCGCCGCGAGCAAGGTGCGATACGGTTGTACGAGCAGGTAGTCGGGGCGTCCGTGCGCGAGCAGGCCGAGCGCGACCATCAATGTGTCGAGCCGGGGTTCGAGTGCGACCAGGGCCGCTTGGGACGCCTCGAGCCGGGGCGGCAACGCCGCCTGCGGAAAACCGCGCCGCGCGACGATCAGACGATCGATCGACGCGCGGCACGCGGGATGCGCATAGCTGTCCCGCCAGGCGGCGAGATCCAGCGCCGGCCACCAGCCGGGATGCATGTCGGCGCCGGGCCGCCACGCGAGCGCGTGCAGGCGCGACACGGCCGGCGCGATCGCGCTCGGCGTCATGAGGACGGGCCCCGCAGGCGCATCCGCCGATGCCAGCCGTATCCGGCGCCCGCGAGCGCGGCGCAGACGGCCAGCGCGGCGAGTACGCCGGCCACGCGCAGCCGTGCATCCTCGAAACGCCCGGCGAGGCCGGGCGCGGCGGGGCTGGGCTGCGCGTAGCGATAATCGGCGGCCTGCACGACGACGCTGACCCGCTCGGGGCTCAGGTTCGGCACGCCGGTGACGACCAGGCTGCGGATCTCCGGCACGCGCGCGGCGAAGTTGTACTCCGGGCTGTATTTGACGAACACTGCCGCCGACGGCGGGTCGGGGTCGCGCCGGTCCTGCGCGGCGCCCTCGGCGATCGAGACCTGCGCGTTGATCACGCCGTCCATCGCGCGCAGCATCTTCTCGAGCTGCTGCTCCTTGAGGAACTGGATCTTCGCCTGTTCCTGCGCGGGCGACGTGACGAGCTGGCCGGACGGAAACATCTCCTCCATCGTCGCGAGCTTGCGCGCCGGCAGGCCGTTCTGCCGCAGCAGCTCGACCGCGTTGACGAACTGATCGGGCTCGACCCGGATCGTCACGTTGCCGTCCTTGACCACTTTCTTGTCCGCGTCGATGTGGCGCAGCATCAGCAGCGCGAGCATCTGGTTCGCCTCCGCCTCCGGCAGATTGCTGTACAGCTCCGTCTTGCAACCGGCCAGCGCGCACGCGAGCAGGCCGATGCCGAGCCAGCGCGCGCCCCGTGCGGTCATTGCATGTTCACCAGCTTGTTGACGCCCTGCGAGACCGCGCCCGCCGTCTTGGCCATCAGGTCGACCTCGATGATCGAACGCAGCATCGTCGATTGCGTCGTGAGCATCTCGAGCGGGCTCGCGAGCGTCGGTTCGGCGTCGCGCGCCGGCGCGAGCGCGCGGTCCACCTGCTGCGACACCTGCTGGAAGCGATCGACGGCGTGCTGTTCGGGCGCTTGCGTGCCCTGTCCGAACAGCGCGCGGGTGAATGCGCCGATCTGGTCGGCGTCGGTGGGTTGCGCCGTGGTCTGCGATTGCAGGACCTGAACGGCGGATTGGGCAGCGCTGACTTCCATCAGGATTCCTTTGAACGGAGCGGTTGAGGTGCGCCGCGAGGGGCGGCGGCGGACGGCGCGAGCAGGGGCGCGAGCAGCTGCGCGTGCCGTGCGCTCGCGCGTTCGAGCAGCCGCGCGGCCGACCCGCTTCGGCCGAGGCCGATCAGCATCACGGCTTCGAGCGCGAGCCGGTCGTGCGCATCGGGAATCAGCGCGGGCAGCGCCGCGTGAATCGCCCAGGCCTCGCGATGCAGCCCGTGATTGACGGCGGCGAGGCCGGCCTCGGCGATCAGGCGGCGCGCATCGGCGGACAGCGGGCTCATATCTTCTGGATGATGCCCGACAGCATGTCCTTGACCGCTTTCAGCACGGCGCTCTGATAGCCGACGAACACCGAATACTGCTGGATCGCGAACTGCGCCTGCAGCATGCTGGCCGGGTTGTTGAGATCCGACGCCGACATTTTCGATTCGACGTCGTTGCCGACCTTGTCCACGAGCTGGGACAGCTGTTGATTGACCGATTCGATATCCATGATGCGCAGAGAGTCAGGCCGCCGAGCGCTCGGGCTGCGTGGTCCGCAGCCGGTACTGGGTCGGATTGCAGAGGAAGTGCTTGCGGAAGCTGTCGGTGAAGTGCGCGTGGTTCGCGAAGCCGCATTCGAGCGCGATGTCGAGCACCCGCAGCGACGTGGCGGTGAGCAGATGCCGCGCATGGGTGAGCCGGCGCTCCAGCAGCCAGCGCTTCGCGGGCATGCCGAATTTCTCGGCAAACAGGATGTTGAACTTGCGCAGCGGCAGGCCGAAGCCGTCCGCGAAGCGCGCGACCGTCCACGGTTGCAGCGCGTTGGTCTCGACGAAATCGACGAACGCCGTGTCGCCGGCCATCATGTGGTGCAGCAGCCGCGAGAAATAGGCGCGATCGACGCCCAGGCAATACAGGTAAACGAAGCGCAGCAAAAGCGGCGGCGACGTGCGGCTCAGCAGGTCCACCATGCGGATCACGGCGACCGGCGCCTCGATGATCCGCAGCGGCTCGGGCCAGAAGCGCGCGTGGGGATCCGGGTCGACCAGTTCGGCGATTTCCGCGAACACCTGGCGGAAGTGCGCCGGATAGAAGTCGATCGTCTGGAAATCGGAGTCGGCGCCCGCATCGCATAGCGCCGCGTCGGCTTGCGTCATGACGACGCAGTGATCGGGCACGCGGTAATTGGTCCCGGCGGTTCGAATCTGGCCGCCGCAGCAGCCGAACATCATTCGTACAACTTGCATCAGGTCCCCAGCGAATACGTCGTGTCGTTGCGTTGGTCGCATGATCGCCGATCCGACGCTGAAATCCCCTCAGGTCATCACCTGAAACCGCACGCGGCGGCGCCGCGAGAAAAACGCAACTGCCCGCCGAATTCCGGAAAACGCCCCGAACGCCCGCGCCTACGATGCAGGTGTCGGTGCTGCGGCAACGAGCGTAGCCCCGGATGCCTCGACGCACGGACAGCCGGCGCGGACGAGCGGTCGGAACGAAGGCGGCGGGCGTCAGGCCGCGCAACCAGGAGAGCAACAACGATGAATCTTGCTATCGAACGTCAAGGGGCGCTGCCCGACGCGGGCCGGTTGTCGACGGCGCCCGAGGATGTCAGCCGCAACGTGATGAACCCGCATCCGATCGGCGACAGCAGCGCGATGATGCTGGTGATCATGGATCTGCTGAGCCGGCAGACGAGCGCGAAGCTCGACGACATGCAGAAGAAGTCGAACATCTCGCGCGAGGCGCTGGACATGGCGAACAAGGTCGAAGCCGCCCTCGCGAAACTCGTCAAGGCGGATGACAAGACGCCGTTGCCCGACGACGTCGTGGCCTACCTGCGCGACAACCGTATTCTCGTCAACGACCTGACGATCGACGAGTTCCTGGCCGCGCGGGCCGCGCCCGGCCACGATCCGGCGAAGTTCGCCGCGATGGTCGCCAAGCTGCAGCAGATGATCGAGCAGTCGGGCCCGGACGGGATGCAGTCGCGCGAATGGCAGGACGTCGTGAGCTACATGGATTCGGTCGGCATCAAGATCGACGGCAAGCGGGTGTGCGACTACATCTGGAGCCTGCCGGAGGTCGATTATCAATCGGGCAGGAAGATCAGCCTCGATCACATGAAGACGATCCTGACCGCGCTGCAGAGTTCGACCGGCCTCGACAAGGCGGACCTGATGTCGGTGAAGGCGGCGCTCGAATCGGTGGCGGGCCGCGCATCGGATTTCGTGCAGCAGAGCCAGCTCAAGATGCAGCAGCTGATGCAGAACTACAACACGGCGGTACAGATGATCAACAGCCTGCAGAGCATGCTGGCCGAATCGACCAAGGGCATCGC
>NZ_JAAGNW010000072.1:12846-30054 GCF_010645215.1 Burkholderia multivorans | reverse complement strand
AACAGGATCGCGATGGATTCGACTGCACCAGATTCAACTTCCACGACCCCCGTGCTGACGGTGTCCGGGATCGGCAAGACCTATGTCGAGCCGGTGCTGGCCGACGTCGCGCTGTCGCTCTACCCGGGCGAGGCGCTGGCGCTGACGGGGGAGAACGGCGCCGGCAAGAGTACGCTCTCGAAGATCGTCGGCGGGCTCGTCACGCCGACCACCGGCGCCATGCAGCTCGCGGGCGCGCCCTATGCCCCCGCGAGCCGGGCCCAGGCCGAGGCGCTCGGCGTGCGCATGGTGATGCAGGAACTCAACCTGCTGCCGACGCTGACCGTCGCCGAAAACCTCTTTCTGAACCGCCTGCCGCGCCGCTTCGGCGTGATCGACCGGCGCCGCCTGCGCGACGACGCGCGCGCCGCGATGGCGCAGGTCGGGCTCGATGCGATCGATCCGGACACGCCGGTCGGCGCGCTCGGCATCGGCCATCAGCAGATGGTCGAGATTGCCCGCAACCTGATCGGCGACTGCCGCCTGCTGATTCTCGACGAGCCGACCGCGATGCTGACCGCGCGCGAGGTCGAACTGCTGTTCGAGCAGATCGACCGGCTCAAGGCGCGCGGCGTCGCGCTCGTCTACATCTCGCACCGGCTCGAAGAGCTGGCGCGGGTCGCCGAGCGCGTCGCGGTGCTGCGCGACGGCCGGCTCGTGCACGTCGACCGGATGGGCAACCTGTCCACCGACCGGCTCGTCGCGCTGATGGTCGGCCGCGAGATCGGCGAACGGATCGACCTCGGCGAGCGCCGCATCGGCGCGCCGTGCCTGAAGGTCGACGGGCTCACGCGCGGCCAGGCGGTGCGCGACGTGTCGTTCGAGGTGCGCGCGGGCGAGATCTTCGGGATCTCCGGCCTGATCGGCGCCGGCCGCACCGAGCTGCTGCGCCTGATCTACGGCGCGGACCGCGCCGAGCGCGGCAGCGTGTCGATCGGCACGCCGCCGCAGCCGGTCCGGATCGGTTCGCCCGCGGACGCGGTGCGCCAGGGCATCGCGCTGATCACCGAGGATCGCAAGGGCGAAGGCCTGCTGCTGCCGCACTCGATCACCGCGAACGTCTCGCTCGGGCAGCTGACGCGCGTGGCGCGCGGCGGGGTCGTCGACGCGCGCCGCGAGGCCGCGCTCGCGCAGCGCCAGATCGACGCGCTGCGGATCCGCGCGCACAGCGCCGCGCAGCCGGTCGGCGAGCTGTCGGGCGGCAACCAGCAGAAGGTCGTGATCGGCCGCTGGCTCGCGCGCGACATGGCCGTACTGCTGTTCGACGAGCCGACCCGCGCGATCGACGTCGGCGCGAAATTCGACATCTATGCGCTGATGGGCGCGCTCGCGCGCGAGGGGCGCGCGCTCGTCGTGGTGTCGAGCGACCTGCGCGAACTGATGCTGATCTGCGACCGGATCGGCGTGATGTCGGCGGGGCGCATGGAGGCGGTGTTCGAGCGCGCTGCGTGGACGCAGGACGCGCTGCTCGCCGCCGCGTTCGCCGGCTACGCCCGTCGCGACGCCCAGCTGCATGCCCTCGACGCTTCCCAGCCTGCCGATCGCGCAGGCGTTTCACACCCAGGACATTCGTGATGAACCAGCAACCCGTTTCCGGGCGCGACGGCAGCGCCCCGTCCCCGTCCGTCGAGCCGGCCGCCGCGCGCCGGTCCGGCGCGCGGCTCGGCCTGTCCAACTACCTTGGCCTCGCCGGCGCGCTCGTCGCGATGATCGCGCTGTTCTCGACGCTCAGCGCGCATTTCTTCACCTACGACACCTTCAGCACGATCGCCAACCAGATCCCCGATCTCGTCGTGATGTCGGTCGGCATGACCTTCATCCTGATCATCGCGGGGATCGACCTGTCGGTCGGCTCGGTGCTCGCGCTCGCGGCGTCGGTCGTGAGCGTGGCCGCGCTCAAGTGGCAGTGGGGGCCGCTGCCCGCCGCGCTGCTCGGGATGGCGGCGGCGGCGGCCGCCGGCACCTTGACCGGCGCGATCACGGTGGGCTGGCGGATCCCGTCGTTCATCGTCTCGCTCGGCGTGCTGGAAGCCGCGCGCGGCCTCGCGTACCAGCTCACCAATTCGCGCACCGCCTATATCGGCGACGCGTTTGATTTCCTCTCGAATCCGATCGCGCTCGGCATCTCGCCGGCGTTCCTGATCGCGGTCGCGGTGATGATCGCGGCGCAGTTCGTGCTGACGCGCACGGTGTTCGGGCGCTACCTGATCGGTATCGGTACCAACGAAGAAGCGGTGAGACTTGCCGGGGTTAACCCGCGCCCGTATAAAATCCTCGTGTTTGCGCTGATGGGCGCGCTGGCGGGGCTGGCTGCGCTCTTTCAGATTTCGCGGCTCGAGGCCGCCGATCCGAACGCGGGCGCCGGCCTCGAACTGCAGGTGATCGCCGCCGTCGTGATCGGCGGCACGAGCCTGATGGGCGGGCGGGGTTCGGTGATCAGCACGTTCTTCGGCGTGTTGATCATCTCGGTGCTGGCGGCGGGGCTCGCGCAGATCGGCGCGAACGAGCCGACCAAGCGCATCATCACCGGCGCGGTGATCGTGGTGGCGGTGGTGCTCGACACCTATCGCAGCCGGCGCGCCCGGACCTAGCGCGCGGGAAAACAACAAACCAGAGAGAAAACGGGAATGGCGACGATCAAGGATGTGGCGGCCATCGCCGGCGTGTCGTTCACCACGGTATCGCACGTGGTGAACAACTCGCGGCCGGTGTCGGCCGACGTACGGGCGAAAGTCGAGCGGGCGATCCGCCAGCTCAACTACGTGCCGTCGGCGGTGGCGCGCTCGCTGAAGGCGCGCGCGACGGCGACCATCGGCCTCGTGGTGCCGAACAGCACCAATCCGTATTTCGCGGAGCTGGCGCGCGGCATCGAGGATCAGTGCGCGATCAGCGGCTATTGCGTGTTCTTCTGCAATTCCGACGACGATCCCGCGAAGCAGCGCAACTACCTGCGCGTGCTGCAGGAAAAGCGCATCGACGGGCTCATCATCGCATCGGCCGGTGACGACGCGGTGCTGGCCGATTCGCTCGCCGACTCGCGCGAGCCGCTCGTCGTGGTCGA
This sequence comes from Burkholderia multivorans, assembly GCF_010645215.1. GTDB lineage: Bacteria > Pseudomonadota > Gammaproteobacteria > Burkholderiales > Burkholderiaceae > Burkholderia > Burkholderia multivorans_A. Next base: position 26,954 of record NZ_JAAGNW010000072.1, on the reverse strand, counting down.
TCGCAACAGCGAGGGCCTCGCGGCCGACCTCGTGCAGATCGACCACGAGCGCGGCGCGTACCTCGCGACGCGCCATCTGCTCGAACTCGGCCACGCGAAGATCGGCTGCATCACGGGGCCGGTCGAGACGGCGGTGAGCGCGATCCGCGTGCACGGCTTCATCCGAGCGCGGCATCGACATCGTGCCGGGCGCGATCGCCGAAAGCGATTTTTCGTGCGTGGGCGGCTATCATGCGGCCGCGCGGCTGTTCGACTCGATCCGGCCGAGCGCGATCTTCGCCGGCAACGACCTGATGGGGATCGGCGCGCTGCGCGCGGCGGCGGAGCGCGGCATCCGCGTGCCCGCCGACTGTTCGATCATCGGCTTCGATGACATCGAGCTGTCGCGGTATACGTACCCGGCGCTGTCGACGGTGGGCCAGTCGGTGCGGGCGCTGGGAGAAATGGCCGCGCAGACGCTGATCGAACGGATCGGCGGCGGCGCGACGACGGGACCGAAGCGGCGGCGCGTGGTGTCGCCGCGACTGGTATTGCGGGAATCGACCGCGGTGTATGTGGAGCCGGCGGGGTCCGGATATGGTGCATGACTGAAGTGAAGAAGAATGATGTGGCGTCGGGCGACGCCGGACAGGTGCTGGTCGTAGGCAGTCTCAACATGGACCTCGTGGTGCGCTCGCCGCGGCTGCCGCAGCCGGGCGAGACGCTCGCGGGGCGCACCTTCGCGCAGGCGGCGGGCGGCAAGGGCGGCAACCAGGCCGTCGCGGCCGCGCGCCTCGGCGCGCGCGTCGCCATGCTCGGCTGCGTCGGCGCGGACGACCACGGCGCCGCGCTGCGCGCCGGACTGGAGGCGGAGCGCATCGACTGCGCCGCGATCACGACCACGACGACCGCTTCGACGGGCGTCGCGCTGATCGTCGTCGACGATGCGAGCCAGAACACGATCGTGATCGTCGCAGGCGGCAACGGCGAGGTCACGCCCGAGGCGATCGCGCGGCACGACGCCGCGTTCGCCGCCGCCGACGTGGTGATCTGCCAGCTGGAGACGCCGGTCGGCACGGTGAAGGCCGCGCTCGAGGCGGGGCGGCGTCACGGCAAGACGGTCGTGCTCAATCCGGCGCCCGCAGTCGGGCCGCTGCCGGCCGACTGGCTGCCGCTCGTCGACTACCTGATCCCGAACGAGGTCGAGGCCGCCGCGCTGACGGGCCTGCCGGTGCGCGACCCCGCCGAGGCGGAAGCGGCCGCGCGCGCGCTGCAGGCGGCGGGCGCGCGCAACGTGCTGATCACGCTGGGCGGGCAGGGCGCGTTCGCGCTCCTGGCCGACGGCGGCGCGCGGCATTACGCCGCGCCGCGCGTGACCCCGGTCGACACGACGGCGGCGGGCGATACCTTCATCGGCGGCCTGGCCGCCCGGCTCGCGGCGGGCGACGCCCCGGACGGCGCGATCCGTTTCGCGCAGCGCGCAGCCGCGCTGTCGGTCACGCGCGCGGGCGCGCAGCCGTCGATCCCGACGCGCGCCGAACTCGACGCCTGAGCGCTTCCCTCGGTGACGCGCTGAAAGCAATTCGACAGCTTTTTATTGTTTCGAATCGTGCACCGATAGATTCTTTTATTCGTCATAAGATAAAAATCGCATTAAGTCTTCTTGTTTCGCGCCGTAAACGCAACTAGTGAAGCGTTTGCTTCTCCCGAAAAGGTGAGAAATCGCACCTGTTTCGGTCTTGTTTACATGAAGCGTGACAGGGAACGATATGCTGAAGAACCTGACGATCAGGGCACGAATCGGCGTCACCATGCTGTTTCTCTCGGTCCTCCTGTGCGTGCTCGGCGCACTGGGACTGATCGGGATGAGCCGGGCCAACGACGCCAACCGCGAGACGTTCACCAACCAGATGCCGAGCGCGGTCAACGTGGCGGCCGCCGAACTGTTCGCCGCGCGCGAGCGACTGACGCTCGACCGCGCTGCGCTGATGGCCGGCGAGCCGGAGGTGCAGGCGACCCTCGACCGCTCGAAAGAGATGCGGGCGACCTCCGACATGTGGTGGAAGAAATATCTCGACCTGCCGCGCGACGAGGACGAGGACCGGCTCGCGCAGGACGTGGCGGCGAAACGGCAGCGGGTCCAGCAGTCGTTCGACGCATTCGGCCCGGTGGTGCTCGCGAACGACAAGACCAGGATCGTCGAGCAGGCCAAGCAGATGCAGGCCGTGTTCAACGACTTCGCGGTCGCGGGCCAGACGCTGCGGGACTACCAGTTCACCCAGGCGAAGCAGGGCTTCGAGCACGCGCAGAGCGTATTCGAGGTGACCCGCATCGTGACCTTCGCCTCGCTCATCGCGGGCCTCGTGTCCGGTTTCCTGTCCTATATCACGCTGCGCCAGGCGATCTCGCGGCCGCTGACCGACGCGCTCAGCCACTTCGACGCGATCGCGGCGGGCGAACTGCGCCGCCGGATCGTCGTGACGCGACGCGACGAGATGGGCTTGCTGCTCGAAGGGCTCGCGAAGATGCAGACGGGGCTCGTCGAGACGGTCGCCGAGGTGCGCGGCGGCAGCGAGTCGATCGCGACCGCGGCCAAGCAGATCGCGGCGGGCAACATCGATCTGTCGTCGCGCACCGAGGAGCAGGCGGCGGCGTTGCAGGAAACGGCGTCGAGCATGGAACAGCTGACGGGCACCGTGAAGCAGAACGCCGACAACGCGCGCCAGGCGAGCGCGCTCGCCGCGAATGCGTCGGAGATCGCGCAGAAGGGCAATGTCGTGGTCGGGCAGGTGGTGGGCACGATGGGCGACATCAACCAAAGTTCGGCCAAGATCGCCGACATCATCGCGATCATCGAGGGCATCGCGTTCCAGACCAACATCCTCGCGCTGAATGCGGCCGTCGAGGCCGCGCGCGCCGGCGAGGAAGGCCGCGGCTTCGCGGTGGTGGCGGGCGAGGTGCGCAGCCTCGCGCAGCGCTCGTCGGCCGCCGCGAAGGAGATCAAGGAATTGATCGACACCTCGGTCGAGCGCGTGCGCAGCGGCTCGGCGCTCGTCGACGAAGCGGGCCGCACGATGAGCGACGTGATCGGCGCGGTGCAGCGCGTGACCGACATCATGGGCGAGATCGCGGCCGCCTCCGAGGAACAGAGCACCGGGATCGACCAGGTTGCGCGCGCGGTTACGCAGATGGACGAAGTCACGCAGCAGAACGCGGCGCTGGTCGAGGAAGCCGCCGCCGCCGCGCAGTCGCTCGAGGAGCAGGCGGGCCGTCTGCGCGCGACGGTCGCGGTGTTCCAGATCGACGACGCGGCGCTGCGCCGCCAGGCCGACGCCGTCGCGGCGATGCCGAGCCGCGCGCCCGTCGCGCGGGTCGCGCCGTCGCCTGCGCCCGCACCGGCGGCTGTCGCGCCGCGTGCACCCGCGCCGGCTGTCGAACGCGCACCGCGCGCGGTCGCGCCCGAACCCGCGCCGCGCGCGGTGGCGGCGGGCAGCGACGATTGGGAGACGTTCTGAGCGCGCGCGTGAATCCACCCCAATTCGGATGGTCCGCATCAAGCAAAACGCCCGCTTCAAGCGGGCGTTTTGCTTGATGCATGCGAGCGGCGCGTGTGCATGATGCGCATCAACCCGCGCCGTCGAGAGGGGATTGACGTCGCGCGTGGTGCGGGTATCTCCGTAAGGGCCGCGCACCGAAAAATTGTAACGTCGGGTTTTCTCTGTCGTCGCGAACGATGCGTCGCGCGTATAGGGAAGCAGGGGGCGGTGGTTCGTGTGTGTCGCGCGTGCATCCAATGGAAGAGACGATTCGATGCCCGAAGAGAGAGCATCGGCGTCACGGCGCATGGATCGGCGTGTGTCGGGATGAAGATTGTAGGGCAGCAAAAATTGCTTTCCAAGACACGTTTCCCGCAACACGCAAGACACCGAGGTTCTTCGTGAAAAAAAAACCAAATAGGTTTAGGATGAAATCGAACGGTCCTGCTTCTACGTGATCTTAGTGAGCAAGAACGTCTTCAGACTCAGGCGAGGAGGTAGCATGGATATTTACAGCAGCTTCGCGAACCGCTTCGAGAAAACGCGAGAGGAAGAACTCTCGCTGGAGGAGTATCTCGCGCTCTGCAAAAACGATCCATCAGCGTACGCGGCAGCCGGCGAACGCATGCTGGAGGCGATCGGGGAACCCGAGCAGGTCGATACACGCAACGATCCGCGCCTGTCGCGCATCTTTGCGAACAAGGTCATCAAGGTCTATCCCGCGTTCCGAGAGTTCTACGGCATGGAGGAGGTGATCGAGCAGGTCGTCGCCTACTTCCGACATGCCGCACAGGGGCTCGAGGAAAAGAAGCAGATTCTGTATCTGTTGGGGCCGGTGGGCGGCGGCAAGTCGTCGATCGCCGAGCGCCTCAAGCAACTGATGGAGCGCGTGCCGTTCTATTCGCTGAAGGGCTCGCCCGTCAACGAATCGCCGCTCGGCCTCTTCGACTACGACGAAGACGGCCCGATCCTCGAGGAACAGTACGGCATCCCGCGCCGCTATCTGAAGAGCATCCTGAGCCCGTGGGCCGTGAAGCGCCTGCACGAGTACAACGGCGACATCCGGCGCTTCAGCGTCGTGCGCCGCTATCCGTCGATCCTGCGGCAGATCGGCATCGCGAAGACCGAGCCGGGCGACGAGAACAATCAGGACATCTCGTCACTGGTCGGCAAGGTCGACATCCGCAAGCTCGAACAGTACGCGCAGGACGACGCCGATGCGTACAGCTATTCGGGCGGCCTGTGTCTCGCGAACCAGGGGCTGCTCGAGTTCGTCGAAATGTTCAAGGCGCCGATCAAGGTGCTGCACCCGTTGCTGACCGCGACCCAGGAAGGCAACTTCAAGGGCACCGAGGGGTTCGGCGCGATTCCGTTCGACGGCATCATCCTCGCGCACTCGAACGAGTCGGAATGGAAGGCGTTCCGCAACAATCGCAACAACGAGGCGCTGCTCGACCGGATTTTCGTCGTCAAGGTGCCGTACTGCCTGCGCGCGTCGGAGGAGATCCGCATCTACGAGAAGCTGATCCGCAACTCGTCGCTCGCGGAAGCCGTGTGCGCGCCGGGCACGCTCAAGATGATGGCGCAGTTCTCGGTGCTCACGCGTCTGCACGAGCCGGAGAATTCGAGCCTGTTCTCGAAGATGCAGGTCTATGACGGCGAGAATCTCAAGGACACCGATCCGAAAGCGAAGTCGTATCAGGAGTATCGCGATTTCGCGGGCGTCGACGAAGGGATGACCGGCGTGTCGACGCGCTTCGCGTTCAAGATCATGTCGCGCGTGTTCAATTTCGACTCGGCCGAGGTCGCGGCGAATCCGGTGCACCTGATGTACGTGCTCGAACAGCAGATCGAGCGCGAGCAGTTCCCGCCGGAAACCGAGCAGAAGTATCTGTCGTTCGTGAAGGACGTGCTCGCCTCGCGCTACGCGGAGTTCATCGGCAAGGAAATCCAGACGGCGTATCTCGAGTCGTACTCGGAATACGGGCAGAACATCTTCGATCGCTACGTGACGTACGCGGATTTCTGGATCCAGGATCAGGAGTTCCGCGACCACGACACGGGCGAGAGCTTCGACCGCGCGTCGCTCAACGCCGAGCTGGAGAAGATCGAGAAGCCGGCCGGCATCAGCAACCCGAAGGACTTCCGCAACGAGATCGTGAATTTCGTGCTGCGCGCGCGGGCGGCGAACGGCGGCAAGAACCCGGCCTGGGTGAGTTACGAGAAGCTGCGCGTCGTGATCGAGAAGAAGATGTTCTCGAACACCGAGGAGCTGCTGCCCGTCATTTCGTTCAACGCGAAGGGTTCCGCCGAGGAACAGCGCAAGCACGAGGATTTCGTGAACCGGATGGTCGCGAAGGGCTACACGCCGAAGCAGGTGCGGCTCCTGTGCGATTGGTACCTGCGCGTGCGCAAGTCGTCATGACCTGCGTCACGCGAAGTCCGCGCGGCCTGCGCCGCGCGGGCGGCCCGCGAGGCGCCGCCCGCATCCGGGATCCCGGCATGCGCGGCGCGCCTCCCGGCACATCGACTTTCGAGCGGGAGACCGGGAGTGCTTCATCAGATCAGCGACCGCAGGCTGGCCGGCAAGAATAAGAGCATTGCAAACCGCGAACGCTTCCTGCGTCGCGTCAAGAACTATATTCGCCGCGCGGTTTCGGACGCCGTGCGGGACCGCAGCATCAAGGACATCCAGAACACCCAGAGCATCACCATTCCCCGCAAGGACATCGCGGAGCCCTCGTTCCGGCACGGCCCGGGCGGGCGGCGCGAAGTCGTCCACCCCGGCAACGCCGACTACATCCGCGGCGACAAGATTCCGCGCCCGCCCAGCGGCGGCGGAGGCGGCGGCAGCCAGGCCAGCAACGAGGGCGAAGGGCAGGACGACTTCGTGTTCGAGCTGAGCCGCGAGGAGTTCATGCAGTACTTCTTCGACGACCTCGAACTGCCGCGCCTCGTCAAGACCCACCTGCTGACCGTGCCGAGCTGGAAGAGCGTGCGCGCGGGCTGGGCGGCGGAGGGCACGCCGAACAACATCGACGTCGTGCGCTCGCTGCGCAGCGCGCTCGGCCGGCGCGTCGCGCTCGGCTCGCCGCTCGTCAACGCGCTGCGCGAACTGGAGGCGCAACTGGAGGCGCTCGAGAACGATCCGGCCGACCGGCGCACCGAGATCGCGCTGCTCGAGCAGGAGATCCATCATCTGAAGGGGCGCATCTGGCGGATTCCGTTCATCGATCCGTTCGACCTGCGCTACATCAATCGCGTGAAGCAGCCGCAGCCGTCGAGCCAGGCGGTGATGTTCTGCCTGATGGACGTGTCCGGCTCGATGGACGAGCAGCGCAAGGATCTCTCGAAGCGCTTCTTCATCCTGCTGTACCTGTTCCTGAAGCGCAACTACGAGCGCATCGAGGTGGTGTTCATCCGCCACCACACGCGCGCGGAGGAGGTCGACGAGGACACCTTCTTTCATTCGACCGAGAGCGGCGGCACCGTGGTGTCGAGCGCGCTCGAACTGATGCGCAAGGTGATGGACGAGCGCTATTCGCCGACCGAGTGGAACATCTACGGTGCGCAGGCGTCCGACGGCGACAACTGGACCGACGATTCGCCGAAGTGCCGCAAGATCCTCGACGAGGATATCCTGACCAAGACGCGCTACTTCGCATACATCCAGGTCGCGCCGGAAGAGCAGAACCTGTGGCTCGAATATGCGCAGCTCGCGCTGTCGCAGCCGCATCTCGCGATGAAGAAGGTGGAATCGGCCGCGGACATCTATCCCGTGTTCCGCGAACTGTTCGAGAAGCACGTGGAGACTTGAACGCCGATGACGACCCGCCACCTGCACAACGAAGCGCGCGGCTACGCGCCGCGCCGCAAGGACGACGACGCAGCGCGGCCCGACCCCGACCCCGAGGCCGCGGCGGCGCGGACGTCCCCCCCAGAAGCGCCCGCGAGCGGGCCTAAGGAAGCGCGTATGAACGCTGCAGAACGCAAGCCGCTGCCGTGTCCGTCGGACTGGACCTTCGAGCTGATCGAGGAGTACGACACGCATATCGCGCAGGTCGCCGAGCAATACGAGCTGGACATCTATCCGATCCAGCTCGAACTGATCAGCGCCGAGCAGATGATGGACGCCTACGCGTCGGTCGGGATGCCCGTCAACTACCGCCACTGGTCGTTCGGCAAGCATTTCCTGTCGACCGAGAAGAGCTACCGGCGCGGCCAGATGGGGCTCGCGTACGAGATCGTCATCAACTCGAACCCCTGCATCGCTTACCTGATGGAAGAGAACACGATGACGATGCAGGCGCTCGTCATCGCCCACGCCGCCTACGGTCACAACTCGTTCTTCAAGGGCAACTACCTGTTCCGGCTGTGGACCGACGCGCACGCGATCGTCGACTACCTCGTGTACGCGAAGAACTACGTGGCCGAATGCGAGGAACGCCACGGGCTCGATCGGGTCGAGGAACTGCTCGACTCGTGCCATGCGCTGATGAACTACGGCGTCGACCGCTACAAGCGGCCGCAGAAGCCGTCGCTGTCGAAGGAGGCCGCGCTGCGGCGCGAGCGCGAGACCTACCTGCAGTCGCAGGTCAACGAACTGTGGCGCACGCTGCCCGCGCGCAAGCTCGAGCAGCAGGAGGAGCAGGAGGGCCGCTATCCGCCCGAGCCGCAGGAGAACCTGCTGTACTTCGCGGAGAAGAACGCGCCGCTGCTCGAACCCTGGGAGCGGGAGGTGATCCGCATCGTGCGCAAGATCGGCCAGTATTTCTATCCGCAGCGCCAGACCCAGGTGATGAACGAGGGCTGGGCGACCTTCTGGCATTACACCTTGCTCAACACGCTGTACAACCAGGGCAAGCTCTCCGACGGCTTCATGATGGAGTTCCTCCATTCGCACAGCAACGTGATCTACCAGCCGCCCGTGACCAAGCCGTACTACAGCGGGATCAACCCGTATGCGCTCGGTTTCTCGATGATGAGCGACATCCGCCGCATCTGCGAGGCGCCGACCGACGAGGACCGCCGCTGGTTTCCGGAGCTGGCCGGCAGCCCGTGGCTGCCCGCGCTGCACTACGCGATGCGCAACTTCAAGGACGAGAGCTTCATCGCGCAGTACCTGTCGCCGCACCTGATCCGCGAAATGCGCCTGTTCGCGGTGCTCGACGACGACATGCGCGATGCGCTCGAGGTGTCGGCGATCCATGACGACAGCGGCTATCAGTATGTGCGCCAGGCCCTGTCGCGGCAGTACGACATCCATCACCGCGAGCCGAACATCCAGGTCTGGTCGGTGAACACCCGCGGCGACCGCAGCCTCACGCTGCGCCATTTCATGACCGACAACCGCCATCTGTCGAACGACAGCGAGGAAGTGCTCAAGCACATGGCGCGGCTCTGGCAGTTCGACGTGTATCTCGAAAGCGTCGACGAGAACGGGACGGTGCGCAAGCGCTACGAGTGCCGGTATACGGCGCCCGAGATTCGTCTGTAAACGCCGCGCGCAGCTTTCAAAGATTGCATGAAACGCCAGCGTCGGGCTGGCGTTTTCGTTTGATGGATGCCAGTGAAGGAGAATTTTTTTCTACATTGGGGCGATCCCGGACATCCTGTTTACTTACAATTCGCTAAAATCGCGGGGGCGCACGCGATTGGAACCGGTGTCATCGCGGCGCGCGGGCCGGCGGCAGGCCATCCGGCCGCCGAGCAAACACAAGAACTTCAAGGAACAGACCATCCATGAACGTCCAGACCGACCAGACCGTTCTGGCTCCGCACGACACCCGACGCCGCGTGATGGCGATCGTCGGCGCGTCATCGGGCAATCTCGTCGAGTGGTTCGACTTCTACATCTACTCGTTCTGCGCGCTGTATTTCGCGCCGGCCTTCTTCCCGAGCGGCAACACGACCACCCAGCTGCTGAACACGGCCGGGGTGTTCGCGGCCGGCTTCCTGATGCGGCCGATCGGCGGCTGGCTGTTCGGCCGCATCGCGGACAAGCACGGCCGGCGCGCCGCGATGATGATCTCGGTGCTGATGATGTGCGGCGGCTCGCTCGTGATCGCGGTGCTGCCCACCTATGCGCAGATCGGCGCGTTCGCGCCGTTCCTGCTGCTCGTCGCGCGCCTGTTCCAGGGCCTGTCGGTCGGCGGCGAATACGGCACCAGCGCGACCTACATGAGTGAAGTCGCGCTGAAGGGCCGGCGCGGCTTCTTCGCGTCGTTCCAGTACGTGACGCTGATCGGCGGCCAGCTGTGCGCGTTGCTCGTGCTGGTGGTCCTGCAGCAGACGCTGTCGACCGACGACCTGAAGGCCTGGGGCTGGCGCATTCCGTTCGTGGTGGGCGCGTTCGCCGCGCTGATCTCGCTCTACCTGCGCAAGTCGCTCGACGAAACCTCGACCAGCGAATCGCGCAAGTCGAAGGACGCGGGCACGATCCGCGGCGTGTGGCAGCACAAGGGCGCGTTCCTGACGGTGGTGGGCTTCACCGCGGGCGGCTCGCTGATCTTCTACACGTTCACGACCTACATGCAGAAGTACCTCGTCAACACGGCGGGGATGCACGCGAAGACCGCGAGCAGCGTGATGACGGCCGCGCTGTTCGTCTACATGCTGATGCAGCCGCTGTTCGGCGCGCTGTCGGACCGGATCGGCCGGCGCATGTCGATGATCCTGTTCGGCTCGTTCGCGGTGATCGGCACGGTGCCGCTCATGCACGCGCTGAAGGACGTGTCGAACCCGTACGCGGCGTTCGGCCTCGTGATCGTCGCGCTGGCGATCGTCAGCTTCTATACGTCGATCAGCGGGCTGATCAAGGCGGAGATGTTCCCGCCCGAAGTGCGCGCGATGGGCGTCGGCCTGTCGTACGCAGTGGCCAATGCGATCTTCGGCGGTTCGGCCGAGTACGTCGCGCTGTGGTTCAAGTCGATCGGCAGCGAATCGACCTTCTACTGGTATGTGACCGCGTTGTGCGCCGTGTCCCTGATCGTGTCGTACAAGATGCGCGACCCGAGCAAGGATGGCTATCTGCGCCACGAGCCGTGATGCGGGCCTGAGAGGGCAACTGCGGCGCGCTTCCTGGCGGAGCGCGCCGCGTTCGTTTTTGGGGCCCCGGGAGGCGCCGGGAACGACCGCATGTGCGACGCGGGGCGGAGGGGCGATGTCGGGCCCGATATGCCGGAATCGAGGCGTCTCACGCGGTTCGGACACGAAAAATGACGGGTGACGGCCGGTATAGAAGGAAATTCCTTGACGCAACGCGATTTGTCGCGTACTGTCGTCGCCCACAGTCTCCAAGTTGTTCGATTGCTCATCATCTGCCGCGGTGCGCGGCTCTCGTTGGTCTCTCCTTCTTGATTCTTCATGTGCCCTTTGTCGAGGGCATGCACCTTCATTTGTCTGCTTAAGGAAATATTCAGTGGAAACCGGTACTGTTAAATGGTTCAACGATAGCAAGGGCTTTGGCTTCATCACCCCGGACAAGGGCGGCGACGATCTGTTCGCTCACTTCTCCGAAGTGCGCGGCACGGGCTTCAAGACGCTGGCCGAAGGCCAGAAGGTCACGTACGAAACGAAGCGCGGCCCGAAGGGCCTGCAGGCTTCGAACATCACGCCGCAGTAACGCGGCCGGATGGCGCCGTCCCGGCGGGACGGCGCGATTCCCTCGCCTCGAACCGTGGCGCTCCCGGGCGCCACGCGTCCCAGGGATCCTTTCCCGCATTCATCTTTACCGTGCCTGCGGGCCAAAGGTATGGCGTCAATGGCTTGCCCGCCATGCGGGCAAGCCATTGACGCCGCATTTACTGCCGATGGCGCGAGTCGAGCGTGCGGTTGACGCACGTTTCACAGGCCATTCGCCGTCTTGTCGTAGTGTCAGGTCTCGGCGTCCCGCGCATGTCGCGCCCCCGACTTGGCGACATCCACCCCGCGTGGAAGCGATGCGGCGTCGGCGGCATTGGCTGGCGCTCTGCATCGGCGCAGCATTACGCTCACTGGAGGAATTGATTTGGCCAAGGAAGAACTGCTTGAACTCGACGGCGTCGTCGACGAAGTGCTGCCGGACAGCAAGTACCGCGTCACGCTCGAGAACGGCGTGGTGGTGAGCGCCTATGCATCGGGCCGCATGCGCAAAAATCATATCCGTATTCTTGCCGGCGACCGCGTCACGCTGGAATTGTCGGTCTACGATCTGTCGAAGGGCCGCATCAATTTCCGGCACAAGGACGAGCGCGCGATGGGCGGCCAGCCGCGCCCGATGCGTCGCCGTTAAACCTGCCGGGCTCATGAGCGGGTTGCTCCGACCCGTTCGAGCCGGCGCCGCGCGCCATGAGTGCGCGGCGGATTCGAACGGCCTCGGCGGCATTGCGCCGCCGGGTGTTGCTCACGCATGTCGCGCGCTCAGCGCGGCGGCGCAGCCCGCCGTGCGAGGAAGCGATCGAGCTGCCCCGCGAATGCCTTGCTGTCGCGCGTGCTGAAGGGCGCCGGGCCACCGGTGTCGATGCCGGCCTGCCGCAACTGATCCATCACCTCCCGAACCGACAGACGCTCCTTGATGTTCTCCGGCGTGAACCAGTTTCCGCGCGGATCGAGCGCTTGCGCGCCCTTGTCGAGCACCGCGGCGGCCAGCGGGATGTCCGCGGTGATCACCAGGTCGCCCGGGGCGGCCATGTCGACAATGCGGGCGTCCGCCACGTCGAAGCCGGCCGGCACCTGGATCGACCGGATGAACGGGGACGGCGGGGTGCGCAGGAATTGATTCGCCACCAGCGTCAGCTGCACTTCGGCGCGACGCGCGGCGCGAAACAGGATGTCCTTGATGACGACGGGACAGGCGTCGGCGTCGACGAGCACTTGCATGTTGACTGCTTCCACTTCGATAAACCGCGATCATATAACACGGCAGGCGGCGCTTTCTCCGCCGGCCGGGATGGCGCCGTTCCTCGCGAAGCCGGCAGGCCAGCGCAGGTTTCATCCGATCGACCGCTGCCCGCCCGCGATAACCATATCGAAAATGCTTCGTTGTTCGCCCGTCGCGGGCGCTTTAACCTGACTTCGTAGTTCGTGTGACACCTCCTTGACTGGGATTCTCGCCCGCTTTCACAGCGGGCTTTTTTTTGCTTCATCGCGGATCGAAGCAGGACGCGACAGGCGGCGTCGGCATGGATCATCCGGTCCTTGCCCGCACGAGGTCCCCACTCGGCGGGGCTGGCCGGGAGCGGCTCCGTACCTTCCATGACGCAACGCTCGGCCGCGGTCGCGCCGGGATTCAGGTAGCGGTTGTCGTCGGAAACGATGACGGCGACGCCCTCGTCGAACCAGACGGGCATGGCGCCGTTGACCCGCTTCCACCAGCCGATTCGCCGATGCAATTCCACCAGCGAGAATTCGTGCGCCAGGATCGTGGGCGTTTGGCCGCGCGGCGAAACCCGGGTGATGATCGCGAAGGGCGTGGTGGTGGTCGAGGCAAGGGCGCCGCGTCCGCCCATGCGCCGGTCGCATTCGTCCGTGGAGCAGGCCACGATGATCGGCGCGAGATCGTCGCACCGTAGAACCGCCGTACCCGCGATTCCGCTTCCTCGGCATGCGCGGACAGCGCATCGCGCATCCGAGGGGTCATGTCCCGATCAACGATCAAGCCCGGAACGTCGGCAGTATTTTCTGTTGTTTCCTTGAAATTCTCGAAATTTCATTGTCTCGATGGAAATGGAATTAAGAACTGGCTTATGGATTTTTAATTTTAACTGCGGCTGGGTACAGTGCGCCGATCGGAGAGGGCAAGGGTGTGCGCGAGATTGCGGCCATTGCCGTGTCTTTGATTGCCCGGCGATTTTTGCGTACCCGGCTCGGATCATTCCGAATGAGATGGGTAAGAATTAATAAATAGTTTTACATTCAATCGGTCGTACGAGTTAAGTCGCGAAAGATGGCAAGGTTTCTGACTCGTATGATGTCAATCTGAAAGCCATCTAAATAAACTGGCGCTGCTTCAATTCGCGATTTATTCCAATCACAAACGGGCCGGCGCGAAGGGTGGTGCGATCGAATGCGGTAGAGGCTTCGCGTGGCGACACGCAGCGCCGCACCTGTCGATCGCGTGGTATCGAGAAAGCGACCAACTTATATAGGAATGCATAGATGAATACGAACCTTCTGCGGTGCTGGGCGGCGATCGGCACCATCGGCGCCGCGCTCGCGCCGTCGGCCGCGCACGCGTTTGACGGCCAGATCAACTTCAACGGCAGCATCTCCGATGTCACCTGCAATATCAACGGGCAGGCGCCCGGCGTCGGCAACGTGCTCGACGTGTCGCTCGGCGATCGCATCAGCCCGAGTGCGTTCACCAAGGTCGGCGCCACCACCACGCCGGTTCCGTTCGCGCTGAACATCGGCGGCAACGCCGGCTGCACGGACGACACCAAGGTCGTGATCGACTTCGATCCGTCGTCGGTCAACATCAACCCGGTGTCGGGCAACCTGAAGCTCGTCGGTACGAAGCCCGCGCAAGGCGTCGAGATCCTGATCAGCGACAACGGCAACGGCAAGAGCGGCAAGATCACGCTCGGCAAGCCGCAGAACATCGCGGACGCGCAG